>JAZUPH010000030.1:0-52941 GCA_045605145.1 Oscillospiraceae bacterium | reverse complement strand
ATGCAGAATGATGAAGGATGGCTGACACATTTGTCTGCGGGCGTATTGTCCCAATTGGAAATTCCGTCAGGCCGACCTCCTTCATCATATAAGAAAAGCGAAGGCTGTTAAACCTTCGCTTTTATATTACCAATTGGAATTGGCTTTACAGTTCTTCGAAGCCAGTTAACAGTAACTCCGATTTCAATTACCTTTCTTTGCTATTACACAATACCAATCACACGTTTCCGTATATTCACCAGCTTGGATGGGAAATCTACGAAGCTCAATCTCACTGTAACCCATGGATGTAAGCTTATCCAGCAACAGCTTTTGAGGAACAGGATAATAATGCTCCTGGAATATCTCCTTTTGAAACATTCGGTTATCCTTTTCAAAAGTATACAAAAGATTGAAATCAATCGTTCCGTCAGAGTTATGGTCCCAACACTGCACCAAGTTGATACGAGTATCACCATCAAATATTGGATTGTATGTATAGAACCTTTGCTTTGTTTTTACAACATAGTCCCAATTTCGAATATCAAAGTAAAGATATCCGCCTGGTACAATTAGTTCATCCATCTGCTCCAGTACACTCAGAAGTTCTTCATTCGTAACATAAGCAAGACTATTTCCAGTACTTGCAACACAATCAAAGACCATAGAGAAATGATTGGTAAGATTCCGAAAATCACAAATTCGCAAATCAGCCTCGTAACCTTTGGCTTTGATTTTTCTGTCACAGCGTTCAAGCATCGCTTCACTTAAGTCGGAGCCAAATAGTCTAATCCCCAAATCCAGCAAGGGAATTGTGACTCCGCCGCTACCAATACTAATATCCAGCAAGGTTTGGACATTCTTTCCTTTCAACACTTCGGCCCAATGTCCCATAAACGCTTTATAGCGATGTTCACTTTCCATCAAATCATAAATATCTGCTCTATCATATAGTTTAGACATATGTTTCCTTCCTTTTACTTAGCTTCGTCAAATTCAAGTTTGTTTAACGGCGTCTATACTATCACAATTTGGTCAGTTATACAATAACAGGCACAGCAGATCAATTGCTGTGCCTGTCAACGGTCTTATGAGCACTGCCCTAAGGGCGGTGGGGCTTGTTTTTTGTATATTTACAGCAGGTGGCACGCCGCCCAGTGTCCGGCAGCATGCTCTTTCATCTGGGGCATCTCCTCTGCGCAGCGGTCGGATGCATACGGACAGCGGGTGTTGAAGCGGCAGCCCGACGGCGGATCCACAGGGGAAGGAATATCGCCGATGGGGGCAATACGCTCACGGGATCTGTTCTTCTGCGGGTCGGGAACGGGCACGGAGGACAGAAGCATCTTCGTATAGGGGTGGATGGGATTGGCGCAAAGCTCAACACTTTCGCCCATCTCCACAAGGCAGCCCAAATACATCACGCCGATGCGGTCGGAAATATGGCGCACGGCACTGATGTCATGGGCAATGAACAGATATGTAAGACCCTTGCTGGCCTGCAGATCCTCAAGCATGTTGATTATCTGGGACTGGATGGACACGTCAAGGGAGCTGATAGGCTCATCACAGACGATGAACTCCGGCTCCACGGCGAGGGCGCGGGCGATGCCCACGCGCTGCTGCTGTCCGCCGGAAAACTCACGGGGGTAGCGCAGAGCGAAAGAGGGCTCAAGCCCAACCTCCTCCAGCAGGAAGTTGATCCTCTCCTGCCGCTCGGCACGGGTGGAGTACAGCTTGTGGATGTCAAGCGCCTCACCGATGCTGTCGCCGATGGTGGTGCGCGGATCGAGGGAGGCGGAGGGATTCTGGAACACGATCTGCATTTTGCGCCTGTAGGGCAGCATCTTCACCGCGGTGCCGTCGGCGGAGTCAAAGAGCTTTTCGCCGTTATACACGATCTTGCCGGACGTGGGCTCATGCAGACGGAGCAGGGTGCGGCCAAAGGTGGTCTTGCCGCAGCCGCTCTCACCAACGAGGCCGAGAGTTTCGCCCTGATATATATCCAGGGACACATCCTCAACCGCGTGTACATACTTGTTCCTGCCTGCGGAAAAATACTTTCGCAGCTTCTCTACTTCTATAAGTTTCTTATTGGGGGTCATGTTCTACTCCTTGCCGGGCGGGACTTTTTTATTTGACTAAAGCATTATACAACATAAATGCATTAAAATCAATGCGCAATAAACGGGCATAAAAACGCCGCCTGCAGCGCTGACCGCAGGCGGCATAAGGTGCTTTTTACTTCTTCTTTTTCTTCTTTTTGGGGGCAGTGCCCTTGCCGGCGGGCTTTTCTTCCTTCACTTTGATGAGATAACCCTGAGAATTGAAGGAAAACGGCTTGCCGCAGGCGTTGCAGCCGTCGCCGCCGTACAGACGGAAAGCGGGGATGACATGATTGCAGTAGGGGCAGCGCATATATTTCCAGCTTATGGGGAAACAGATAATGGCCAGCACAAACACTCCGCCGAAACAGATCCAGCCGAGGGTGGGGTTATTATATCTGACCATAAGATAGCCGATAAGCAGGACGAGGCAGACCGAGTGAAGAAATTTGACGATTTTTTCAGCCTTGATAAAACTCATTGTATTCTCCTTGAATTATGACAGCGCAGCTTATGCCTTGGGTGCAAGGCCGCAGGGGAACATCTCATGGCAGACGCCGCCATGATACTGACACATGGGCACCAGCATACCCTCCAGCTCGGGGGTGACCTTCAGCGCTTCGTCGCACATCATCTGCACCAGCTGCCTTGTCTCAAGGGCGGCCTGGGTACACAGGCGCTTGTTGGCGATGGTCATCAGCTCCTCAGCGTTTACATCGAAGATCATGCACACCGGTGTGTCCTGGGGCGCCTTGTTGCGGTCATAATCCGCCTGGCGGTCGTTGCGCTGGCTCTTAACATAGGGCTGGGCATGGACATGGCGCACCATATGCACGCTGACCCAGGAGGGGCACTCAATATAAAAGCTGTAGCGCAGGTATCTGATGGGGCTGTGACGGGCTTCAAGTATATCATGCTTCCACTGGCTGGTGGGGGCGGAAACCGGCCGCTTACCGATGGTGACCAGGGCGCGGCGCTTGACCTCCATCCAATCAGCATCGTTGGGATAGCCGATCAGTTCAACAGTCATGGCGTTTATCCTCCAAAAATCCAATATAATTCGTAGAAACAGAATAACATCTGCCGAAAAAAATTACAATACCCACGGGGTAAACATTTTGAAAACTGCGCAATGCGTTTTGCATCCATACAAGCGTCAAAAAGGGCTGTCAGTGCAAAAAATGGCGCAATGCACACAAATTGGCGGGGTTTTGTTGCTGTAAATCAGCCCTTTGCCGCATTGACAAAAACGGCACCTGTGATATGATTATATCAAACAGATATATCCGCTGAAAGTTTTCAGGAAAGCAGCTTTATGCTCGCCGAAGGAGCAACACTCTCAGGTGTCCGCCAGGACGGGACTGAAAACAAGAGGAAGCTCTGGAGAATCTCATTCATTTGAGTGCCGAAGGTGCAAGGCGCAAGCCGAATCTCTCAGGCCAAAGGACAGAGTATGCAAATTCTTAACGGGCGGCTTTGCGCCTGTTGCATACAGTGTTGTGGATGAGCAGACAGGGGGTCGGCTCATCTTTTTATTGGAAAGGGGAAACCATGAACAATTTTGTAAACGCAAGCCATTCCTGTATTGCCGATTCTGACCCGGCCATCGCCGCCCTCATCGGTGACGAGCTGTACCGCCAGCAGCAGAATATTGAGCTGATCGCTTCGGAGAATATCGTATCTCCCGCTGTGCTGGCCGCAATGGGCACCATCCTCACAAACAAATATGCCGAGGGCTACCCCGGCAAGCGCTATTACGGCGGCTGTGTACACGTGGACGACGTGGAGAGCATCGCCATCGACCGGGCAAAGCAGCTTTTCGGCGCCGAGTTTGCCAATGTGCAGCCGCACTCCGGCGCGCAGGCCAATCTGGCCGTCTACGCCGCATTCCTCCAGCCCGGCGACACCATCGTGGGCATGGATCTTGCCGGCGGCGGACACCTGACCCACGGGGCGAAGGTGAACCTGTCCGGTAAGTATTATAACAGCATCGGCTACGGCGTGGATGACAACGGCTACATCGACTACGACTATGTGGAGAGCCTGGTTAAAGAGCATCAGCCCAAGATGCTGGTCTGCGGCGCCTCCGCCTATCCCCGCGCCATTGATTTTAAGGCCTTCGCCGACATCGCCCACCGTCACGGCGCCATGCTGATGGCTGACATGGCCCACATCGCAGGTCTCGTTGCCGGCGGTATGCACGAAAGCCCGGTGCCCTACGCCGACGTGGTGACCACCACCACCCACAAGACCCTTCGCGGCCCCCGTGGCGGCATGATCCTCGCCAAGGAAGAGTTCGGCAAGAAGCTCAACAGCGCCGTGTTCCCCGGCACCCAGGGCGGCCCGTTGATGCACATCATCGCCGCGAAGGCGGTGTGCCTTAAGGAGGCAATGGCCCCCTCATTCAAGCAGTACGCCCGCGACATCGTGGAAAACGCCGCTGTGCTGGCCGATACCCTTCTTGACAACGGCGTAAAGCTGGTCTCCGGCGGCACCGACAATCACCTGATGCTCCTGGACCTGCGGGACACCGGCGTCACCGGCAAAATGCTGCAGGAGCGGCTTGAGGCGGTCAACATCACCGCCAACAAGAACTCCATCCCCAACGACCCCCAGAAGCCCGGCATCACCAGCGGCGTGCGCATCGGCACCCCCGCCGTGACCACCCGCGGCTTCGACAAAGAGGATATGCGCGTTGTGGGCGACTGCATCAGCCGCATCATCCGCGATGCCGACGGCGAGAGCGACTATGTCAGACAGGCTGTCGCCGCCCTCACCGCAAAGCACCCCATTTATTAATGTAAAATGCAAAATAATCCCCTGCCGTGTGTCGGCAGGGGATTTTTCACTTATGCGTCCGGATCACTCCATAAGACTGCGATCCCGTTCCAGCGCTTCCAGCTTGCCATGGAAACGGCCCAGACTGTACATCAAAAATGTGGCACACAGCAGGTTTATCCAGCCTATTGCCAGCACGGGGTTCAATGAGTTTCCAATGCCTATGATCAGATTGGCGCCGCCGGCCCCCGCCAGCATTTTGGCGATTTTCTTAAGATGGGCAATTCTTGAATCTATGTCGGAGAAAATGTCAAACGGACCGTAGCGTATATGCTTGCGGAAATATATCCACTTTACCACCCGGCCCAGATACTCGGCGCCGGTCTCCGCCATAAAATTTATGTACGCTTCGTCCTGCTCACGCATTTCAAGGCGTATGGTGTACTCCCCGGGCTGACAGGGGACGAAGTAATAAACACAGAAGCCCACTTCATCCAGCAGCCAGCCGGACTGCGCCATGGCATTGAGCCACTGCTCCTCTTTTTCAAAGTCCCACGCATAGAACACCTTGCGCAGCTTTTTACGCTCGACCATCACAGTTCCTCCTTTAGTATCATTTCGCCGTTTTCCACCAGCTGGCGCAGGCGCGCCAGCTCATTTTTCAGCACGGACAGCCCCCTGTCTGTCAGCCTGTATTCCTTCTTTCGGCTGTCCTCCTGCGACAACACGGGGATTATCCAGCCCTTTTCACACAGAGCACCCAGCGCGCCGTAAAGTGTGCCGGCCGCAAGGCGTACCCGACCGCCCGACAGCTGCTCCGCCTGCTGCATGATGCCGTAGCCGTGCCGCGGCTGATACAGTGACAGCAATATGTAATATGTGGACTCGGTCAATGCTATGCTCTCGCTCACCCGATCCCCTCCTGTAATACTCAGACTCACGATATATCGTGCGCCGATATATCGTAATTTCATTATATCGTCTGTCGATATAGTTGTCAATAGCTTTGAGATTATTTTTTAATTACTCCCAAAACGCAATAAATCCCCTGCCGCGTGTCGGCAGGGGATTTTTGTATTAGCCAATTTGTTCTCAGTCGCCGAACACCACGGTGCCGGGCGTCGCCTCAAAACTGGAAAGCACCTCCAGCTTCACCGAGTAGCGCTTTGCCATCTGCACGCTCCTGTCGTGGAGCACCTGCGCGCCCTCGTGGGCAAGATCCAGCATATCATCATAGGAGATGGTGTCATACTTCACGGCGTTGGGATAGCGGCGGGGATCCTCATTATACACGCCGTCCACATCCGTATAGATGCGGCACTCATCGGCACGCAGCGCTGCCGCCACCGCAACGGCGGTGGTATCGCTGCCGCCGCGGCCAAGGGTGGTCACATCGCCCCGTGGATCCACACCCTGGAAGCCGGCAACAAGAACGATCCTGCGGTTTTGCAGCTCTTCCCTGATGCGCGCGCCGCTTATATCCTTTATCCGCGCACTGGTGTGGCGGTCATTGGTGGTGATGCCCGCCTGCCAGCCCAGAAGGGACACGGCGGGGAAGCCCATCAGATCCAGTTGCATGGCCATCAGCGCAATGGACATCTGCTCACCCGCGGACAGCAGCATATCCATCTCGCGGGCGGGAGGCGCGGAGCTTATCTCATTTGCCTTTGCAATAAGATCATCGGTGGTATCGCCCTGTGCGGAGAGCACCACCACGACATCATTGCCCTTTTTATATTCCTCCGCTATCAGTCCTGCAACATGGACGATGCGGTCTTTATTTGCTACGGAGCTTCCTCCGAATTTCATTACGATCAAAGACATATTTGTCCCTCCGACGATAGTGGGGCGGCAATCCCGTCCCCTTATATTATATGTCAGTCGAGGAGACGGTACATTGACAGGCCGCGGCCTGCGGTAAGTTTTTCAAGTTCCTTGCGGTCCATGGCGGGGGTGAGGACTGCGTAACGGCCTTCGATCCGCGCAGCGGCTTCGGTACCCTGGGGAAGCGGGGTGCTTTCATCAAGGCTGACGAACCAGCGGCTGACGATCTCATCCTCCGGCACGGTGACCGCCGGATCCTCCGCCGACCAGAAGGGCTTCCCAGCGGGGCCGGGGTTGCGCATTATCTCGATAACATCGCTCATCACGGCACTGGCGGTGGGGAGCTTTCCGGCGCCCGCACCGGAAAACAGCACGTCGCCCACGTTATTGCCCCGCAGGACAATGCCGTTGATAACGCCGCTGACGCCGGCCAGCACGTTGTCCCTGGCCACCAGATGGGGTGCGACATACACGGCGGTGCGCCCGTTTTCATCCTCACAGAAGCTGTGACCCAGGAGCTTTATTTCATATCCCGCCGCCCCGGCAAGGGCGATATCCTCTTCGGAAATGTTCCTGATACCCTCGGTGGGTACGGTGCTGACATCAATATGCTTTCCATAGCACAGCGCGGACAAAATACAGATCTTGCGGCAGGCGTCGTGCCCGTCCACATCGGCGGAGGGGTCGCGCTCGGCATAACCAAGCCGCTGGGCATCGGCAAGGGCGTCGGCATAGCTCTGCCCGTTTTTGAACATCTGGGTGAGGATGTAGTTCGTGGTGCCGTTTATGATGCCGTAGACCTCTTTAATGCGATTTGCCGTCATGCACTGGATTATGGGGTGGAGGACGGGGATGCCGCCGCCCACACTGGCCTCAAACATATACGCGCAGTTGTTCCGGCGGGCGATGGACATCAGCTCAGGCCCGTGGGCCGCCACCAGCTCTTTATTGGAGCTGACCACGCTCTTCCCGGCCGCAAGGCAGCGGCGGGTAAACTCATAGGCCGCGCCCACGCCGCCGATAGTCTCCATCACGATGCTGACCTCGGGATCGTTCTCGATGAGGGTGAAATCCTTCGTCACAAGGTGGGCATAGGGGCTGCCCTCAAAATCACGCAGGTCCAGAATATATTTAAGCTCTATATCTTCGCCGGTGGCTTGCAGGATGGCTTCCTTGCTGTCGGTCAGCACTTCGGCCGCGCCGCCGCCGACGGTGCCGAATCCAAGTATTGCAACTTTGACCATCAGAATAACTCCTTTTAACGGAATATGCCGGATATATCGGGCATTTACCGGGAATAATGTCAGGGTTGATATGTACCGACACAATATCGGACGATAGTTAAAGTCATTCTAACATAATGCCGCCCCCGTTTCAATGACTTTTACAACAAAATAGGGCGGCAGGAACATGATTTTTATGTTGAAGGGGCAAGGGCAGTGGAGAACCGGGACTTTTTTACAAAACTTGTGAAATTCATTCTTACGGTGCTGCTGGTGTGGCTGACGCTGCGCTATCTGCTGGGGGCCTTCGCCCCCTTTCTGCTGGCCTGGCTGACGGCGACCCTAACGGAGCCGGTGATCCTGCAGATGACGGAAAAATTCCGCATCCACCGCAGGTTCGCCGCAGTGCTGTGCAGCACGGTGGTGCTGCTGTCGGTGGTGGGTATAGCGGCGCTTCTGGTCAGCCGCGCATTTTGGGAGCTGGCGGGTCTGGCAGAAAAACTGCCGGAGAAGCTGGCCTTCCTCCCGTCGCTGCTGCAGTCTGTACAGAGCTATGCCGATGAGCTTGTGGCGGCGGCTCCGTCACAGCTGAGGCAGTATATCGCCGCAGCCCAGGAGAGTATTGCACAGCGCGCCGCCCTGCTCCCCGGTGAGATATCGGCGCGGCTTATCGGGGCGCTGAGTCATGTTGTGGCAAAGCTGCCGTCTGTTGCTCTCTTCACTGCAGCCTATGCGGTCAGCGTGTACTTTATCAGCGCGGCCTACCCAACGATCGCAAAATTCATTGTGTGTCAGCTGCCCGACAGATGGCGTCAGCGGGCGGGCGAGTTTGTATCGGCGATGCGCTGCGGCTTCGGCAAATGGCTGCGCGCTCAGCTGACAATGAGCGGGATAATGTTCGTGCTGGTGCTGGTGGCCTTTTTGCTGCTGGGTGTGGATTCGCCCCTGCTGCTGGCATTTCTCACCGCACTGGTGGACGCGCTGCCGCTTTTGGGCGTGGGCATCGTGTTCGTACCCTGGGCCCTGTGGACCGCGGTGGGCGGTGCGGGCGGCAAGGCGGCAATGATCGCGGCGGTATGGCTGTTGTGTCTGGGTCTGCGCGCCGTGCTTGAGCCGCGCCTTGTGGGACACCATTCCGGCGTAAACCCCGCCGCGGCACTGATGGCCGCCTATGGCGGATGGCGCTTTGTGGGCGTGCTGGGGCTTATCGGCTTCCCCCTGGGGCTTGTGATCTTAAAGGAGATGAACGACACCGGCGTGCTGCGCCTGTGGAAGACGCCGTCCGGATGACATATTTTGCCGCAGCTATTGCAATTTTCACCGTTTTGCTTTAGTGTTAATTAAGAACAGAGGAAAATCCCAACAAAACGGTGAGACAATGAGATTTAAGCCCAATTCCCTGCGCCTTGTGAGCCTGCTGGCGGCATTGATGCTGTGCCTTGGCGGCTGCGGCGGAAAAAGCACAAAATTTACCCATACCTGGTATATATATTTCGACACCGTGTCCCGTATCGTCGGCTATGACACAAGCCGGAAGAGTTTTGATGCGGCCTGCGCCGCGGCAGAAGATGTGCTCAAAAGCTATCACCGCATGAGCGATATTTACCACGAGTACAGCGGGATGAACAACCTGAAAACCGTCAACGACAACGCAGGTGTTGCGCCGGTGGCGGTTCAGCCGGAGCTTATCGAGCTGGTGCAGTACGCAGTGGATATGTATGAACTGACAGACGGCAGTGTAAATGTGGCCATGGGCGCGGTGCTGAGCATATGGCACGACTGCCGTGAAGCGGCCGAGGATGGCCCGGCCGCGTTGCCCGACACGGCGGCGCTGCAGGCGGCGGCGCAGCACTGCAGCATCGGGGACGTGATAATCGACGCCGAAAACTCCACCATATATCTGGCCGACAGCCAAATGAGCCTCGATCTGGGCGCGGTGGCCAAGGGCTATGCCACACAGATGGCCGCCCGGGTGCTGCGGGACATGGGATGCGAGAATTATGTGCTGGAGATCGGCGGCAACATCAGCGCCGTGGGCGCAAAGCCCGACGGAACTGCCTGGGTCGCGGGGGTGCAGCAGCCCGACGCCGGCAGCGACGGCGCCTACGCCTGTACTGTGGGACTTTCCGGCGGCGCCCTTGCCACCAGCGGCAGCTACCAGCGCTATTTTGAGCTGGACGGCGTGCGCTATCACCACATCATCGACCCGGACACTCTGATGCCCGCCCGGGGGTATCAATCCGTGACGGTACTGTGCGGTGACGCTGGGCTTGCGGATGTCCTGAGCACGGCGCTGTTTAATATGAGCCTTGCCGACGGCACCGCGCTTATCGAAGGCATTGACGGGGCGGAGGCGCTGTGGATCCTTGATGACGGCACGCAGCGGCAGACAGGCGGTTTTGGTGCTTTTGCAAATAAATGAGGCCGCTTTCAGGCAGTAAATCAGCAAAATAATTGCACAGTGCCGCTTGACAATCCGCCTGCACGGGACTATAATGGCGGTAATTTCATCAAAGGCTGTGACGAAGACGGTCCGGAACCTTTGCTTTCAGAGAGTCGGCGTTTGCTGCGAGCCGACAGCAGAATTCCAGGTGACCCATCACTTCTGAGCCGGAAGCCCGAAAGAGCGGATGCGCTTGAGTAGACGTTTCCCGTGATTGCTGCGTAAAGGCATAGGGGTTGTCAGACTCCAAGAGGGGCAGTTTTTGACTGCAATTTGAGTGGTACCGCGGATGTGTTTTTTCACACTCGTCTCAAAGAATGAGACGGGTGTTTTTATTTTCTAAGAAGGAGGCAGATTTTATGGCATCGACACAGACCGATAAATTACTGGAGGTTGCGGTTCGAATTCGCGAGATGCGTGAGATTTTCGGCTTTAGCCAGGCCGAAATGGCTCGCAAGGCCGAGGTCAGCCTTGAAGATTATATTAAGTACGAATCCGGGGAGCAGGATTTCCCCTTCACCTTCATACATAAGTGCTCGCTGGCTTTCGGCGTGGGCATG
The DNA here is from genome assembly GCA_045605145.1 of Oscillospiraceae bacterium. Taxonomy (GTDB): domain Bacteria; phylum Bacillota; class Clostridia; order Oscillospirales; family Oscillospiraceae; genus CAMNAO01. The sequence continues at coordinate 42,029 of JAZUPH010000030.1, read as the reverse complement.
ACCGACCTGCTGGAGGGACGCAGCGCAAAGCTGTCCTCCTACACCGTGACCCGCAAGGGTCAGGGGCAGGAGACCGCCAAGGAGGACGGCATCACCATCCAGAACCTGGCGCCCATGTTCCGCAGGAAGATCGCCGAGCCCTACTGGGTAAAATATGAGTACAGCGAGGAGCTGCAGAACAAACCCATCCACCTGGCAAAGCACTCCGGACAGGAGTTTGACTTTATCATGTCCGGCCGCCTTAAGGTGCAGATCGGCGACAATGTGGAGTATCTTAGCGCCGGTGACAGCATCTATTACAACAGCTCTGAGCCCCACGGCATGATCGCCGTTGACGGGCAGGACTGTCTGTTCGTGGCCGTTGTCCTCCCCGGTGAGGAGGATCAGAGCGATGTGGCGCGTGAGACCGTTGTGCCGCCCGTACACACCGATGACAGGAAGCTGGTCAGCGCCCAGTTCATCTCCACCGTGGAAGATGCCAACGGCGCCCTTAAGAAGATCGATTTCCACAACGAGGATAAGTTCAACTTCGGCTTCGATGTGGTGGACGCCATCGCAAAGCGCGATCCGGATAAGCTGGCAATGATCCACATCTCCCGGGACAAGACCGAGCGCCGCTTTACCTTCAACGATATGAAGCGCGCCTCCAACCAGTGCGCCAACTACTTTAAGGCCCTGGGCATCAAAAAGGGCGACAGGGTCATGCTGGTCTTAAAGCGCCATTACCAGTTCTGGTTTGCCATCGTGGGCCTGCACAAGCTGGGCGCCATCGCCATCCCCGCCACCAATCAGCTGCAGGAGCACGATTTTGAGTACCGCTTCAACTCCGCGGGCGTCAGCGCCATCCTCTGCACCGCCGACGGCGACGTGGCGCATCAGGTGGAGCTGGCCGAGAAGAGCTGCCCCACCCTTAAGACGAAGGTGCTGGTGGGCGGCAGCCGCGAGGGCTGGCACGACTTTGATGACGAGTTCCCCTTGTACAGCGCCCATTACTACCGCACTGAGGAGACTCCCTGCGGCAACGATCTGATGCTGATGTTCTTCACCTCCGGCACCACGGGCTATCCCAAGATCGCCGCACATACATATACATATCCCCTCGGCCATTATATCACCGCCAAATACTGGCACGGCGTCAGCGACGACGGTCTGCACTTCACCATCTCGGACACCGGCTGGGGCAAGGCGCTTTGGGGCAAGCTCTACGGTCAGTGGCTCAGTGAGGGCGCGGTGTTCACCTACGACTTTGACCGCTTCGATGCATCCGACATCCTGCCCATGTTCGCAAAATACGGCATCACCACCTTCTGCGCACCGCCCACCATGCTACGCATGATGATAAAGGAAGATATTTCCACCTACGATCTTAGCTCCGTGCGGCACATGACCACCGCGGGTGAGGCGCTCAACCCCGAGGTGTACCGCCAGTTTGAAAAGGCCACCGGCCTTCAGATCATGGAGGGCTTCGGCCAGACCGAGCTGACGCTGTGCATCGCCAACCTTATGGGCGGCACCCACAAGCTGGGCTCCATGGGCAAGCCCACTCCCCTTTACGACATTGACATCGTGGATCACGACGGCAATCCCGTTGCCGACGGTGAGACCGGCGAGATCGTGGTAAAGACCAGTGACAAGGTGCCCTGCGGTCTGTTCGCCGGCTACTACCGGGATGAGGAGAAGACCCATGAGGTCTGGCACGACGGTTATTACCACACCGGCGACACCGCCTGGCGGGATGAGGACGGCTTCTTCTGGTATGTGGGCCGCGTGGACGATGTTATCAAGTCCTCCGGCTACCGCATTGGCCCCTTCGAGATCGAAAGCGTCATAATGGAGCTGCCCTATGTTCTCGAGTGCGGCGTATCCGCCCAGCCGGACGAGGTGCGCGGCCAGGTGGTCAAGGCCAGCATCGTCCTTGTCAAAGGCACCGAGCCCACCGAGGCCCTGAAGAAAGAGATCCAGAACTATGTCAAGAAGAGGACGGCACCCTACAAGTATCCCCGTGTGGTCGTCTTCCGTGAGAGCCTTCCCAAGACCATCAGCGGCAAGATCCAGCGCAACAAGCTGTGAGCCCGTTCGCTGACGGTTTAAAGTGAAATAGTGTTGACAGCCCAATCACAGTTGTGTTATAATCGCATCAAATTTTCAAAGGCATTGACGAAGAGGGCGTCAGGATTCCGTCCTTCAGAGAGACAGCGGTCGGTGTAAGCTGTCGGTATGGACCTGATGTTTGTAGCTTCCGAGCCGGGGGGAAGAAAGCGTAAGCGCAAGTAGAACCCCTCCGTGACTGCTGCGTAAAGGCATAGGGATTATATGATCCTGAGAGTGGCGGCATTTATGCCGCAATTTGAGTGGTACCGCGGGTGTACGATTTTCGCACTCGTCTCAAAGCATTAACTTTGGGGCGGGTGTTTTTTCGTCCCGGAACGGAGTGTTTATGGAACCCATTACAGCGTTGGATTACAAAATCAGAGAGATGGCGGCCCGTATCCGTGAGCTGCGCGAGCTTGAGGGGCTCAGCCCGGCGGATATGGCGGTAAAGACCGGCGTCTCTCCGGAGGAATACATACAGTGCGAGACCGGCAACAGCGATCTGAACTTCGCTTTCATCTACCGCTGCGCCCTTGCGCTGAATGTGAACGTGACGGACATCATCGAGGGTTACAGCCCCAAGCTCAAGTCCTATACTGTGACCCGCTTTGGCGCGGGACAGAAGGTGTCCCAGGCACACGGCATGACCTATTACAACCTTGCCTACGCCTTCCAGAACCGCATTGCAGAGCCGCTTTATGTCCGCTGCTCCTATGATGAGCAGGCGGCCCAGAGGGATATTGAGCTGACTACCCACGCCGGACAGGAGTGCGACCTTGTTATCGAGGGCAACCTGATGGTCCAGGTGGGCGAGCATAGGGAAGTGCTGGGCCCCGGCGACAGCATCTACTTTGACAGTGACACGCCCCACGGCATGATCGCCGTAAACGGCAAGGACTGCGTCTTTTACGCCATCGTCCTCAACCCCACCGGTGAGCCGATCCCGGAGCTGACGCCCGTATCCACCGTACGCGGCACCGACGCCGGCAAAAAAGACAGCAAGGACCGCATTTACAGGAAGTTTATTGACGTGGTGGAGAACGAGAACGGCACACCCACCTCCATCACCTTTAAGAATACCGAGAATTTTAACTTCGCCTTCGATCTGGTGGATGCCCTGGCCGACCGGGAGCCGGATAAACTGGCCATGCTGCATATCTCCCGCGACAAGGACGAGCGCCGCTTCACCTTCAAGGATATGAAGCGCGCCTCCTGCCAGTGCGCCAACTATTTCAAGTCCCTGGGCATCAAAAAGGGCGACCGGGTCATGCTGGTGCTAAAGCGCCATTACCAGTTCTGGTTCGCCATGCTGGGTCTTAACAAGCTGGGCGCCATCGCCATCCCCGCCACCAACCAGCTGCAGGAGCATGACTTTGAGTACCGCTTCAAGGCCGCGGGCGTGAGCACCATTATCTGCACCGCCGACGGCGACACCGCCCGTCAGGTGGAGATCGCCGCCCAATCCTGCCCCGAGCTTAAGAACAAGCTCATCGTAAACGGCAGCCGTGAGGGCTGGCGCAGCTTTGATGAGGAGTACACCCTCTACAGCTCTCACTACAACCGCAGTGAGGATGCACCCGGCGGCGACGATCTGATGCTGCTGTTCTTCACCTCCGGCACTTCCGGCTATCCCAAGATGGCCGCCCATAATTACAAATACGCTCTGGGTCATTTCCACACCGCCAGATACTGGCACAATGTGGATCCCGACGGCCTGCATCTTACAATTTCAGACACCGGCTGGGCCAAGTCCATGTGGGGCAAGCTCTACGGCCAGTGGCTGTGCGAGGCGGCCACCTTCGACTACGACTTTGACCGCTAGGATGCGGCGGATATCCTGCCCATGTTCGCAAAGTACCGCATCACCACCTTCTGCGCACCGCCCACCATGCTGCGCATGATGATAAAGCAGGATATTTCAAAGTACGATTTCTCATCCGTACAGCACATGACCACCGCCGGTGAGGCGCTCAACCCCGAGGTGTACAGGCAGTTCGAAAAGGCCACCGGCCTTCAGATAATCGAGGGCTTCGGCCAGTCGGAGAGCACCATGATAATCGGCAACATGGTCGGCGCCAGCCACAAGCTGGGCTCCATGGGCAAGCCCGCACCCATCTATGATGTTGAGCTGCTGGATCGCGACGGCAACCCCGTCCCCGACGGCGAAAGCGGCGAAATCGTGGTCAATGTTAAAAACGGCGCGCCCTGCGGCCTGTTCACCGGCTACTACCGGGATCAGGAAAAGACGGACGAGGTCTGGTACGACGGCTATTACCATACCGGCGACCTTGCATGGCGTGATGAGGACGGCTTCTATTGGTATGTTGGCCGCGTGGACGATGTTATCAAGTCCTCCGGCTACCGCATCGGCCCCTTCGAGATAGAAAGCGTTATTATGGAGCTGCCCTACGTCCTCGAGTGCGGCGTGTCCGCCGCCCCGGATGAGGTTCGTGGTCAGGTGGTCAAGGCCAGCATCGTGCTGGTCAAGGGCACCGAGGGAACGGACGAGCTGAAAAAAGAGATACAGAACTATGTCAAGAAACGGACCGCTCCGTATAAGTACCCGCGCATAATCGCCTTCTGCGACAGTCTTCCCAAGACCGTCAGCGGCAAGATCCAGCGCAACAAGCTGTGAGGTACGCCATGAGAAGAGAGTATAAGCGGCTGACCCTACTGTGCGGGCATTATGGCAGCGGCAAGACCAATGTGGCGGTAAACATGGCCTTTGACCTGGCGGACGGATGCGATAATGTGACCGTTGCCGACCTTGACATCGTGAACCCCTATTTCCGCACAAAAGACAGCAGCGCGGACTTTAAGCGCCTGGGCATACGGCTTATCTGTTCGGAATACGCCAACAGCAACGTTGACCTTCCGTCCATGCCGCCGGATATGTACGCCATCGTACACGACCGGAGCATGAAGGTAATTGTGGATATCGGCGGTGACGACCGGGGCGCCCTGGCACTGGGCCGCCTCGCCCCCGCAATTATGGAAGAGAACGACTATGAGCTGCTCATGGTGATAAATTGCTACCGTCCGCTTACGCCGGACGCGGCCTCCACCATCGAGGTGATGGAGGAGATCCAGGCCGCCTGCGGCATGAAGTTCACGGGCCTTGTGAACAACTCAAATCTTGGCCCGGAAACAACACGGGAGGATGTGCTCGATTCGCTGGACTACGCCCGGCAGGTGGCACAGCTTTCCGGTCTGCCGGTGGTAATGACCGCGGTGAAGGAAGGCCTGTACGACGGGCTGAAAGACGAAATACCTGATTTGTTTGCACTGAGGCTTCAGCAGAACCTTTTGGGCTCGTAAAACTGATCCTTTAGCTTTAAGAAAAAAGGGAGTAATGCATATGGCAAAACTGACATTCAAGACTGACAACTGCAAGGGCTGCGGCCTGTGCGTGGATGCCTGTCCCCTGCACCTTCTGCAGCTGGCATCCGACAAAATCAACAAAAAGGGCCACCACCCCGCCGAGCTCACCGACGAATCAAAGTGCGTGGGCTGCGCTTCCTGCGCGATGATGTGCCCCGACTGCATCATTAAGGTTGAAAGGTAAGGTGAAGTAAATGGCAGATAAAGTACTTATGAAGGGCAATGAGGCCATTGCCGAGGCGGCCATTATCGCCGGCTGCCGCCACTATTTCGGCTACCCCATCACCCCCCAGACCGAGATCGCCGCTTACATGGCAAAGAAGATGCCCAAGATCGGCGGCTGCTTCCTGCAGGCCGAGAGTGAGATCGCGGCAATCAACATGGTCTACGGCGTCGCCTCCTGCGGCTACCGCGTTATGACCTCCTCCTCCAGCCCCGGAATCTCCCTGAAGGCTGAGGGTCTTTCCTACATGGCCGGCTCCGACCTGCCGGCACTGGTGGTCAATGTTCAGCGCGGCGGCCCCGGCCTGGGCGGCATACAGCCCAGCCAGTCCGACTATTTCCAGGCCACCCGCGGCGGCGGACACGGCGACTATCACATGATCGTGCTTGCTCCCGCCTCCGTGCAGGAGATGGCGGAGCTGACTGTCAAGGGCTTTGAGCTTGCGGACAAGTACCGCATGACCTCCATGATCCTCGCCGACGGCACCATGGGCCAGATGATGGAGCCGGTCTCCCTGGATCTGGATGTGAAGCCCGCTCCCGAGAAGCCCTGGGCAACCACCGGCACCAAGCTGAGCCGTGAGCACAACATCATCAACTCCCTCTCCCTCGTCCCGGAAGAGCTGGAGCAGTTTAACTTCGACCGCTATGAGCGCTACAAGCTCATCGAGGAGAACGAGACCATGTACGAGGAGTACATGATGGACGACGCCGAGATCGTCATCGCCGCCTTCGGCATTGCCGCCCGCGTCTCCCGCAACGCCATCAATGAGGCCCGCAAAATGGGCATCAAGGTGGGTATGATCCGCCCCATCACCCTGTGGCCCTTCCCCAAGGCACCCTTCAAGGCGGCAGCGGACAAGGCTAAGGCCTTCATCAGCGTCGAGCTGTCCATGGGCCAGATGATCGAGGATGTGAGACTGGCCACAGAGTGCAAGGTTCCCGTTAGCCTGTGCAACAGGGCCGGCGGCATGATTCCCAGCCCCGAGCAGGTGCTGGAAGCCATCAAAAAGGCAGCAGAATAAGGAGGTACACGGTAATGGTAGTATTTGATAAACCCCACGCACTGGCAGATGTGCCTCTGCATTATTGCCCCGGCTGCACCCACGGCATTATCCACCGCCTTGTGGCAGAGTGTATTGACGAGCTGGGTATCGAGGGCAGAACCATTGGCATCGCACCGGTCGGCTGCTCCGTCATGGCCTACAACTACTTCAACTGCGACATGATCGAGGCGGCTCACGGCCGCGCACCCGCCGTGGCCACCGGCGTCAAGCGCGCCAACCCCGCCGAGCACATTGTTTTCACCTATCAGGGTGACGGCGACCTGGCCTCCATCGGCATGGCGGAGACCGTCCACGCCGCCGCCAGAAACGAGAATATCACCATCATTTTCATCAACAACGCCATCTACGGCATGACCGGCGGACAGATGGCCCCCACCTCCCTGCCCGGTCAGGTCACCCAGACCTCTCCCTACGGACGCGACCCCAAGCACTGCGGCTACCCCATCCGCGTGTGCGAGATGCTGTCCGAGCTGGACGGCCCCGAGTATCTGGAGCGCGTCACCGTCAACAACGTGAAGAACATCCGCAACGCCAAGAAGGCCATCAAAAAGGCTTTCCAGAACCAGATTGACGGCAAGGGCTTCTCCCTGGTTGAGGTTATTTCTTCCTGCCCCACCAACTGGGGTATGACTCCTCAGGCCGCCCTGAAGTGGATCGATGACAAGATGATCCCCTATTATCCTCTGGGCGTATATAAAGACCGTTCTGCCGCAAAGGAGGAAAAGTAATGGCTACTACACAGTATTTGCTTTCCGGTTTCGGCGGACAGGGCATCCTGTTCTCCGGCAAATTCCTGGCCTATAAGGGTCTGACCGCCGACAAGCAGGTCAGCTGGCTGCCCTCCTACGGCCCGGAGATGCGCGGCGGCACCGCAAGCTGCGCCGTCATCATCAGCGACGAGCCGGTTGGCTCACCCATCGTATCCAATCCCGACGTCCTCGTGGCGATGAACCTGCCCTCTCTGGACAAGTATGAGTCCACCGTGGCTCCCGGCGGCTACATCTTCGCCGACTCCACCCTTATCGAGCGCAAGGTCGCCCGGGATGATGTGAAGGTATTCTACATCCCCGCCACCCAGCTTGCCAGTGACAACGGCATGCCCGGCCTGTCCAACATGATACTCATGGGCAAGATCCTCAAGGTCATGGACGACTTCGGCGAGGAGGGGATAATGAACACCCTGAAGAAGGTCGTTTCCGCAAAGCGCCTTGACATGCTGGAGCTTAACCGCAAGGCAATGCAGATCGGCGCCGACTACGAAGCATAAGGGAGGCATTAAAATGGAGATAAAGATCACAAAAACCACCTGCCCCAAGGTCAAGCCCGACAGCAGCATTCTGGGCTTCGGTAAGTATTTCACCGACCATATGTTCCTTATGAACTACACATCCGACAAAGGCTGGCACGATGCCCGCATCGTACCCTTCGGCCCACTTCCCCTCCACCCGGCATCCACCTCTCTGCACTACGGTGCCGAGATCTTTGAGGGGCTGAAGGCCTACCGCAATGCCGAGGGCAAGGTGCAGATGTTCCGCCCCATGGAGAACATCCGCCGCATCAACATCTCTGCCGAGCGTATGTGCCTGCCCCAGCTGGACGAGAACGACGCGTATGAAGCTCTGCTCACCTTTGTGGATATGGAAAAGGACTGGGTCCCCTCCGAGCCGGACACTTCCCTGTATCTGCGCCCCTTCATCATCGGCAACGATGAGACTCTGGGTGTGCACGCGGTGCATAACGCCCTGTTCATCATCATCGCCTCCCCCGTGGGCAGCTACTATGCCGAGGGCATCAACCCCGTCAGGATCATGATCGAGGATGAGGATGTCCGCGCCGTCCGCGGCGGCACCGGCTACGCCAAGTGCGGCGGCAACTACGGTGCATCCACCCGCGCAGGTGAACGCGCCGCCCAGAAGGGCTACTCTCAGGTACTGTGGCTTGACGGTGTGGAGCGCAAGTATATTGAAGAAGTCGGCGCAATGAACGTCATGTTCAAGATCGGCGATGAGATCGTCACCCCCATGCTCTCCGGCTCCATCCTGCCGGGCATCACCCGCAAGTCCTGCCTTGAGATCCTGCGCAAAGAGGGCTACAAGGTGTCTGAGCGCCTTCTCAGCCTTGAGGAGCTGACTCAGGCCATGGCCGACGGCACCCTGGAAGAGGCCTGGGGCACCGGCACCGCCGCAGTCGTCTCACCTATCGGCGAGCTGTGCTACAAGGATGTGAAGTACACCGTAAACGGCGGCAAGATCGGCGCCGTGACCCAGCACCTGTACGACACCCTCACCGGCATCCAGTGGGGCCGCATCGAGGACAGCTACGGCTGGATCGTCAGCGTAGAGTAAGTTCACACAACAAACACGCCCTGCAGTATTATTGCTGCAGGGCGGTTCTTATTTGTTTTATATTCGGTTTTCGCATCAGTCGCCGCTCATTACAAACAGCTCATTGGGAGTACAATTCAACAGCAGACACAGGGTTTCAATGTTCTCATAGCGTATAGACTTGGTTTCGTTATTTATCATCTTATTAAAATTCTGATAACTCATGCCCAACTGCTTGTACAGCCAGTACTTTGTCTTGCCGTTTTTCCGCAAAAGATTAATCACATCTAACTTTATCATAAGATACCTCTGCATCAGTTATATTTTGATGCTATAATATCTTTTATGCATTCTTTACATATAGACTAATACATTATATAATGTATTAGTCTATATGCTTGAGTACTGTGGAGGTATGTATGATAATTGATGTAACCGGAACAGAACTTACCCCGGGAAACGGCGGCGTTGACTGCTTAGGCAACGGGCACCTCTTCGATGCAAGCGGAGTTGCGATCAAATGCTGCTGTGACGAATGTGATTATCTGATATGCTGCAGCTGCGATAATTGGCAGCAAAAGTGTGATCAATGCCACGACAGGTGGTGTCCGCGATTGGAGGCGCAGGGAGCATGCAACTGCAGCTGCACATGAAACTATCCGCAAGCTGCGCAAAGGCTCCCTTGCGTAAGGGGGCTGTCAAAGATCTGTTTGAGTTTTTACTGAGGGCTTGTTTTGATCAGAAGCAGACACGAACCGTGTGCTTGATAATTCCTATCCTGTCAATCCCTCCGTCCGGAATCAAAGATTCCGGCCTCCCTTTACACAAGGGAGCCTTTGCGCCCCGCTTTGCCGGCAGTATAGATGGAACTGATACAAAATGGCTTCATATTCTATAATTTAAAGCAGTAAATTTTGTTTTGTTTGACGATATTAATCTGTTGACAAGCTCCGATTCAAGTGCTAAAATCAGACCAAGTTTTTTATTTAAATGCGTTGACGGAATTATTCCCGGTCATGGGTCATTTCAGAGAACCGCCGTTTGGTGCAAGGCGGTATGGACGGACCGGTGAAGCCTCACTCCCGAGCAGAGCCGCTGAAACAGCAGTAGGCGGTTACGGATCGCCCCGTTACCATGGCGCAGAGCTTGATTGAGCTTTTTGAGTTGGCCGTTGTTTTTCGACGGCAAACAGGGTGGTACCGCGGAAGTATTTTCGTCCCTGAGGTCAGTATACTGGCTTCAGGGACTTTTGTTTTATCAGACAAAAAGGAGTAATCGTTATGAAACAGATTCGAATCGCAGACACAACTCTCTGCCGCGAGGGCAGCAGCTTCAGCTTCAAGGAGAAACTGGAGATCGCAAGACAGCTTGAGCGATTGAATGTGGATATCATAGAACTGCCGGAGATCAGCAACGTCAGGACGGATATCCTGCTCGTGCGCACTATCTCCTCCTTTGTCAAGGGCAGCATCATTTCCGTCGCCGCCGGCAGCTCTGCCGAAAGCATTGAAAACGCCGCCGCGGCACTCAGCAACGCCGCCCACGGCTGCATCCGTATTGAGCTGCCTCTCTCCCCGGTGGGTATGGAGTACATCGGCAGGAAAAAGGCACCCGCCATGGTCAAATGGGCGGGTGAGGCCGTGGCCATGGCCAAGGCAAAGTGCAGCTGTGTTGAGTTCTGCGCCGTGGACGCCACCCGTGCCGAGCCTGAGGTACTCAAAAGCGCCATCGAAGCCGCCGTTGCCGCAGGCGCGGACTTTGTCTCGGTATGCGACAGCACCGGCAGCATGATGCCCGACGATTTCGCCGATTTCTCCGCCGGGATCATCGACATGGCCGGCACACCCGTCGGCGTGCGCTGCGACAACAAGAACGGTCTCGCCTCCGCCCAGGCTGCCCTGGCCGTGAGAAAGGGCGTCACCTATGTGAAAACCGCCGTTGGCGGCGACACCGTTGAGCTGGAGAGCTTTGCGATGATGGTCAAAAACTGCGGCGATAATTACGGCTTTGCCGCCGGCATCAAATATACCGAACTTATGCGGATCATCAAGCAGATAAGCCGGGTGACCGACAACGCCCGGGACAGCAAGGCCGCTGTGAATGTATCTCAGGGCGATGACATCGGCATCCGCCTTGACGCCAAGGACGATCAGGCAGCCGTTTCCGCAGCCGCCGCAAAGCTGGGCTATGACCTGTCTGACGAGGATCAGGTAAAGGTATATGAGGAGTTCCAGCGGGCCGCAGCCAAAAAGAACGTGGGTGCCAAAGAGCTGGAGGCCATCATTGCCACGGTTGCTCTGCAGGTACCCGCGGCATACAAGCTGGAGAGCTATGTTATCAACAACGGCAACATTATCTCCTCCAGCGCCCAGATTGCCATGAGCCGCGACGGCAGTGTTATTCACGGCGTGTGCATCGGCAACGGACCCATCGACGCCGCCTTCCTCGCCATTGAGCAGATCGTCGGCCGCCATTATGAGCTGGACGATTTCCAGATCCAGGCCGTCACCGAAGGCAAGGAGGCAATGGGTTCCGCCCTTGTCAAGCTGCGCTCGGGTGGCAAGCTCTATTCCGGCAACGGCATTTCCACCGATATTATCGGTGCCAGCATCAGGGCGTACATCAACGCCATCAACAAGATCGTCTATGAGGAGGCGTAATCAATGAAGCTGTCATTCTCAACAAAAGGCTGGCACAACAACAGCTTTGAAGAATTTTGCGACATTGCCCGGGACCTGAATTTCGAGGGAATTGAGCTGCACAACATCCACAACCGCCTTTTCACCGATAAGGACGGCGCCTTCCACGACTACACCGCCGCGGCAACCATACGCCGCCTGCGTGAGCGCAAACTGCGCATCCCCTGCATTGATGCCATCTGCGACATCGCCCTGGGCGTCACCGAGGCCTCCGTCGCCGAGATCGAAAAGTGCATCGAAATCGCCTCCAATCTGGACATTCCCTGCCTGCGTATCCGTGCCGAGGCACATGAGGATACCGACTGTGCCGCAGCCAACACCGCCGCATTGGTGCGTGAGGTGCTGCCCGGGGCCGAAGCCGCCGGCATCACCCTGGTGGTGGAGACCGCAGGTCTTTTCAGCAACACTGCCCGCCTGCGCGACCTGCTGGACAGCTTCGCCTGCGACAATCTGGGGGCGCTGTGGAATATGTCCGCCGCCTACTTCGGCGCCGGGGAGAGCCCCGACGAGATCATCAAGAACCTGGGCGCCTACGTCCGCCATGTGCATATAAACGACGCTATGCGCAGCGCAGACGGCGTTGAATTCTGCCTGTTGGGTGAGGGTGAGCTGCCCATAAAGGACATCATGCTGGCCCTGCGCTCAGTCAATTACGATGGCTTTATCTCCCTGGTATGGAACCCCGAGTGGTGTGAGGAGCTGGACGATATGGAGATAATCTTCTCCCAGTTCGTGGGCTATATGCGCCAGTACAGCGACACCTCCCGCAATGAGCCGACCCTGTATTACAACAAGGCGCACACCGGCAAGTACGTCTGGAAGAAAGAGCTGCTTATCGACGCCACCTTCTCCGACGTGCTCGACCGCATGGTGGAAGAGTTCCCCGACCAGTACGCCTTCAAATACACCACACTGGACTACACCCGCACTTACAGCCAGTTCCGTGACGATGTGGACAATTTTGCCCGCGTTCTGGTGTCTCTGGGTGTCAAGGCCGGCACTCACGTTGCCGTGTGGGCTTCCAACGTGCCCCAGTGGTACATCGCCTTCTGGGCCACGGTGAAGATAGGCGCGGTTCTGGTCACCGTGAACACCGCGTACAAGATCGCCGAGGCGGAGTATCTGTTCCGCCAGTCGGACACCCACACCATCATCATGACCGAGGGCGCCAAGGACAGCAGCTATGGCGAGATCGTCGCCCGCCTATGCCCCGAGCTTAATACCCACAAGGCCGGCACGCCCCTGCACGCCCGGAAGCTGCCGTTCCTGCGCAATGTTATTACCGTCGGCTTCAGGCAGAAGGGCTGCCTTGAGTGGAATGAGGCGCTTGAGCGCGCCAATCAGGTGCCGCTGGAGAAGATCCAGCGCATGGCCGCCGCCGTGGATAAGGACGATGTGTGCAATATGCAGTACACCTCCGGCACCACCGGCTTCCCCAAGGGCGTCATGCTGACCCACCATAATATCGTCAACAACGGCAAGTGCATCGGCGACCGCATGGATCTGTCCACCGCCGACAGGATGATGATCCATGTGCCTATGTTCCACTGCTTCGGCATGGTGCTGGCTATGACGGCCACCATGACCCACGGCGGCACACTGCTGCCCCTGCCCTACTTCTCGGCAAAGGCCTCTCTGGCCTGCATCCATAACGAGCATATCACCGCCTTCCACGGCGTGCCCACCATGTTCATCGCCATGCTTGAGCATGCCGACTTTGCCAAGACGGACTTCTCCTATATGCGCACCGGCATTATGGCCGGCAGCCCCTGCCCCATCTCCGCAATGCGTGACGTGGTGGAGAAAATGAACATGAAGGAGATTACCATCGTCTACGGCCAGACCGAGGCCTCGCCCGGCTGCACCATGAGCTCCACAGACGACCCCATTGAGGTGCGCGTGGGCACCGTCGGTCGCGCCCTGCCGGAAATTGAGTGTAAGATCGTCGACCCCGAGACCGGTGAGGATTGCCCGGACGAGGTGACCGGTGAATTTGTGGCCCGGGGCTACAACATCATGAAGGGCTATTACAAGATGCCCAAGGCTACCGCCGCCGCCATCGATAAGGACGGCTGGCTCCACACCGGCGACCTTGCCTGCCGCACGCCCGAGGGCAACTACCGCATCACCGGCAGACTTAAGGACATGATCATCCGCGGCGGTGAGAATATCTACCCCAAAGAGATCGAGGAGTTCATTTATACCCACCCCAAAGTCAGTGACGTGCAGGTTATCGGCGTGCCGGATGAGCAGTACGGCGAGCAGATCATGGCCTGCGTCATCCTCAAAGAGGGCATGGAAATGACCGAGGACGAGATGAAGAAGTACATCGGCGACAACATGGCACGGCACAAGGTGCCCAGATATGTGGACTTCGTGGATTCCTTCCCCATGAACGCCGCCGGCAAGATCCTTAAATACAAGATGAGAGAGGATGCTGTCATCAAACTGGGTCTGCAGAAGGCTGACAGCATAGTGACCGCCTGATGATCAACGGCAAATATGTAATTGATGCCCACTGCCACATCTACCCCGACAAGATCGCGGCCAAGGCTGTGGCGGGCACAGACAGATTTTATGACATCGTTTCCGCGCTGGACGGATCGGTGTCCACCCTTCTAAAACAGGGGACGGAGGCGGGGATTGACCACTTCCTCGTCCAGTCCGTGGCGACCACTCCCAGGCAGGTGCAGAGCATCAACGAGTTCATTGCCCGCAGTGTTGCGGACAATCCTGGCAGGCTGACCGGCCTTGGTACCCTGCATCCGGACAGTGCCGACCAGGAGGGTGACATTCGCCACGCCATTGAGCTGGGACTGAAGGGTGTTAAGCTCCACCCGGATATACAGCAGTTCAAGATCGATGACTACCGCTGTCTGAAAATCTATGAGATCTGTGAGCGGGAAGGGCTGCCCATACTGATGCACACCGGCGACTACCGCTATGATTTTTCCAACCCCAACCGGCTGATGCCCGTGCTGGAGATATACAGCGGGCTGACCGTCATCGGCGCCCACATGGGCGGCTGGTCCATCTGGGAGGAGGCCGCCGAGAAGATGCATGAGCTGCCCAATCTGTACGTTGACTGCTCCTCCAGCTTCTACGCCATTGACAAGGCCGCGGCACTGAGGATCATCCGCAGCTACGGCGCGGACAAGGTGCTTTTCGGCACAGACTATCCCATGTGGGCGGCACAGCCTGAGCTGGACTATCTTATGAGCCTCGGCCTTAGCGATGAGGAGTATGAAAAAATACTCTCCGGCAACGCGATCAAGGTATTCGGGCTTTCGCTGAAGTAAAAGAAGAAAGAAGGTATGGCGCTGTGCCATACCTTCTTTGTCTTATGTCATTATTTTATGTCCCTGCGCTTTATCAGTGCCGCGCCGGCAAGACCGACCAGCACGCCCGACAGCGTACCCGTGACTATCAGCACCGGCAGATACCACACCACCTTATCCGTGCCCAAAAGTACGGCAGCCATAAGTATCTGCCCCGCGTTGTGTGCCACGCCGCCCGCCGCGCTGACGCCGGTGGAGGAAAACACTCCGCTTTTACGCAGCAGCGCCATGACCGCAAGGCTCAGCACCGCACCCGCCACACTGTATGCAAAGGCGGCAAAGCTGCCGAAGAGCATGGACACCGCGGCAACGCGCACAAGGGATATTACCCCCGCCTGCCAAAAGCCCAGGCGATACAGGGCAAATATAACCGCCACATTGGCAAGGCCCAGCTTCACGCCGGGTATGCCCGGGGACGGGAGCAGGGACTCGAGATAGCTGAGCACCATGGCAAGGGCCGCCAGCAGTGCCAGCGCAGTCAGTCGTCCGGTCTTTGTCATGGCAGATCCACCCCGCTGTCTTCCCCGCCCTCTATAGTCACCGTCAGCCGATGGGGCAGGCAGATAATACTCTCCCCGTCATAGCGAATGGGGCGGGAATTGACGCACAGTCTGTCGGGGCAGTCGGCATCGGTCACATCGGCGCATCCGCCGGATATTACCAGCGTATTGTGCCCGCCGCCAAAACCCTCCAGCTCGATGAGCGCATCCTCGCCGAGGGGGTAACGCCCGACCTCATCGCCATCCACATACACCGCGGCAAAGGCACCGTCACTGCGGAAAATGAGCAGCACGGCAAGGCATAGCAATGCTATGCCGATAAGGCCGCCGATGAGTATAAGGTCGGCCGTTTTTACTGTTTTGTTCCGCTTATCCTTTTCCATGCTCCTATTATAACACAAAAGCCGCCGGATAGGGCGGCTTTTGCTTCGATCATAGTATCAGTTTACTGCCTTTTCCTCTTTTTCAGGCTTGGCGGCATTGTGCACGCCGGTCAGGTCGTAGATCTTAAGGCAGTTTATGGGGCAGACACTTGCGCACTTGCCGCAGTTGCTGCACTTGTCATAGTCAATGACAGCCAGATTGTTCTCAACCTTGATGGCGCCTTCGGGGCAGTTTCTTTCGCACAGCTTGCAGCCGATGCAGGCGTTGGAGCACTGCAGGCGGGCGACAGCGCCCTTTTCTGTGTTGCTGCAGGTGTTGACCACCTTGTTGGTGTCGGGCATCAGACGGGCCAGGTGGTTGGGGCAGGTCCCGGTGCAGATGCCGCAGCCGCTGCAAAGGCGGGGATTGACCACGGCGATACCGTTGACGATCCTCAGCGCATTGTTGGGGCAGGCGCGCACACAGTCGCCCAGGCCGAGACAGCCGTAGGTGCAGGCGTAGCGGCCGTTGTACATCAGGTTGGCCGCGGCGCAGGACTCGATACCGTCATAGTTGTATTTGATCTTCGCGGTGTTGCAGTCGCCCATGCAGTGGATGAAGGCAACCTGCTCAATCACTTCTTCATAGGGTGTGCCCATGAGCTCACTGAGTTTTCTGGAAACGCCGTCGCCGCCGGGGGTACAAAGGTTCGTGCGCTTCTCCTCCCCCTTGGCGAGGGCCTGGGCATAGCCGTCACAGCCGGCAAAGCCGCAGCCGCCGCAGTTTGCACCGGGGAGACATTCACGAATGGCGGGGAAGCTCTCATCCACGGGTACGCTCATATACATCGCCGCAACAGTAAGCAGCAGAGCAGCGGCGACACCAAGGAGCATCAGGACGGCAACAGCACTGATTATTGCAGTCATAGTCCCCTCCTTAACCGAACAGGTTCTCGGCCATGCCGGTGAAGCCCATGAAGGTCATGGAAGTCAGCGCGGCGGCAATAAGTGTGATGGGCAGACCCTCAAAGCACTTGGGGGGCTTGGCATACTCCAGCGTTTTACGGACGCCGCAGAACAGGATCATCGCCACGGCGAAGCCCAGACCGGCGGCAAAACCGTTCATACAGCTAAGGGCGAAACCGCCTTCAACCGCGGTGTAGCCGCTGTCAACATTCAGCAGGGTCACCGCCAGAACGGCGCAGTTGGTGGTGATAAGGGGCAGGTACACGCCCAGTGAATGATGCAGGGTGGGGATGAACTTTTTAAGCACGATCTCCACAAACTGCACCAGCGTTGCGATGACGAGGATGAAAATAATCGTGGAAAGGTAGGTTATATTCAGCGGCACCATGATGCACTGATATATAAGATGGGTCACGGCGGAGGCCAGGGTCATAACGAAGATGACCGCACCGCTCATACCCACGCTGGAATCCAGCTTTTTCGAGACACCGAGGAAGGGGCAGATGGCCAGAAACTGGACCAGAACATAGTTCTCGGTAAAGACCATTCTGAACAGAATGGACAGCAGTTCTTTCAACATCAGTCAGCAACCTCCTCTTTCTTTTTAAGGCTGTGGCACTCGCCCGCCATTGCGCAGGCGGCGCAGGCGCCCTCGCAGCCGATGTGAGGCTCAAACTTCTTACCCTGTCTGGCCATTGCCCATATAAGGGCCGCCATTATAAGGCCGAAGGTGAAGAATCCGCCGGGGGTCTGGGTCATGATCGCCAGCTGGTACCCCTCGGGAATGATGCGCAGGCCGCACAGTGTGCCGCTGCCCAGAAGCTCTCTGAAGCAGGCCATCACAGTCAGCGTCATGGTGTAGCCCAGACCCATGCCCAGGCCATCAAACAGGCTGTCCACGACACCGTTCTTGCTGGCGAACATCTCCGCCCTGCCAAGAACGATGCAGTTTACAACGATGAGGGGCAGGAAAATGCCCAGCGTATCGTAAAGGGGCTTCATAAACGCCTGGACCACCATCTGCACCACTGTAACGAAGGTGGCGATGACCACTATGTAGCAGGGGATGCGCACCTTCTCGGGGATGATGTTTCTAAGGGCGGAGATGACCATGTTGGAGCAAACCAGAACGAAGGTCAGCGCAATGCCCATGCCCAGACTGCCCAGCACGGTGACAGACACCGCAAGGACTGAGCAGGCGCCCAGCGCCAGCACGAGAACGGGATTTTCCTTAAAAAGGCCGTTGGTAAGTATCTGAAGTCGTCTTTTCATCACTTAGCCTCCTTACAAAAGGTATTGTACGCGTTGATGGCGGCATCAACAGATTCATGAACGGCCTTGCTGGAGTAGGTGGCGGAGGTGATTAATTCAGCATTCTGGGCATTTCCGTGCTCCCCGTAATACTGGGCAAGGTGCTTGACCTCACCGGCTTTGGTGCCGATGCCCTGAGTTTCGGAGGAGACGTCAGCCTCAACGCCCACGATCGTACCCTGGGCATCAAAGCCCACGGTGACCACCACGTTGCCGCCGTAGCCCTTGTAGCTGGCGGTGATGACATAGCCCAGGCCGCTGTCCTCTTTATAAATGCTGTCAACTTTCAGTTCGGGGTCGGCCTCAATTTCCGTAAAGCTCCCGGAGCCGGGGAGAACAGCCTTTCTCGTGGCCTCCATCGCGGCCTGTTCATTGGCGGCGATGGTCCCGGCGGTCAGGGCGTTGACAACGCCCAGCAGAAGGGACGCCGCCACACAGATGGCCACCAGTACAACGAAGGGCTTGCCAAAGTCCTGCATAAAAGTGGATTTCATTTCGCTGCCACACCTCCAAACGGTTTAGTTCTGGCCAGCTGATTGATGTAAGGAACCAGCAGGTTCATTATCAGAATGGCGAAGGTGATACCCTCGGTAGCGTTGGAGAATACGCGGATGGCGGCAGTGATAAGTCCGCAGCCGATGCCGAATATGGCGCGGCCGGTGTCGGTGATCGGGCTGGTGACATAGTCGGTCGCCATGAAGCAGGCGCCCATCAGCAGGCCGCCGGAGAACAGGGACAGGAATGCATTGTCCCCGCCAAACAGCAGCGTAAACACGAAGGTGGAGCCGATAAAGCACAGTGGGATGATCGGCTTTATGGTGCCCCGCAGCATCAGATACACCGCGCCGACTATGATCGCAAAGGCGCATGTCTCTCCGATGACGCCGCCGTGCTGACCCATAAACAGGGTGAGGAAATCGGAGGCCTCCAGCTTATCGATGGCGGACAGGGGCGTTGCGGAGGTGAGAACATCCACATTTGCCACCTGGGTGTTGTAATGGGTCATGTCTGAGGTGAAGGAGAACACCAGACACACGCGGGCAACAAGCGCGGGATTTACAAAGTTGCAGCCGATACCGCCGAAGAGCATCTTCACCACGATGATGGCGATCATGTCGCCGACTATCAGCTTCCAGATGGGCATGGTGGCAGGCACATTGAAGGCGATCAGTATGCCGGTCACCACCGCAGACAGATCACCAACGGTGACCTTTTTATGCATCAGGCGGCACCAAAGATATTCAAAGCCGACGCAGGCCGCGGCAGATACCGCCGTGACCAGCAGGGAGCGCAGACCGAAAATGATGCAGGAGGCCACAAGCGCTGGCATCAGAGCGATAATGACATTGAGCATCACGTTGCGGGTGGTTTCTCTGGCGCGGATGTGGGGAGAAACGCTGACCGTCAAGAGATTCATTTTACCGCCACCTCCTTTGCTTTTTCGGCTTCTTCTTTCTCGGCTTTCTTCTTTTCCTCCAGGGCCTTCTGCCGGTTAAGCCAATCGCGCTGTACGATCTTCGCCAGCTTATGGGTCTGCACCAGAGGCCGTCTTGCCGGGCAGCCGAATGCACAGCAGCCGCACTCCATACACAAATTGACCTTCAGCTTGTTAAGCTCTTGCCCGTCGCGCTTTTCGTATGCCCGCTCGATCTCGGCAGGCATCAGGTTCATGGGGCAGACATCAACGCACTTGCCGCAGCGGATACAGGCCGTGGATTCAGGCAGGAGAGAGTCCGCCTCGGCAAAGGCCAGCAGGGCGTTGGTGCCCTTCACAATGGGAGCTTCAATGTCAAATGCGGCCATGCCCATCATGGGGCCGCCAAGGAGGATCTTCTTCGGCTCAGCCTTGAGGCCGACATAGTCCAGAATGTCCTGTATATGGGTGCCCACCGGGACCAGCAGATTCTGGGGCTTTTCAACGGCGGAGCCGTCAACGGTGACGCACTTTTTGACCAGCGGCATGCCGGTCTCAATATACTTTGCGATAAATGCCAGTGTGGTGCAGTTTATGACGATGCAGCCCACATCCAGCGGCAGCTTGCCCTCCGGCACGATTTTGCCGGTGAGGTTGTAGATGAGTACCTTTTCACCGCCCTGGGGATAAACAGAGGGCAGCTTATGTACGCTTATGCACTCATCTTGGGCGCTGGCCTTTTCCATGGCGGCAATGGCCTTGGGCTTATTGGCCTCGATCCCGATCATTATCTTCTTAACGCCCATGTATTCTTCCAAGAGCTTGCAGCCCTTGACCACATACTCTGCATCATCGATCATGGTGCGGGTGTCGCTGGTGATGTAGGGCTCACACTCGGCGCCGTTGACCAGAACTTCCTTAACTGCGGAAAGATCCTTCACTGCCAGTTTCACCGCCGTGGGGAAGGCCGCACCACCAAGTCCCACCACGCCGCTGGCACGCACCGCGTCAAAAAAGCCGGCGCTGTCCGTCACCACAGGGGGTTTGGCGGTATCGCTCACGGTCATAAGGCCGTCGGATTCAATGAGCACGCCCTGGGCCACTCTTCCGTTGGCCTGCATGATGTCCACGATCTTCTTCACGGTGCCGGACACGCTGGCGTGTACCGGTGCGCCCACATATCCGCCCGCCTCGGCGATGAGCTGACCCACGTCCACATGCTCACCGGGCTTGACTGTCGGCTTTGACGGAGCGCCGATATTCATGCTCAGCGGGATGGTAACTTTGCCGGGTACTGGCAGCGGCTGCGCTGCCATTTGAGCCGTGTTCTTGTTGTGCGGAACGCGCACACCTTTAAGTCTTTTAAGGGACATTTCTCCACCTCATCCGTCTAAGTAGTCAGGCTGTACCGCCTGGGTGAAATCGCCGAATATTACCGCGAAAGCGCGGCAGAGCGCCGCAGCCCCGGGAATTTGTGAATCATTTTAACACACCATACGGTGATATTCCAGAGCAATTATAAGAAAAATTGCGGTTTTATGGGTCAAAATGCTTAAATTGGGACAGTGTTAACACAATATTACCGTGCAATTTCACTTGCCGCAATATCAAATGAAACAAAGAGTAAGATTGAAACAAAAAAAGCACTTTCGCTGCCGAAGGGATTGTGACAGCGAAAGTGCCTGTGCAGAATGCTGTGTCGGTTTGGGTATAAGCTTATGCGTTCTGCAGTTCGCGGAACATCTTGATCGCCTGGGCGAAATCGGCGATGGCGTCGGACACCACCTCGGGTCTGGTCATATCGATGCCGGCTACCTCAAGGCTCTCCAGCGGGCTCTTCGCGCCGCCGCAGCGCAGGAAGTCAAGGTAGCGCGCAATGTATTCCTGATCGCCGCTCTCCAGCTTCTTGACGATGCTGGACGCCGCGGATACGCAGGTAGCGTACTTATAAACATAGAAGCTGCGGTAGAAATGGGGAATGCGCATCCACTCATAGGCGATCTGCTTGTCGCAGACCACACGGGGACCAAAGTAGCGCTTTACCAGATCGTAGTAGTAGCTGTTCATCAGATCCTGGGTCAGCGTTCTGCCCTGGGCGCAGAAGTTGTGGAAGTCGCGCTCAAACTCGGCGAACATAGTCTGGCGGAACAGGGTACCCTTGTAGGTCTCCATGATCTGGTTGAGGATGGCCAGCTTCTCCTCTTTACTGTCGCTCTCCTTCAGCTTGCGGTGACAGAACAGCAGCTCATTAACGGTGGAGGCGACCTCAGCCACGAAGATAGTGTAGTGAGAATCCTGAGGGGTGTTGGCAACCTTGGAGTAGTAGGAGTGCATGCTGTGTCCGCACTCGTGCGCAAGGGTGGAAACGGAGTCGATGGTGCCGGTGAAGTTCATGAGGATGTAGGGGTCGGTGTCATAGCTGCCGGAGCTATAGGCTCCGCCGGTCTTGCCGGCAGTGGGGTAAACATCCACCCAGTTCTTTTCTTTAAGTCCGGCCTCCAGAGTGTCGTGGTACTCGCTGCCGAAAAGGGCCACGGTGTCCAGTACCTCCTGCACGGCGTCCTCGTAGCTGTACTCCTTGGTGCACGAACCGATGAGCGGGGTGTAAATGTCATAAAGATGCAGCTTGCTCACGCCCAGCATCTCGCGCTTGAGGTCATAGTACTCAAACAGCGTATCCAGATTGGCGTTTACAGTATCGATAAGGTTGTTGTAAATGTCGCTGGTAACCTCGTCAGCATAGACGGTGGACTCCAGCACGCTGGGGTAGCCGGCTACCTTGGCGTTTGCATGGCTCTCCTTGGCGTAGGCGTTGATGAGCGCGGCAAAGGTGTTGCCGAACTGGGCATAAGTCTCATACAGCTTGGTGAAGGCTGCACGGCGGACGCGGCGGTCAGGGCTCATCAGGAATGTGGTGTAGGTGTTGTCACTAAGCTGCACCTTTTTGCCCTCGGCATCGCGGATGGTGCCGAACTTCAGGTCGGCGGAGGCGAACACGCCCCTGATATTGCTGTGAGAGCGCATGCCCTCTGCCAGATTTGCCAGCAGCTTCTCGCACTCGTCGGACAGGGTGTAGGGCTTATAGCGCTGGATTTTATAAATGCTGCGTCTGTACTCCTCCAGCGGGGGATACTCTTTGTACCACTTCTCAAGGGTCTCGCCATCCAGGCGGATTACCTTGGGCGCCGCAAAGGCGCTGACCGCGCCGAAATCGTGAGCCAGCTTCATAACGCGGCCCATGAGCGCCAGATAAGTGTTGTCTGCCTTGTTGACATCCGAACGCAGGTGGGCGTACTGCGCCAGCAGGCTTATAATGCGGGTGACCTTTGTCTCGTCACTGAGCATTGCGTAAAGCGCCTCACCGCTGTCGCACATGGTAGCCTCGTGGGCGCCAAAACCCTCAACAAGGGCCTGCGCTTTGGCGTAATCTGCTTCAAAAGCCGCCTGATCCGCATATATGGCGGTAAAATCCCATTTATATTTGCTGTCGATCTGATCGCGTGTAATGGCCATGGAAATTCTCCTTTGTGATTATTTGTCTGCAGCCGCTCGCCGCACCAAGCCATTTCATTATAGCATATACCCGGCGGTATTTACAGCGGTTAAGCTATGATTTTTGTTAAGTTTTTAAGCATTTGCTGCCGCCCCCTCCCCCGCACCGGGAACCGCGGCATCCCGCACAGCGCAGACACAGCAGTTGAAAAAATTATATGCCCCCAAAGCGGAAAATTTTCCGTATGCCTATTGACAAACAGGGCCGGCTATATTATACTGTACATCAGTTAGAGACCTCTAACCGTTAAAACCTCCCTCACCGCCGCGAGGCGGCAAATGAGCTGTACGTGCCAAAAACAGCAACAGCATTTAGTTACGAAAAGTGAGCCATTTCGATGACTGAAGATAACGCCCCGATGCGTCTGCACCGGGGCGTTGTTTTTGTCCGTCCCCCTCATACGCGGGGCGTATATCGCTCGCGACGCAGATATCATAGCGTCAGCTATATCATCCGTAACCGAAGGGAACGGATATCATTAAAAAGAACCCACACTTGTCTAAGACAAATGTGGATTCTTTTCGTGGTGGAGACTGGCGGGATCGAACCGTCGACCTCATGCGTGTGAAGCATGCGCTCTAACCAGCTGAGCTAAGCCTCCGAAAAAAATGGTGACCCGGACGAGAATCGAACTCGTGTTACCGCCGTGAAAGGGCGGTGTCTTGACCTCTTGACCACCGGGCCACATTATAAAGTTGTAGGGGCGGTGAAACACCGCCCCCAGCTGGTAGCGGCAGTCGGATTTGAACCAACGACACTCCGGGTATGAACCGGATGCTCTGGCCAACTGAGCTATACCGCCATACGGCAAGAGTTATTATACCCAAGCCCCCGCAATTTGTCAACACTTTTTTTAAAAAATGGTGATTAATGTGCGCAGATACGGTCCTGTGTCGGGTTTTTCGCGGACATTCCGTTTCACCCGCAACCCGGCAGCAAAACAACACCGGAGCATAGGCTCCGGTGTGTGACAATGCGGTATGTATTTCAGCTCTCCAGAACGTACTGCTCTTTGAGCTGGCTGAGGGTGTCGCTGAAGGACTGCTTCTCGCGCATGGTCTGTATGTAAGTGTGCATATCGAAATCGTCCTCACTGGCCTGCAGCACGCAAACCGCGATGTTGGAGCAGTGGTCGGAGATACGGCGCACATTGGTGAGAATGTCAGAGAAGATGAAGCCCAGCAGAATGGTGCACTCGCCGCTGGCAAGGCGGTCGATATGGCGGGCGCGGGACTCATCCACCAGGCCGTCAATAACCTGCTCAAGCGGCTCGGTCTTGAGGGCGAGGGTGGGATTGTTGCTGACGAAGGAGTGGACGGTGTTGGAAATAACATCCTTCAGCGCGGAGCGGATAACCGCCAGATCCTTGTAACCGAACTCGGAGAACTGGATCTGCTTATCATGCAGCTCCTGCGCGGAGTAGGCGATGTTCAGTGCGTGGTCGCCCAGGCGCTCGAAGTCGCCGATCATGTGCAGGTATCTGGTGACAAGGCGTGCATCGCTCTGATTGAGTGGCTGGCCTGTGAGCTTGACAAGGGTGGTGCCCAGCTCGTCCTCGAATCTGTCCAGCTGATCCTCATACTCTTTGACGGCAGCGATCTTTTCCGCGTCGTAATCTGTGACGGCGTCAAGCGCGGTACGGACGGAGACGACGGAGATGTCGGCCATCTTGTGCAGCAGGTTGCCGCACTCTGCAACGGCCAGAGCGGGGGAGCGGAGCAGACGGTCGTCCAGAAGGGGAGCAACGCGCTTGTCCTCGTTGGGCTTATCCTTGATGACATGCTCAGCCACCCATACGATCTTGCTGCCGAAGGGCAGCAGGACGAAGGTGGTGAAGATGTTGAAAATACTGTGGCACACGGAAATGCCGAAGGGATTGATGGGCTGAGTGGTGATGGCGAAATGGAAGATCGCGTCCAGCCCGTAGAACAGGATCATGCACACGGTGGTGCCGATGAGGTTAAACAGAATGTGGATAACGGAGACGCGCTTTGCATTGGTGCTGACGCCGATGCTGGAGATGAGGGCGGTAACGCAGGTGCCGATGTTCTGACCCATGATGATGGGGATGGCCATGCCGTAGGTGATGCCGCCGGTGAGGGACAGGGACTGAAGAATACCCACAGAGGCCGCGGAGCTTTGAATAACACCGGTAAATACCGCACCCACAATGACGCCGAGGATGGGATTTTCAAACGCGGTAAGCAGGCTGGCAAATTCGGGTGCGTCTGCCAGACCGGAGACGGCGCTGCTCATGAAATCCATTCCGTACATAAGCACGGAGAAGGCAACAAGTATCTCGCCCAGATCCTTCTTCTTCTGGTTCTTGCTCACCATGATATTGGCAATGCCGTACAGGGCGATGATGGGTGCAAAGTTTTTGGGTTTGAGCAGGCTGATAAGAACATTGCTGCTCTCAATGCTGGTAAGGCTGAGGATCCATGCGGTAAGGGTGGTGCCTATATTTGAGCCCATGATAACGCCCATGGTCTGGCTCAGCTGCATGATGCCGGAATTAACAAGACCGACCAGCATGACCGTCATGGCGGAGGATGACTGAATGGCGATGGTGATGCCCATGCCCAGCACAAGGCCGCGAATGGGGCTGCTTGTCAGCTTCTTAAGGCTGCTCTCCAGTTTGCCGCCGGACAGCTTGGAAAGGCCGCTGCTCATAACATGCATTCCGTACAGGAAGAAAGTCAAGCCACAAATCAGCTTGATTACGTCGAAAACATCCATACTTTCTTTAATTGCTCCTTTACAATTTCTTTTCTTATCTCTTCGCAGTTTACAACAGTTTAACTGTACTACAAAACACGGAAAAATGCAAAGGGGATAATGTAAAATCAAGGTAAAATTTTTGGCTTTCTGTCGCAGAAAGCGGCAGGTCGATCTGACCTGCCGCCGTTTAACGCCGGATGTTTGATTTTAAGCGCTATGCCGTCAACGCAGGGACTTGACCATCAAAAGCTCATCGTTGTAGCGCTCCCCTTCCTGTCTGAGTGCCGCCGGAACACGCCCGCAGACGGTGAAGCCGAATTTTTCATACAGCCGGATGGCGCGGCCGTTCTGCGCGTCCACGCTCAGCTCAAGCTGGGCATAGCCGCAGTGACGGGCAAAGGCAACAAGCTCCTCCATCAGCGCGGAGCCCAATCCAAGCCCCCAATATGCCTTTCTCACGCTGATGCTCATGGTGCCCCGGTGTGCGGTGCGGTACAGCTCACCATAGGGGCTGACGGTGGCCATGCCCGCAAGATTCCCCTCGACGAAGGCGCACAGGCTGATACGCCCCGGCGATGCAGCGCGGCGGCGCAGATATCGGGCCTGGACGCGGCGGCCCACATCCGTCTCTTCCGCCGTCTGAAGAATATACGGAGTCTCACTGGAGACGGCAGTAAGGTGTGCGCATACCGCAGCGGCGTCACCGGCTGCAGCAGAGCGGATCAGCCCACGGCTGCCGTTTGACAAAGTGATGTATTTATCGTCCATTCTCATGGTGTTACCTCGCTCAGGCGTGATTATCGTGTGATCTAAGGATATAGCAATGCCGCAGATAATTCAAGTGCGGCTTTCTGCCGGTTGACAAAGTGCATCCGCAATTACATAATTGATGTATCACATTGGGGAGGGCGGCAACATGGGCGAGCGCTTTGAATACGAAGGCAGCACTGTCACAGTGTATCAGCCGGACGGCGGCAGCGTCGATGTCGTTTACATAATATCCCACGGCGATAAAGATGAGGCCGCAGAAAAGGTTTGCGCCCTTGGCGCCGCGGTAGTGGTGATACAATGCCGCGACTGGTTCGGCGACCTGTCCCCCTGGCCGGCACCGGGGGTGTATAACGATGCGGGCGATTTCTCCGGATCCGCTCCGGCCTTCCTGGCGCGGCTTCGCGGCGGGGTAATGCCGATGGCGGAGGCACGCCTTGCGGTAAGGCCGATGCGCCGCTGTCTTGCCGGCTACTCCATGGCGGGGCTGTTCGCCCTGTGGGCGGCATACAATGCGCCGGAATTTGAACTGTTCTGCTGCGCCTCGGGTGCGGTATGGTATGAAGGATGGCTTGATTTCATGCAGGCAGGCAGACCCCTCTCCCCGTCGCCGCGCTTTTACCTGAGCGTGGGAAACCGGGAAAAGAAGACCCGCAATGTGCGCATGTCCAGGGTGGTCAAAAATACGGAGCTGTCGGCGCAGATACTCAGCGGGCAGGGCTATCCGCTTAAATATGAGCTTAACGAGGGCGGGCATTTTTCCGACCCCACAGGGCGCCTTGTCAAGGGGATCAAATGGCTGCTTGAAGAAGGCCGCCCCGACTGAATCCCCTCACCCCGGCTTTAAGCCGCATGGTCTCAAGCAAAACAAAAAGAGCCCAAAACGGGCTCTTTTTGTTTGTCAAAAGTGAAAGGAAAAGAGGGAGTTGCAGATAATTCTGCTCTGTCTGTGTCTGGTTAAATAATACCACAGCCGAACGGGAACTTTGTGAACACACGGTTAAATTTTTATGGACACTATGATCTGTTCCCGGAACGCAGTGTCAGGGTGAACACAAAGCGGGTAACACCGTTTTCGCTGGCAACAAATATATCCTCACCGTGGCTGTCGATGATGGACTTGACTATAAACAGGCCCAGCCCGCTGCCGGACTTGTCCAGATTGCGGGAGCTGTCGCTTTTATGGAAGCGCTGGAAAATTTTGGGAAGCTCTTCCCGGGGGATGGTCTCCCCCTCGTTCTGCACCGAGACATAGGCTTTCTCTCCCTGCTTCCACACCTGTAGCTCCAGACGGCTCTCGGGTCGCGCAAACTTCACCGCATTGTCCATTAGGTTGGTCACTACGCGGGTGATGGAATCCGGATCGCCACGGGTGATGATTTCCTCCTCCGGCAGGGTGAGAACGACCTCCAATTCCTTATCTTCAATGCGCCCATCAAGGCCCACAAGGCAGACCCGCACGATCTCGCAAATATCAAAGCTGCCCTTGAGTATCTCGTTGGGGTCAACGCTTTGCATACGGCTCAGGGTGAGCATATTCTGCACCATGCGCGACATCCGCTTCGCCTCCGAAGAGATGGTGCGCAGATAGTCACGGGCCTTGTCCGGGGGAATTGTGCCGTCAAGAATGCCGTCGGAGAAGCCCACGATAGTGGTTATGGGCGTTTTCAGGTCGTGGCTGACATTGGCAATCAGTTCGCGCCGGGCGCTCTCCGTGTTGTTGAGAGAATCGGCCATTGAGTTCAGGCTGCGCTGGAGCTGACCGATCTCGTCCCGCCGTCCGTTGTACGGCACGCGGGCATCCAGTTCGCCCCGTCCGAAGCGCAGGCTCATGCGCGCCATTTCGTTTATCGGTTCGGTCTGATGCTTTGAGGCGATAAAGGTGATGACCGCCGCCGCTGCCGCGACCACGCCGGCCACCAGAACGAACAGCCGGGACGACTCCCTCCACACCTCACGGGCGCTGCGCATATCCACCGACATGATGATGTAACCTTCGGTCGCACCGGTCTGCGCATCGGCAAAATGGGCCGCGATATACTGGCGGCCGTCGGAATACAGGCCGTCGAAGAATGCCAGCCCGCTGTAGGTGCCGCCCTGAGGAATATTGGACAGAACCGCCTTTGACACAGTTCTGCCCAGGTGCCGGCAGTTAAACTCCCGGTCGGAACAGGCCAGCACCTGACCGTCGGGGTCGGCGATGATTATGTCATATCCCGACAGGGACGATGTGGTGCTCAGGGTAAGGTGCATCTCAACCGCGTCCATCTCCCACTGGGCACCGTACGCCGTGACGACCCTGGCAGTCTGCTCCATAGCGGCGGACATACCCTCAAGATTCTCCCGATAGGTATAGCGGTAGAATGTCCATGAAAAGACCAGACCGGTTAGAATATGACTTATAAGCAGTATGGCCGCAATCATTATGAAATTTTTCACTGTCAGACTGCGAAGCCGCTTCATGAGACTCTCCCCGCTTTATTCAACAACTTCAAATTTATAGCCAACGCCCCACACAGTCTTAAGCTGCCACTTGTCGCTGACACCCTCCAGCTTTTCGCGAAGGCGCTTTACATGCACATCCACCGTGCGTGAGTCGCCGAAATAGTCAAAGCCCCACACCTCGTCCAGAAGCTGGTTGCGGGTGTACACCCTGTTGGGCGATGAGGCAAGATGATACAGAAGCTCCATCTCCTTGGGCGGCGCTTCCACCTTTTTGCCGTCGATAATCAGCACAAAGGCCTCCATGTCTATGGTCAGCTTGTCAAAGCTCAGCTTCTTTTCATCCGCAGTGCTGTCCTCATACCCATAGCGGCGCATAACGGCGTGGATGCGCGCCACCAGTTCCTTTATCTCAAAGGGCTTGACCACATAGTCATCGGCGCCCATTTCCAGACCCGTCACCTTGTCAAAGGTTTCACCCTTCGCGGTGAGCATAATAACAGGCGTGCGGGACACGGCGCGTATCTCTTTAAGCACCTGCCAGCCGTCCATTACGGGCAGCATGATGTCCAGCAGCACCAGATCCGGCTTAAATTCTTCAAACCCGGCTACACCCTTTGCCCCGTCTGAGGCGATGAATATCTCAAAACCCTCTTTGCTCAGGTAAAGGCGCAGCAGTTCCGCAATATTGTTGTCGTCTTCCACTATTAAGATCCTGTTTTGCATAGGCCTCCCCTTTCTCTGCCGTGGTATATATTGATTATACAGCATTCACTGTCTGTATTATAGACTATAATGACAATTGTGGGTGAATTTTTTGTGAATCACGGGCCAATGGCACAGATTTCATGCCCGCCGCCGCTATTGACAGGGCACAAAAATGAGGGTAAACTGATGTTGATTAGATGCCTCAAACTGCTTTGCAGATAATATTAATTACAGAAGGACTGCGATGAAAGAAGAAGTATATATCATAACAGGTATGCACTGCGCAGCCTGCTCCTCCTCGGTGGAGCGGGTCACCCGCAAGCTGGCGGGCGTTGAGCGCAGCGATGTCAACCTGATGACAAACCGCATGACCATAAGCTATGACCCCGGCCAGGTCACGCCGGAGACTATCATGTCAAAGGTGCAGAAGGCGGGCTTCGGCATCCGCCCCTTTAACGACACGCCGAAGGCCGAGTCCACCAAAGAGGATGAGGGGGAGGTGGCCCTGCGCCGCCAGAAGCGGGATATGATCGGCACACTGGTGTTTGCCGCGCTGGTTTCTCTTATCTCCATGGGTCATATGTTCGGCATGCCCCTGCCCCGCTTTATTGACCCGGCAGTGTCGCCGGTGAACTACGCCCTTATACAGATGCTGCTGTGCATTCCGGCCCTGCTTTTCGGACGCCGCTTCTTTATCGGCGGCTTCGGTTCACTGATCCGCCTTAATCCCAACATGGACTCCCTGGTGGCGGTGAGCAGCAGCTGCTCTTACATCTACAGCATTGTGGTTACATTCGTCATCAGCTTTGACCCGGGCTGGGTGCATCAGCTTTATTATGAATCCGCCGTCATGGTGCTGGGTCTTGTGATGCTGGGCAAATTCCTTGAAGAGCGCAGCAAACAGCGCACCAAGGGTGCCATCGCGGGTCTTATGGCCCTGACTCCGGACACCGCATTCATCGTCACCGATGATGTAGTAAACGAGATCCCCTCCGATGCACTGCAGAAGGGCGATCTGGTGCTGGTGAAAACCGGCGGGCGCATCCCGGCCGACGGTATTGTTGAGCGGGGCAGCGGAGCCGCCAACGAAGCCATGCTCACCGGGGAGAGCCTTCCCGTGGAGAAAGAGGTCGGCAGCCGCGTTATCGGCGGCAGCATCCTGTCCGGCGGCACCGTGTATGTGCGGGTTGACCGCGTGGGCGCGGAGAGCACCCTTGCGGGCATCATCCGCCTTATGGAAGATGCTCAGGGCAAAAAAGCCCCCGTCTCCCG
This sequence comes from Oscillospiraceae bacterium, assembly GCA_045605145.1. Taxonomy (GTDB): domain Bacteria; phylum Bacillota; class Clostridia; order Oscillospirales; family Oscillospiraceae; genus CAMNAO01. The sequence goes on along the minus strand of JAZUPH010000030.1, from coordinate 10,890 downwards.
CCTCGCCGACAAGGTCGCGGGTGTATTTGTCCCCGTAATAATCGGCATTTCCTCCCTCGCAGGACTCATCTGGGCGCTGTGCGGCGCGGACATTGCCTTTGTGGTGCGCGTGTTCACATCCATCCTTGTCATCGCCTGCCCCTGCGCCCTGGGTCTTGCAACGCCCACCGCAATCATGGTGGGCACCGGCCTTGGTGCTAAGTACGGCATACTGGTAAAAAGCGGCGAAGCGCTGGAGCTTATCGGCAAGGCCGACACCGTTGTTCTGGACAAAACCGGCACCATCACCACCGGCCAGCCGCAGGTTACCGAGGTGCTTGAGGCCGCCGCAGGGCGTGACGAGCTGCTGGCAATGGCCGCCGCGGCCGAAGCCATGAGCGCCCACCCCCTGTCCAAGGCAGTTTTAGCCGCGGCCGAGGGGATTGAGCCGGTGAAGCTGCAGGATTTTGAAGAGCTGGCCGGCATGGGCATAAAGGCCGTGATCGAAGACCGCGGTACCCTCCTGGTTGGCAGCCGGGGCATGATGCGCCGTGAGGGCATCGATGAAAGTGCGCTGACGGCCGAGCTTGACCGTCTGTCCGGCATGGGCCGCACGCCCATCCTGGTTGCACTTGACGGCGTGCTGCAGGGTGCTATAATGGCAGCAGATACAATCCGCGACACCAGCCGCGCCGCCATCGAGCGGATGAAGACCATGGGCGTGCGGGTGGTACTGCTGACGGGCGACAATAAAGGCGCCGCAGAATATGTGGCGGACGCCGTGGGCGCGGATGAGGCGATTGCCGAGGTACTGCCCGGCGAAAAGGCGCAGGTCATCAGCCGCCTTAAGGCGGAGGGACGCCGCGTCGTCATGGTGGGCGACGGCATCAACGACGCCGTTGCACTGACCGAGGCGGATATTGGCGTCGCCATCGGCGCAGGCAGCGATGTGGCTGTGGACTCTGCCGATGTGGTGCTGATGCGCTCTGATCTGATGGACATACCCCGTGCGCTGCGGCTCAGCCGCCTGACGCTCACGGATGTGAAGGAGAACCTGTTCTGGGCCTTCTTCTACAATGTCATCTGCATCCCCGTGGCAGCCGGTGCGCTGTACCCGGCATTCGGCATACTGCTCACCCCGATGATAGGCAGCTTTGCCATGTCACTTAGCAGCATATGCGTTGTCAGTAACGCCCTGCGTCTTAGATTTAAAAAGCTTTGATGCTGTTTAAATATTTATAATATTTTCAGGAGGATAAAACCATGACTGTTATCAACGTACCCGGTATGATGTGCGAAAAGTGCGTCGCCCGCATCACCAACGCCCTTAATGAGGCCAACCTTAAGTTCACCGTCACTCTGGCTGACAAGACCGTCACCGTGGACGGCGATGACGCCGCTGTTGCCGCCGCGATCGAGGCGATGGACGATATCGGCTTCGAAGCTGCAAAGGCCTGAGTAAAAGCAAAGACAATTAACAGCCCCGAACGGGTCACCGTTCGGGGCTGCTGTCTGTTATGCTGTATTTTATATCGTCACAAAGGTCAGGGTGCCGGGCCAGCCCTCGGCAACGGAATTATCGGTGGGGGACAGCCTGCCGTCCTCGCCCACAGCGATGACCTCAACAAGGCTGCTCTCCGTGTTGGCAACCACGAGGAATTTGCCGCCGGGTGACAGCACACAACTGCGGGGCTTCACGCCCTGCATTTTGTAGACCTGAATAAGGCTAAGTTCGCCGCTTTCCTGGTCCACGGCGAACACACTCACGGTGTCAGAGCCGCGCATGCAGTTGTAAACGAACTTGCCGTCGGCACTCAGCGCCATGTCGGAGGCCATCAGTCCGCGGGTGTCATACCCCTCTTCAAAAGAGGAGGCAGTGTTTATCTCTTCCAGGCCGCCGTCGGCGTCATGGCGGAAGGCGGTCATGATGGGCATATGCTCACCGTTGACAAACAGCCAGGGCTTTGTGGGGTGGAAGGCGCAATAGCGGGAGCCGCAGCCGGGAATATGTTCGGTGGGCTTGCCGCCGGCGATCTCAATCTTGCCGTTTTCGCTGTCGATACGGAACATATACACCTTGTCAAGGCCGATGTCACAGGCGGCGTACAGACTGCCGTCGGGGGAAGGTTCAACACAGTGCATATGAGACGGGCGCTGGGGATAGTCGCCCTCGGGCAGGTGATATACCACATCGCAAACCTCGCCCAATGTGCCGTCGGGGTTAATGCGGCGCAGAATGGTGCCGGTGTCGCCGTGCATAGGCTTTATCTCATACTTGCCGTCGGCATTTTTGCTCACTTTCGGCACGGGAGGCATGGGGCAGAAATGAGTGGTTATCATATATTTCTTTTCCGGGTCAAGGGCCAGATATGAGGGATGGCCGCCGAAAGACAGGGCATCCTCAACCTTGGTCAGTGCGCCGGTCTGGCTGTCGATGGAGAAGGTGAATATGCGTCCGCCGCCACCCATGCCCAGGGTGGGGTTGGCGCTGACCTCGTCAGAGACGTAAAGCAACATACGGTCAAGATCGGTCTGCACATTGCCGGCGCTTATCTGACCGGGCACACGGCTGGAAAGGGCAAGTTCGCCCGTGGCTTCATCCCACTGATAGACGCTGAATATAAACTTTTCATCCTCGGGGATATCTTTGGGCGCGCGGGGGCCTACATAAAGATAAGTGGACATTCCGGCTTCCTCCTGTTATTCTGATATTGATGCAAAGACTTGAGCGCAAATCTGTTGTTTAGCGATATTATAGCACAACAACGGGAAGATTGCACAGATGAATATTTAATCTTGGGAGCGTTATATGGCGGCAAAACAACCTGCACTAAGGGGAATACAGGAAGTGAATGTTCACGGCATGAACACATACCAGGCCAGGATCTGCCTGAAGGCGGCATTGAAGCGGGCAAACAGTTCGGTTTACCGCATCCGCGTCATCCACGGCTACCACGGCGGCACCGCTATCCGCGACATGGTGCGCGCCGAGCTGGCTCACGACCCCAAGGTGCTCAGAGTGGAGCTGGGTCTTAATCAGGGCGAGACAGACCTTGTCCTGCGGGAGTTCTACTGATTCAATTGATGCTTGCGGTAAAAGCGCAAGTATTTTATAATGTTTTTATATATTGGTTTTCATTGAAAGAGGTGAGAGTATGGTCGCAAAAGTACGTTCACTGGGGCTTGAGGGTATCCGCGGCTGTGAAGTGAGTGTGGAATGCTTCCTGTCCGGCGGGCTGCCGGCCTTTGACGTGGTAGGTCTGCCCGATGCCGCCGTTAAAGAGGCGCGTGAGCGTGTCCGCGCCGCCGCCAAAAGTAGCGGCTTTGACTTCCCGGTCAGCCGCGTGACGGTCAATCTCGCCCCTGCGGACAGAAAAAAATCCGGAACTGTATACGACCTGCCGGTACTTTTGAGCATTCTGGCCGCAGGTGGGGATATAAAAGAGCCGCCGCAGGATGCCGCCTTTATTGGTGAGCTTTCTCTGGGCGGTGAGCTTCGGCCCGTGCCCGGGGTACTGCCCATGGTGCTGGGCGCTGCGGAGCTGGGCGTGAAGCAGGTGTTCCTGCCCGCGCAGAACGCGCAGGAGGCGGCCTATGCCGGTGGTGTGGAGATCTATCCTGCGGACAATGTTGAGCAGATAGCAAAGCACCTGCGGGGTGAGGCGCCTATAACCCCCGCCGAGCATATCGAGCTGAAGCCCGACAACTACAGCCTGCCCGATTTTGCCCAGGTAAAGGGGCTTAAAAACATAAAGCGCGCACTTGAGGTGGCGGCTGCCGGCGGTCACAATGTACTGCTGTCCGGCCCGCCGGGCTCCGGCAAAAGCATGCTGGCAAAGCGTCTGCCGTCCATCCTGCCCGACATGACGCGGGAAGAGATACTTGAGACCACCGGCGTCCATTCCGTTGCCGGACTTACCGGGCGGGACAGACCGATTATCGCCGCGCGACCCTTCCGCTCACCCCATCACACCGTTTCCGCGGTGGCGATGTCCGGCGGCACGGCCAATCTGCGCCCCGGAGAAATATCCCTGGCCCACAACGGCATCCTTTTCCTTGATGAGCTGCCGGAGTTCCCCGGCGATGTACTGGAGACCCTGCGCCAACCCCTTGAGGACGGGCAGGTCACCGTAACCCGCGCCACAGGTACGGCGGTGTACCCCAGCCGCTTCGTGCTGGTATGCGCGATGAACCCCTGTAAATGCGGCTGGTACGGCCACCCTTCGGGCCGCTGCCACTGCTCACCCATGTCGGTGCAGCGGTATCAGGCCCGCATTTCCGGCCCCCTTATGGACAGGATCGACATCTTCCTGAAAGTGCCCAGCCTTGAATATGACGAGCTGGAGGGTAAACCGGACGGTGAGCCGTCCTCTGCTATCAAAGAGCGCGTGGATGCCGCACGAAAGATACAGCAAAAGCGCATGGAGGGGACGGGGCACAGCTCAAACGCCGCCCTTGAGGGTGAGCTTCTGCAGACCCACTGCGCCCTTGACGCGGCGGGCAACGCACTGATGCGCAGCGCTTTCGATAAGCTGGGCCTTACCGCCCGCTCCTATGACCGCATTCTGCGTGTGGCACGCACCATTGCCGACCTTGCCAGTGCGGAAAAGATAAGCGCCGCTCATCTGGCTGAGGCCATCAGCTACCGGGCATTCACTTTTGTGGATGTGTAAGCACACAATACAGCAGCATGACAGAAAATTTTCACGGAGGAACAGCAATGACAGTCGCCGAGAAGAACGAGTATTTCCTTAACAGCGTATGGTTCAGCTCTGACGGAAGCATAGACCTTGACCGCTATCTCAACAGCGAGTACGGTACTGAGCTGATGCGCCGCATCAACATCCGCTCCCAGATCGAGGATTACCCCGAAAAGGCAAAAGAGTTTTATAACTCCATCGGTCTTGATGTGCAGACCTTCGGTGAAGAGGACTACTACACCCGCTGGAAGCTGTTTACCCCCATAAACGCCCCCGAGGGCAGGAAGCTCCCCCTGGTGTTCTATCTCCACGGCGGCGGAATTTCCATCGAGGGTGAGGAATATGTCACCGGTATTCTCGATGTGGCTGCGAAAGAGCAGTTCATCGTCTGCATCCCCCAGAACACCAACTGGCAGGAGGTTGACCGCCTCATCACCGTGGTCAGCGGAATGTGCCCAGTGGATGCCGGGCGCATCTATGTAGGCGGCTTCTCCCAGGGCTCCATGCAGACCCATTCGTCCATGTACAGACTTTCCGAAAAGCTGGCGGGCTGCTATATGGCCGGCGGCGATATCTTCCGCCCCTTCGACCCGCTGGAGGTGTGGTTCACCGACGAGGAGTATGAGCGCATTAAGAAGGCGATCATGCCACTGGTGCTGCTGTGCGGCCGCTGTGAGCCCAGCTGCTACGCGCCCCTTAACAACTGGCACCCCCGCACCACCCCGCCGCGCACTGCCGATACAAAACCCGGCGGACCCGACACCTTCTTCCACCCCGGCCGCGACGAGAGCCGCGACCCCACCCGCGTGCATATGAACGATTACGACAAGCATATGCAGCATCATAAAGAAGAACACAGTCACCAGCACCTGCCCGCGGCGAACGGCGGCACTATGCGCCCGTCCAAGACTTTCCATCCCGCCCCGGGTGAGGACCCCCGCGTTTGGGGCGTGAACAAGGTCAACAGCCGCCTTGAACTGATGGACATTAAACCGCGTGATGTTGATACCTGCGTGGCCTATGCCGATCTGCCCAAGGACGCATTCCACCATATCATCGGCGTATACGGCGATACCGAGCGCGTGGAAGAGCATTACGGCGTTAAGCACTTTGTGGCCGATTTCAACGACAGCAAGGGGCGCAACGTGCTGCGCTTCGCCGTTGTGGACAACGCGCCCCATTTCCCGCCCATGGCCCTCGGGCAGATGATGTGGAGCTTCCTGCGGCGCTTCAGCCGCTGCACCGAGACCGGTGAGCTGATAAGCGAAGAATAATATTGCAAGACAAGCGCCCCGCAGGACGATCCCGCGGGGCGCTTGCTGTTTTTTCAGATACTGCTTTCGGATTTTTGTGCCGAAATGTGATTGAATATGGCCTGCATACGGCTGTCAAGGTCTGCGCTGACATCGGCACAGTGCTTCAGCTCCTGCCAGAGGTCATCGGTGATCGCCGCATCGGATTTGTAATGCAGTTTATGCTCAAGGCTGGCCCAGAAATCCATGGCGATGGTGCGCAGCTGTATCTCCACCGGCGTTGGCACGGCACCCGTTGACAGGAACACCGGCACCTCCACCACCAGATGCAGGCTGCGATAGCCGTTGGGCTTGGGTGCCTTTATGTAGTCGCGGCTTCGGATAAGGCGGATGTCCGGCTGTGAGGTGAGTATTTCCGCCACATCATAGATGTCCTGGCAGTAATTGCATATCACCCGCACACCGGCCACATCGTAAAGCTCATTTTTTATGCTGGGGATGTCCAGCGGCAGACCGCGGCTTTGCAACTTTGAGGCCATGCTGGGCAGGGATTTCAGCCGCTTCTCTATGCGGTGGATAGGGTTATGGTCATAGCGGGTGTGAAACTCCTCGTCGAGTATTTCCAGCTTGGTGGTGACCTCTTTTATCGCGCCGGAGTAAATCTGCTGCAGCTCCATAAATTCCTGCAGCCTGGCAAGGCGTTTTTGCGCGATGTCCATGTCCATGTTGGGCAGGGGCAGGGTTGCGTCGGGTGAGGTGATAGGGATTTTTTGCTCGTTCATGGTGCTTTGTCGGCCCCTTTCTGTCGCAGTGGTCAATTAAGTGTTGATGATATAATAATAGAAAGAGAATGTTTCGGGTACTTGTCCGAAAGATTAAAGGTTTGTAAATTGTGGGACAATTTGACCGCGGCTCACGGGAGCAAGCGTATTGCCATCCTGTGTCGGCTGTGTTACAATGATTTCACTATTTATCCATTATCTGATTATCGTGGCGTATTATGCCGGAACAGAGGTAAACGCGATGAAGATTATTATTGCAGGCGACGGCGTTGTGGGCGATTCCCTTACACGCCAGCTGGCCAAAGAGGGCTACGACCTTACGCTGATCGATTCAAACGAAAAAGTGCTGGAGGCCAGCGTTGACCGCTATGACGTTATGGCCGTATCGGGCAACTGCGCCGCCATGGCTGTGCTCAGCCAGGCGGGAGTAAAGGACGCCGACCTGCTTATCACTGTCACCCGTTCGGATGAGGTGAATCTTTTAAGTTGCATGACCGCCCACGTTCTCAACCCCCGGCTGCAGACCATCGCCCGCATCCGCAACCCTGAATACACCGACCAGATCTACGCCATGAGCGACAGCTTCGCTCTGTCCTTCGTAGTCAATCCCGAACGGCAGGCCGCCACGGAAATGGATCGCCTGCTCAAGTATCCCGGCTTCCTCAAGCGTGAGACTTTTGCCAAGGGTCGGGTGGAGATCGTTGAACTGCGCATCGATGATGACAGCCGCCTTAAGGATATGCCGCTGAGCGCGATAAACGACATCGTGGGATGCCGCGTGCTGGTATGCACCGTTTTGCGCGACGGCAAGGCCATCACCCCCGGCGGCAACTTCGTGCTCAATTCCGGCGACCGCATATTCGTCACCGCGCCGTCAGCAAACCTGGAAAAACTGCTGAAAAACCTGGGCATTATCACCCGCCGTATAAGCCGCGTGATGCTCGTGGGCGGAGGCAGGATCAGCTACTACCTGGCAAGGGTGCTTCACGACCGCGGAGTGAGCATCACCATTGTTGAGCCGGATCACGACCGCTGTATGGAGCTTTCCGCACTGCTGCCCAACGCAGTTCTGGTGTGCGGCGACTACAACGACCGCCGCCTGCTGGAGGCGGAGGGTCTGGCTTTCTGCGATGCTCTGGTGTCCCTGACCGATTCGGACGAGACGAATCTCATCGTGTCCCTTTTGGGGCACAGCCTTGGCGTGCGCCGCATAATCACCAAGCTGGACCGGTCGGAGAATGCCGGTCTTCTGGGCGGGCTGCCCGTGGGCAGCACCGTAAGCCCCGGTGAGCTTTGCTGCAACAGCATTGCCCGCTATGTACGCGCCATGCGCGACCAGACAGGTGCCGCGGTGGCAGTGCATACCATCGCCGACGGGCAGGCCGAAGCGGCAGAGTTCTATGTGGACGCCGACACAAAAAACTGTGGCGTACCCCTCAAATCGCTGAAGGTCAAAAAGGGCGTGCTGCTGGCCAGCATTACCCGCGGCTCACACACCGAGATACCCAACGGCGATTCTGTATTCAAGCAGGGCGATTCACTGGTCGTCATCACCAGCGGCGGCGATGTGATCTACCGCCTGAACGACATATTTGAATAAACGGAGCGGAGTATGAACTATAAGATGATCGGGCGGATAATCGCCCTGACTCTGATGCTTGAAGCATTTTTCATGCTGCCGCCGATGCTCATATGCATTGCCGACGGCAGCGGCGTTGCGGCCTGGGCCTTTGTATACGCCATCCTGATCGCCCTGGTATGCGCCGGGGTGCTGGCTGTTCTGTGCCGCGGCGCGAACCCCGGCTTCTACGCCCGGGAGGGTTTGGTGAGCGTTGCTCTCAGCTGGATCACGCTGAGTCTTGTGGGCTGCCTTCCCTTTGTTTTCAGCGGCGACATTCCCAGGTTTATTGACGCATTGTTTGAGACGGTTTCCGGCTTCACCACCACCGGCGCATCAATTCTCACCGATGTGGGCATACAGCCCCGCGGCATCCTCTTCTGGCGCAGCTTCAGCCACTGGCTGGGCGGCATGGGCGTGCTGGTATTCATCCTTGCTGTGGTGCCCATCAGCGGCAGAAGCGACGGATTTACGATGCACATCCTGCGCGCGGAAAGCCCCGGCCCCACCGTGGGCAAGCTGGTTCCACGTATGCGCCGCACTGCCACGATACTGTATCTGCTGTACATCGTGCTGACGGTTCTGGACATTATCTTCCTGCTCTTCGGCGGGATGAACTGGTTCGAAGCGCTGTGCATATCCTTCGGCACCGCAGGTACCGGCGGCTTCGGCGTCGTAAACGCCAGCTGCGGCGACTACAGCCCCTATGTCCAGATCGTGACCACAGTGTTCATGGCTCTGTTCGGCATTAACTTCAGCTGTTATTATCTTCTGCTGCTGGGTAATGTGAAAGATGTGCTCAAGGATGAGGAGCTGCGTCTTTATCTGGGCGTCATCTTCGTCTGCATCGCGCTGATAACCCTGAACATCCGCGGCCTGTATTCCGGCACCGGCGAAGCCATGCGCCACGCGGCCTTTCAGGTGTCCAGCATAATCACCACCACCGGTTATTCCACAACGGACTTTGATCTGTGGCCCGGGCTGTCCAAGGGCATACTGATGACGCTGATGGTGTTCGGCGCCTGTGCGGGCAGTACGGGCGGCGGCATAAAATGCTCCCGCGTGCTGCTTCTGCTCAAGAGCCTGCGGCGCAACATCCGCCAGGTCATCCGCCCCAACCGGGTGCAGGCCGTGCGCATCAACGGGCGCGCCGTCAGCGAGAAGGTGCTGGCAAATACCAACGCCTATCTTGCGGCCTATGTGGTGATTATTGTACTGAGCTACCTTGTGTTATCGCTGGACAATTTCTCCATCGGCACCAATATGACCGCTGTGCTTGCCTGCTTTAACAACATTGGTCCCGGACTTGAGGCCGTGGGCCCCACCTGCAACTTTTCTGCCTTCAGCGATCTGAGCAAGCTGGTGCTGATCGCGGATATGCTCGCCGGCCGACTTGAGATCTTCCCGATACTCAGCCTTCTTTCCATAGGCACATGGAAAAAGTGAGCATAGGGCGAGCCGCTCGCTGACGATGAATTGAATCAAAACAAAACAACCTTTGCCGGTCGGCAAAGGTTGTTTTTTCTGTCATGCGCTGGGTAAACGGCAGCGCTTCCGCCCCTGGGTCGGGCATAGGTGCAGCGGTCACCGGGCGTTTGTCATTTGAGGGTGTAGCGCCATTCTCCGCCTTCTTTATAGTAGAAAAATTCGCTCAACTTATCATCCAAAAACACCCTAACCATATCTTTCATATCCTTAGACAGGCGGTCGTCCATGGACAAAAACTCCTCAAGCGGCATCCAGAAGACCTCCCCCTCTGCGGAAGATCTCAGTTCCCCGCTGAATGTATCCGCCCTATAAAACAGCACCATATAGCGCGAGCCGTCATCATTCACCCAGTCTTTGATGCCGCACAGCACCGGTGAGCTTATGGTCAGGCCGGTCTCCTCAAACACTTCGCGGATAACCGCATCCGTAAAAGATTCATCCCTTTCAACGTGACCGCCGGGAAAGAGCAGGCCGCCCCACACGCTGTGTATTTTATCCTGAACCAAAACAAGCCCGTCTTTGTAAACCATGCACATATTTACGATTTCGGTCTTTTGTGTTCTGTCCATTGTCTTTCTCCTTTGCTTGCCGGCGGAGAATGTGCGCCTGCGAAAAATCCCAGGGCCCTCTGCCGCGGGAATACTCCCTCAACTGCCGCCTTTGGGAGAATATTTGAATATATAAAATCAACAGGTTGCTATTCGGACTGATTATACTACAAAAGAATATCTCATTTCAATGATATATCGCTGTCGCGACATGATATACGGCTACGCCGCATGATATACTTGCTGCGCAAGCATGATATAATATCCGTTCCCTTCATACGCGAAGCGTATATCATCTGCGCAGCAGATATCATAGCGTTAGCTATATCATCCGTGACCGCAGGGAACGGATATCATTGAAAAAAGTCCCTTTTGTCAGTAGACAAAAGAGACTTTTTTCTTGGCACGCCCGACGGGATTCGAACCCACGACCTCCAGAGTCGGAGTCTGGCACTCTATCCAACTGAGCTACGGGCGCGTATTGTGCCGCTGCGGCGCGGTACCGCAGGGCGGCGCATTTTT
>JAZUPH010000029.1:0-20956 GCA_045605145.1 Oscillospiraceae bacterium | reverse complement strand
AGAGAGTTTCCGGCGATATTTACCTAATGAAGAGTGTTAACTGCCCCGCAGTGCTGATTGAGTGCGGCTTTCTATCGAATCCCGATGAGGAAAGGCTGTTATTGCAGGGCGGATACCAAACAAAGCTGGCGGCAGTGATAGCTGTTACGGTCGTCAGCTACTGCAGCGGAGTTGTTTATGAAAGCTAAAACTGTATTTTTTTGCTCAGAATGTGGCTATGAATCGCCAAAATGGTACGGAAAATGTCCGAATTGCGGTCAATTTAATACTATGGCGGAGCGTCCGGCAAGCTGGGGCAATACCAAGAGCGACTCATCCGGCGCAAAGGGGCGCGTAGCCTTTGAAAGCGCAGCTGTCAAGCTCAGCGAGGTAGGCATCGACAGGGAAGTGCGCTTTGTCACCGGCACCGATGAACTGGATCGCGTTTTAGGCGGCGGTGCTGTGCAGGGTTCTCTGGTTCTGATGGCGGGTGAGCCGGGCATCGGCAAATCAACGCTCCTGCTGCAAATTTCCAATCAGCTTGCAGCGACCGGCAGTAAGGTTCTGTATGTATCAGGTGAGGAATCTCTGCGTCAGATCAAAATGCGCGCGGCAAGGCTTGGTGCAGTAAACGACGAGCTTATGGTGCTTGCCGAGACCGATATGGGCCGCATTTTAGAGGAAATTGATAAAATTTCGCCCGATGTGGTCATTGTCGACTCCGTGCAGACCCTGTATGCCGATACTTTAAGCTCTGCACCCGGCAGTGTTGCCCAGGTCAAGGAGTGTACGCTGACACTTATGCGCCTTTCTAAAAGCCGCGGCATCACCGTGTTTCTGGTTGGCCATGTCAATAAAGAGGGAGCTATCGCAGGCCCAAAAGTTATGGAGCATATGGTGGACTGTGTGCTGTATTTTGAGGGCTCGCAGTCATCCAATTACCGCATTCTCCGCGCGGCGAAGAACCGTTTCGGCTCCACAAATGAGATCGGCGTGTTTGAAATGCACGATAAAGGCCTTGTTGAGGTGCCGAATCCCTCAGAATCCTTGCTTTCCGGGCGTCCATTGGGCGCATCAGGCACCTGCGTGACCTGCGTTATGGAGGGTACCAGACCCATCCTGGCCGAGGTTCAGGCTCTTGTGACCGCCTGCATTGCCGGTAATGCCCGCAGGACCTCAAACGGCGTGGAGTATAACAGAGCGCTGCTTCTTCTGGCAGTACTTGAAAAGCGCTGCGGCTTCAGAATCAGTGGCTGTGATTCGCATATCAATGTTATCGGCGGACTTAATCTGAACGAAACTGCAGGCGACCTTGCAACAATTCTTGCAATTTCTTCCAGCTTCAGAGACAGGCCAATTCCGGACGATATGGCGGCCTTCGGTGAGGTTGGCCTGACCGGCGAGTTGCGCAGTGTGAAAAATGTCGACCAGCGGCTTGGTGAGCTTAAAAAGATGGGCTTCAAAAAATGCATCATACCCAGCCAGTGCAAGATTGACACAAATGCCGCCGACGGTATCGAGCTGATGTACGCAAAGACGATCAGTGAGGCGCTGCGGCTGAGCGGCGTGCTGTAACAGCCGAGAAAGTATTGTCAATTGTGTGAGGATGAACGCCGGATATTGTACAGTTGTTCGGCCTGTAGACAACGCACTGAGCGCGTCTGTGACAATTGCCGGATATGCGTTCCGGACAGCTAAGACAGCGGGAGATATAATTAATGACACTGTGATTCATATTATAGGATTCCTTAATAATTATAATAGAGAACAATGGTTATTACGAAAAGACCGGCACGCCGAATGGAAAGGCAGGCCGGTCTTTGATATGCGCGGATCATTATGCGCAGACAGTTACTGCATAGCTTGCAAACAGCAGAGCATAAGATCGCGCTGTTACGATAACTAGCTATCCCGGCGCATACAACATTGGCTCATACAGGCAATTAACACACTGCCAAAGCCATGTCCATTATAAACAGTCCAATAGACGCCGTTTCCGCCCCCCTAAATTAAACAAAATTTTTATTTTGTTTAATTTTCTGTGGATTTGCAGGGAGTGTGTTTCTAATGTGTCGTCCATGGGAATTTCTCCCTTGTGCGTGATGACGCTATGGCTCCCCTGTACGTGCGGCGCTGTTTTTCCGGTATTGGCATCTAACTGCAAATACCGCTTGCTGATTGCAAAAACTACAGACACTTTTTTATTTGGCCGATTGCGTTCTTTTCAATGCGTGAAACCTGTGCCTGGCTTATCCCGATTTCTTCTGCGACCTGCATCTGTGTCTTACCTTCGAAGAAGCGCAGGTCAAAGATCCTCTTTTCCCTGTCAGTGAGTTTCCTGTATGCCTCATCAACCGCAATCTGATTAAGCCAGCTTTCATCTGTGTTCTGCCTGTCCCAAAGCTGATCGATATTGCATAGCTGATCGCCGTTTTCCGAATACACCGGATCGTACAGTGATACCGGATCCTGTATGGCATCCATAGCTTCGGCAACGTCCTCTTTTTTGATACCAAGGTGCTTGGCTATCATTTCAACTGTCGGCTCCCGCTGTGATTGGCTCATGAGCAATTCTCTTGCCTGCATTACCTTGAACGCCGTGTCGCGTATGCTTCTTGTGACGCGGATCGCGTTGTTATCACGAAGGTACCTTCGTATCTCGCCTATTATCATGGGTACGCCATAAGTTGAAAAACGCACATTCAGCGTAATATCAAAGTTGTCAATGGCCTTTATAAGGCCGATACAGCCCACCTGAAACAGATCATCTGCGTTTTCACTGCGGTTTGAAAACTTCTGAATTACTGACAAAACAAGCCTTAAATTGCCGGAAATCAGCGCTTCTCGAGCTGATTTGTCACCATTTTTGCTTCTTCGGAGCAGTTCATCCGTCTCCTTGGCGCTCAGTACAGTAAGTTTTGATGTGTTTACTCCGCAAATCTCGACCTTGCCTGTAAATGCCATACACTGCCTCCGACGACCTCCGCGGCATAAAAACCGGGAAATACTGTACGGTCAGTATTTCCCGTTGGGCAAAGTTTATACCTGTTTTCGGTTATGTCATGCTCAGTATCTCTTTTCTCAGCTTGAACAGGATGCGTTTTTCCAGACGGCTTATGTAGGATTGGGATATACCCAGCAGGTCTGCCACCTCTTTCTGTGTCTTTTCCTTGACGCCCCCGATACCGTAGCGCAGGCTGATGATGGTTTTATCCCGCTCCGGCAGTTTTGAGACGGCATAATGGAGGATCTGGCGATCAATATCGTCCTCAATGGGCTGCATCACCACATCGTTATCTGTACCCAGTATGTCCGACAGCAGCAGCTCGTTGCCGTCCCAATCGGTGTTCAGCGGCTCATCAAAGGAAATCTCCGACTTTTGATTGCCGGTTTTACGCAGGAACATGAGTATTTCATTCTCAATACAGCGGCTGGCGTAGGTGGCCAGCTTTATATTTTTCTCCGGGTCGAAGGTGTTTATCGCCTTAATTAGGCCGATCGTTCCGATGGATACCATGTCCTCAAGGCTGTGACCGGTGTTCTCAAAGCGCTTTGCAATGTACACAACAAGGCGCAGATTGTGTTCTATCATCATTTTGTGCGCTGCGGCGGGGTCGGTTTTCAGAAGGCTGAAGGCTCTCCCCTCCTCTTCTTTGGTAAGGGGTGGAGGCAGTGTATCGCTTCCGCCAACATACATAAGCGGCTGAGTGCCCAGCACGCCAAGGCGGGTCAGCAGGCTGCCAAAACTGTTGATAGCGCGTCTCAGATCCATAAATTTTGCTCCTTTCGCTGTTTTTAAAGGTTGATTATGGCGTCAAAGTCATTACCAGGTGAGATCGCAGTAGGTGAAAAGGCAACGGCTCTCCCCTGCTCCATAGTTCCGTCAACTTCGATTGCATCCGGTCTGAATGTCAGCATCATTCCCTTTGACGTACCCACACTGCTGTAGGGTATTAGGCCGAAGCGCGTGCTGTGCGGACTGCCTGACAGCAAAATCAGGGCCTGCGACGACTGTGACAGGTCGGCGGCAGACAGTAGGGCACACAGATCATGAGGAAAGATATGTCTGAGCTTTTCAAAAGTGGTGACTACCACTCCCCTGCCGCTGATTGGATCGCGCAATTTATTGCCGCTGTCGTACAGCCCCCTCAGATGGCATTCCCGCCCGGCGAAGCATACTTTGATACTGATGAGCTTACGCTCTTTTGCATCGCGCAGGAGCTTTCTGAAACCCATGCTTATCACCCCATAGCACAGCAGTACCGATATGGAAAGCAGCCGCAGATCCACCGACAACAGCGCACCTGTCTGCTGCCGCCCCAGAACAAGGCCAAAGGCCGTTACAGCGCCGCAGAAAAGAGCCGACACGCCACAGAAGCACAGCACAAGCCTTAGTAAATGCGCCCTTATGCCGTAGGCGGTGAGTATCATAAGGGCTGCCACAAGCAGCTGAAATGGCAGCCTGACAAGAACGCTCATTCGGCATATAACGGTTATCGCGGCATATGCCGCACCGATAAGCGCCGCCAGTGCGATTCTGCGCCGCCGGATTATCTCCCCGGACAGGATTGCCGCCGCACTGAGTGCCAGATAGTCTGTTATAAAGTTTAATATCAGCAGCTCATCCATATATATGACCTGCAGCGGCATCACCCCTTTCGGATTACATTCTAACTCACCGCAGGTAAAAAAGCGGTCAAACCCTCAATGGCCTTTGTCGGGGCTTTGGGACTACTTATTGGGATATAAAAAGAAAGCCGCCGCAGGGTGCATTACCCGTTGCGGCGGTGTGTCTGATTAAATCGTGTACTCAGATTCGGATAATCTGGGCTGTGGGAGCGTCCCCTTCTGAAAGAGTGAGTATGGCTGCGGTGGGCGTAAATCCCGACGCGGTGCCGGGATTTACAAGGAGGATGCCGTCCTTGTCCTGCACTGTGGGAAAATGGGTGTGACCGAAAAGAGATACATCCGCCTCGTTGTCAAGTGCGGCAAAGTAAATGCCGTAAAGATCCCGCTTTACATTCTGCCTGTGTCCATGGGCGGCGAAAATGCGATGGCCGCACAAATCGACCAGCAGCTCTTCCCTGCCGATACCGGCCATGTCGCAGTTGCCGCGCAGGCAGTAAAAGGGGATTTGAGTAAACTTTGCCTTAAGTTCTTCCCCGTCCTTGAGATGGTCGCCAAGGTGTATGACCATCTCAGGCTTTTCCATGGTGATGGCAGCGGCAGCGCGGGATATGACTTTGTGTGTGTCTGAAATCAGCAGTATTTTCATTAGTGTCACTTTCAGTAGGGGTTGAATATAATATAACAGCAGCATAGCGTGCTTTAATAAATGCTGAGGGGTGTAATATGAGGGATATCAAAAACGCGGCCAACGCATTTCTTTCTTCCCAGGGCGGCGATAAGCTGAAGGGAAAACTGGGCGAAGTGGAAAAGCTGGCAGAGAGCGCCGACGGCAAAGCTGTTGAGGCAATACTCCAGCAAAACGGTGACGCGCTGACCCGCGCGCTGGAAAACGGCGATACAAAGGCGATGCAGAGCGCCCTGAACGATATTCTCAACACTCAGTCCGGGCGCAACATAATAGATCAGCTGTCAAAGCTGATGAAATGACAGGCGGTGGGCGTATGTCGGAATTTGAGGACAGGCTGAACAGTCTTCTGTCGTCGCCGGAGCAGATGAGCAGGATAATGGAGTTTGCCCAAAGCTTCAAAAACAGCCGCAGTGACGATACAGCCGCGCCTAAACACGAGCCGTCACCTCACAGCTCCGCTGCGCCCAATTTAAGCGCCCTTGATCCGAAACTGCTGGGAATACTCAGCCGAGTCATGGGTGAATACTCCAAAGGCGGCGGCGAGAAGGCGGAGCTGATACGATCTATGAAGCCATTTTTGAAAAACGATAAGCAGCAGCGTCTTGACAAAGCGCTGGAGATAACAAAGCTGGCACATATCGCCAGGATCGCATTAGGTGAGTATAAAGGCGGCGATAAAAATGTATGAACAGTACCGCCGGGGCAGCTATATGCCGGTGGGCAGAAACGCCCGGCCGATGAACAATATGCGCCCCCAGACGATGCACACGGGGAGCGGGCGCGACATGCCGCAAGGGCGCAGCAATCAATACCAACAGCACCGCACACAGGAGCAAAACAGCCAAACACAGCCCAAGATACACTCAGACAGCAAGGCACTACGCGGTGCCCTCACTCCCCTGTCGGGACTGCTAAGCTCGCTCACGGGTAGTCTTGATGCCCTTGACGGCAAGATACTGGGCATGGATACAACGGATCTTCTCATCTGCGCTGTTTTTCTGCTTCTGTATCTTGAAAGCCGCGACTTTGATTTTCTTATTCTCCTGGGCGTGTTTGCATTTGGAATGACCGGACGATCGCTGTGATCCGTCCGGTCATTTGTCATGTTAAGTTAAACCGCTTATTCGTAGGGTACAAAGCCAACCTTTTTATAGACCTTTTTAAGGGTGCGGTCAGCAATGCGGGAGGCGCGCTTTGCGCCGTCCTGATACACGCTGACAAGATAAGCCTTGTCCTTGATGATGCGCTCGGCCTCTTCCCTAATGGGGCGCAGCATTTCAACAACGGACTCACCAACGGCCTTTTTAAAGTCACCGTAGCCCCTTCCGGCAAACTCGGACTCGATAGTCTCAAAGCTCTTACCGGTGGCGGCGGAATAGATGCTCATCAGGTTGGATATACCCTTCTTATTCTCGGCATCAAAGCGCACGCAGGCCTCAGAGTCGGTGACGGCCTTCTTGAAGCAGGACATGATCCGCTCCGGCTTATCCAGCAGGCAAACACAGCCGAAGCCGCCCTGCTCGGATTTGGACATCTTCTTTGACGGCTCGCTCAGGTCCATGATCCTGGCGCCAACTTTGGGAATGTACGCATCGGGCACCTTAAGCACATCGCCGTAGATGCCGTTGAAGCGGTTTGCGATATTGCGGCACAGCTCAACATGCTGCTTCTGATCCTCACCCACCGGCACAAAGTCCGGTCGGTACAGCAGGATGTCAGCCGCCATCAGCGAGGGATAGGTAAACAGACCGGCATTGGTATTGTCGGCGTCTTTGGCGCTTTTATCCTTAAACTGGGTCATGCGGCTGAGCTCGCCGAACATGGTGTAGCAGTCCAGTACCCAGCCGAACTCGGCGTGCTGATGCACATGGCTCTGAATAAATAGAGTGTTCTTCTGAGGATCGAGGCCGCAGGCAATGTACTGGGCCAGCTGATCCAGAGTACGCTTTCTCAAATCGGCAGGATTCTGGCGCACGGTGATTGCGTGCAGGTCTGCCAGGAAATAATAACAGTCGAACTGATCTGCCAGCTCTGTCCAGTTCTTTACGGCGCCAATGTAGGAGCCCAGAGTAAGATCTCCGCTGGGTTTAATGCCGCTGAGCAGTACTTTTTTCTCATCCATATTGCTGTTCTCCTTAAATATCACAGTCCAAAGTGCGCCGCCAGCTCACGGAAGGCGGGCAGAGAGCGCTCAATCTGTTCTTTACTGACGCAGTAGGCAATGCGCACATAGCCGGGGCAGGCAAACGAGCTGCCGGCAACGAGAAGGATTCTCAATTCCTTGGCGGCGGCCACAAACTCGGCATCGGCAACGGGGGTCTTTACCCACAGATAGAAGGTGCCGGCGGGATAGGTACACTCAAAGCCATAGTCCGTCAGTGCCTTGTACAGCAGCTGTCGGTTTGCGTCATAGGCGGAAATATCGGTGGTGCAGTCCAGACAGCGCGCAACGGCCCGCTGCATAAGGGACGGGGCGTTGACAAAGCCGATGATGCGGTTGGATATAACGGCGGCGTCACAAAGAAGCTGGGCGTCGTCTGCACACTTGGGGATTGCGATGTAGCCAAGACGCTCACCGGGCAGGGACAGGGACTTGGACCAGGAGTATACCACGATAGCGTTGTTGTAATAATTGGGGATATAGGGAACCTTTATTCCGTCATAAGCCAGCTCTCTGTACGGCTCATCAGAGATGACATAGATAGGATGGCCGTATTCTGCAGCCTTTTTATTGAGCACATCGGCAAGAGCCTTGATAGTCTCCTCGCTGTAAACAACACCCGAGGGGTTATTGGGGTTATTGAGGATGACCGCCCTGGTATTTTCCGTCAGATACTCCTCAAGCGCCTGGGCAGATGGCTGGAAACTGGGCGCATTGGCAGGAATTACCTTCAGCACACCGCCCCAGTTTGCAACATAGTTGCCGTACTCAAGGAAGTAGGGCGCGAAAACCAGCACCTCATCACCGGGATTGAGCAGTGTCTGCAGCATGCAGTTAAGTCCGCCGGCGGCGCCCACGGTCATGATGATGCTGCCCGTGTCGTAATTTGTGCCGTATTTATCGTTAAGCCAGTTGGCGATTGCGGCTCTCACATCGGGATAACCGGCGTTCGGCATATAGCCGTGGACGAGGGTGCTGTCATCCTCATCAATGACGGCCTTGATAGCCTCATTCACCTGTATAGGTGCGGGGAAATTCGGGTTTCCCAGACTGAAATCGTATACATTCTCACGCCCGTAGATGGCGGCAAGGCGGTTGCCCTCTTCAAACATTGCTCTGATGGCGGAACTGCCGCCCACCAGCTTTTTAAGTCTGTCGGAAATCATAAGTACACACTCCAAAGGAAATTCTATACTACTATTCTTTAGCACAAAATCACCGCTTTGTAAATAGTTTAAGGCGAATAAGTCGAAATAAGCAGTTCTTGACCCGTTGCGAAACGGGGTGTATAATGTGTGTAACTATGTGTGAATGCGAGGTGATAACATGGATGCCGACAGCGGCAGTACAGGGCGAGACCGAATATGTATGTACATGACCGCGGTTTATTCGGCGGACATGTGATCGGGTTTTGCCGTGCATCTGCTCCTGTAAAATCGCGCTATGCGATAAGAAGAAAGGAGAGATTTCATGGCTGAAAAAAATGTAAAAATCGAAAAAACCATTCTCACCCTGGCTCAGGCTAAGAAATATCCCAGCCTGAAAGATGTTTTCTCCACGATGGAGCCATGGGACATCGCCGCGATCTTCAACGATCTGGACGATGAGCTCATTCCCCTGCTGTTCCGCCTGCTGCCCAAGGATCTGGCGGCGGACACATTCGTTGAGATGGACACCGACGCGCAGGAGCTGTTGATTCACGGCTTCTCCGATTCGGAGCTTAAAGAGGTCGTGGATGAGCTGTATGTTGACGATGCGGCAGACATCATTGAAGAGATGCCCGCCAATGTGGTCAGCAGGATATTGAAGCAGACCGACCCCGAGACGCGCAAGTTCATCAACGAAATACTCAACTACCCCGAGGACTCTGCCGGCAGCATTATGACCACCGAGTATGTGCGTCTGTTGCCATTTATGACGGCTGAAGAGTCCATTAAGCAGATCCGCCGCACCGGCATTGATAAAGAGACGGTCAGCACCTGCTACGTCACCGACAGCAAGAAAAGCCTTATCGGTGTCGTATCTCTGCGCACCCTCATCCTTGCCGACGAGGATACCAGGGTTGAGGATCTGATGGAGAACACCTTCATCAGCGTCATCACCACCGAAGATCAGGAGTCGGTAGTGTCCAAATTCCACCACTACGGCTTTAACGCCCTGCCCGTTGTGGATAACGACAACCGCCTTGTAGGTATCGTCACAGGGGACGACGTCATCGACGTCATCATTGAAGAGGCCACTGAGGACATTGAGATCATGGCCGCCGTCACCCCGTCGGACAAGCCTTATCTCAAGACCGGCGTGTTGCAGCTCTGGAAGAGCAGAATGCCCTGGCTTCTGCTGCTGATGATCTCCGCCACATTTACCGGGCTTATCATTTCCAGCTTTGAGGACGCCCTTTCCAAGTATGCGATACTTATCGTCTACATCCCCATGATAATGGGTACCGGCGGTAACTCCGGCAGCCAGGCCGCCGTAACTGTTATCCGCGGTCTTTCCCTTGGCGAGATTGCTTTCCGCGACATTTTCCGTGTTGTCTGGAAAGAGACGCGGGTCTCCATCCTGTGCGGTGTGACGCTGGCGTTCGTGGGCTTTTTCAAGTTCATGTACTTTGACCGGGCGGGTCTTATGCCCTCCCTGGCCGTTAGTTTGACCCTTGTTGCCACGGTATTTGTTGCCAAGTTCATCGGCTGCACTCTGCCCATCGCAGCAAAGCGTATCGGCCTTGACCCCGCTGTGTGCGCAAACCCCTTTATTACCACCATCGTTGACGCGGTTTCACTGCTTATCTACTTCATGTTTGCAAGTCAGTTCCTGCCGCTGTGACACCGGGAGCGCGAAATGATAAATGTAAGTCATGTGAAAACCACACCGCCAGAGACATTTTCCACCCCTCTGCAAAAGCTGGTGTACGAAACACTGGCACAGCTTGATATTCCATTTGAGCGGGTGGATAATGACCCCGCCGTAACCATGGAGCACTGCATTGCCATTGATGCGGCGCTGGATGTAAAGACGGTCAAGACCCTCCTGCTGTGCAACAGGCAACAGACGGCGTACTACCTTTTTGTGACCGAGGGTGATAAACCCTTCAGGTCGAAGGATTTTGGTGCGGCGCTGGGTGTGTCCCGCGTATCATTCGCGCCGGAGTCGGCGCTAAACGAGCTGTGCGGTCTTCAGGTTGGGGCGACAACCGTGTACGCCTGCCTACTGGACACCCAGCAGCGGCTGCGCCTTGTATTCGACAGTGCCGTGCTGGACAGTCCATGGTTCGGCTGTACCGACGGGACCACCACCTGCTATATGCGGGTGAAGACCGCTGACATTCTGGAGCGGCTTCTCCCCTATTGCGGACACGGGTACGAAGTAATCACAATCTGACACAGAAAAACAGCGGCTGCACTTCGATGCGGCCGCTGTTTTCGTATATATTTATTCTTATCATATCACATAGCAGTAGATGCATATAAACTGCATCACACTGCCCGCCAGCACAAAAAGATGGAACAGGCTGTGCATATATCGCTGCTTCTTGCCGATGCCGTATATAACCGCGCCAACCGTGTAGGCAATTCCGCCGAACAGGAGGTATATAAGTCCCCCAAAGGGAATGGCACGAATGGCGGTCTTTGCCGCAAGAATTATGCACCAGCCCATGCCGATGTAGCAGACCATTGAGAACACAGAATATTTCTTAAGGTCAATGGCTGTAAATACCGTCGCAACAAGGGCAAGCCCCCACACGATGCCGAATATCACCCAAGCCCATGCCGGGGATACAGTACGGATGGAGCTTAACAGAACCGGCGTGTAGGTTCCAGCGATGAGATAGTATATCGTGCAGTGATCCACAACCTGCATCACCTTTTTTGCCATGGGCGGCCTCAGACCGTGATAGACCGACGATACGCAGTAAAGCAGTATGAGTGACGCCCCATATACCGAACAGCCTACAAAGTCCCAGGCGTCGCCGCCGATGCGCAGCAGCTTCATAAGGCACATCACAAGTGCCGCTGCGCCGAACAGTGCGCCAATTGCGTGGGTCGCGCAGTTGAGCATTTCTTCATCTTTGGTGTAGTCTGGCAGTGTCCTGTCTTTGAGCTTTGTGCGGGTCATGGCTTGCTCCTTTTGCTGTACGTGATGCTAAGATTAACTAAGCTGCTCCTATTCTGCCCGTCATAATTAAATTACTCAAGCTATCCTATGCTTTCCGGCCTCTACCATGGGTTAAGCGGTATTTTTGGCAAAGTAGAGCGGCTCTACCGTGAGTAGAGCCGCTGTTTTTATGGGGTTTTACGCCTTCTGCGCCGGGGCCTTAAGCTCAGCGCATATCGAAGCTGGGGTTAATTGCGTAAATGTTCTTCTGGTTCTGCCGCTCCTGAGCAAGGCGCAAGGCCTCGCCAAAGCGCTGGTAATGGACGACCTCCCGCTGTCTGAGGAAGCGGATAACATTGTTTACATCCGGGTCGTCGGACATTCTGAGGATGTTGTCGTAGGTGACACGGGCCTTCTGCTCCGCGGCAAGGTCCTCGTTCAGGTCGGCAATTACATCGCCCTTAACCTGCATGGTTGCGGCGGTCCATGGCGTGCCGGACGCGAATTGAGGGTAAACGCCTGCGGTGTGGTCAACGAAGTAGGTCTCAAGACCGGCTTCCTTAACATCTTTGGCACTCATATTGCGGGTCAGCTGATAGATGATGGTACCCACCATCTCAAGGTGACCCAACTCCTCTGTACCGATGTCCGTGAGAAGTCCCTGCAGCTCCGGGTACGGCATGGAGTATCGCTGGCTGAGATATCTGAGGGATGCGCCCAGCTCACCGTCGGGGCCACCGTACTGGGAGATGATGAACTTTGCAAGTTTCGGATTGCAGTTTTTGATCTTTACCGGGTACTGCAGCCGCTTTTCATATACAAACATGCTTTATACCCCCCTTTGTTCCACGGCCCAGGGCCATGGTGCGTCGATCCAGTTGAATGTTTCGCTCATAGTCAGCTGGTTTGGTGTCAGCGGGCCAAATCTCTTGGCGAAGGCCTTTTTGCCCTCATTGAGGAGATTGCCGATCTTCTTCATGTATTGGAACGCCTCTTTATCCTTTGGATGGGTATCCAGATACAGGTTTAGCTCGTGAAATACGAAGCTGAGCGCCATGATTTCGCCAAGGGGCGTACCCGCATAGGGGTTATTTTTGTTCACATGATCCATAAATGGCAGGTCAAGCCCGGGGAACAGCGTTCCGCGGGTGAGCGCCATATTCGCATCATACCTGGGTTCCGCCTCCTGCTGCATAGGTACATAGGCCGCAGCCAGCGGAGCGCAGCTTGGCAGAGAGCCTTTGGCACTGCCGCAGCCGCCTGTAGATGCGTTTTTTCTATAATTGTCCAAGTCAAATACCTCCTTGAGGTTGGTACGCTATATATTATGCTACCTGCCTCAAAAAGGACAATGCCGACCGGTTGTTAGCCGGACGGCATTGAGTTAACACTATAATCAGATTATTATCCCCGCCGGGAATTTGTCAATTACGCGCAGTTTCAACCCCTTGCGTGACAGCTTGTTCAGCCGCCTGTTAAGGCGAAACTTAAACTCATCGTCACAGTCGGCCGGGATCCGGTGCACAAATATGTGGTCAATACCGCAGGCGGACAGCACATCCAAAGCCGCCGCAGAAAACAGCACAGCCGGTGAAACAAAAGCAAATTCACACTTTATCTGCCTGCCATCCAGCGCCGCTGTCAAACCATCGCCGTCTATTCCGCCACAGACCAGTATACCGCGCCCATCGGCAGAGAGGTGGTACACGCAGTTTGCTCCTGCACCAATGCGCGTGAGTTCGATCACGCCTCCCTGAAATTCACCCTGTGGTAAATGCGGGGATATTGGCACAAGAGCCATGCTCTCCCCTGCCCAATTAATGGGCCTTTTTTCAGTATATGCCGCGGCTGTGATGCCCCTGTACTTACCCTCCCGGGACATAAGTGCCGAAGCCGTCTGGGCGCTCATTGCAAATTCACCATCGGTGAAGGCGTCGATAATCACGGCCTCACCGCCGCAGAAGAAGTGCAGACCGGCGGCGCTCAAAGCCTCTGTCAGTATGGCACGGCGCATATCACTCGCCCGCCTCGATCATGCGGCTAAAGTCCTCTTCACTGATTATCTTCACCCCAAGGCTCTGGGCCTTTGTCAGCTTGGAGCCTGCGTTTTCACCGGCAAGGACGTAGTCCGTCTTTTTGGAGACGGAGCCGGAGCATTTTCCCGCGAAGGACGCGATAATCTTTGAAGCCTCGTCCCTTGTATACGACGACAGTGTACCGGTGAGGACGAAGGTAAGTCCCTCAAAACGGCGGTCGCTTATAGCCTTGCGCTCCTCTTCCATTACAACACCGGCCTCTTTCAGAACGGAAATCAGGTGCCTGGACTGGGGCATAGCCAGCCACGACACGATATTCTCCGCCGTAACGGTGCCGATATCCTGCACCTGTGTCAGCTCATCACTGCCCGCAGACATAAGCGCATCCATGCTGCCGAAGTGTGCGGCAATGGCAGAGGCGGCCGAACTGCCCACCTGTGGGATGCCCAGTGCGCAAAGTACCCGGGCAAAGCCGCGGGATTTGGAGGCTTCAATGGCGTTTATGAGATTTTCCGCCGATTTGCGCCCCATGCGCTCAAGCACCTCAATATCCTCAGCCTTAAGTGAGTACAGGTCACCGGGAGATTTTACAAGACCCGCGCCGATGAGAAGATTGGTCGCCGCCTCACCCATGCCGTCAATGTCCATGGCACTTTTTGAAGCGAAATGGATGATGTTACGGCTAAGCTGTGCGCCGCACTCAGCACCGCGGCAGCGAATGGCAACACCGCCCTCATCCCGGCTGACAGGTGCGCCGCACACGGGGCACACCGAGGGGAATTCATAGGGTACTGCGCCCTCAGGACGCTTTGTAAGATCCACGCTCAGCACCTCGGGAATGATTTCCCCCGCCTTATGGACGATGACGGTATCACCGATGCGTATATCCCGCTGATTAATAAAATCATAGTTATGGAGGGTTGCGTTGGTCACGGTTGTACCAGCAAGGCGCACAGGCGAAACCACCGCCTTGGGCGTCAGGACGCCGGTCCTTCCTACCTGAATTACTATATCCTGCACCACGGCAGGTTTTTCCTCCGGCGGGTATTTGAAAGCTACAGCCCAGCGCGGCGCCTTTGCCGTACTGCCCAGCTCCACTCGCTCTGCCAGTGAATTGAGCTTAATTACAGCGCCGTCCATGTCATAATCAAACTCGCCACGCTTTTCCCCGTTCGCCTTTACGGCGGCGATGATCTCATCACTTCCGGCACTCCCACACAGGGTATAAGGCACGGTGTTGAAGCCGAGAGATTTTAGATACTCAAGTGACTGGGCATGCGTGTCAAACTGAACACCGTCAGCAAGCTGTACATTGAACACAACAAGATCCAGCCTGCGCTCGGCACAGATTTTGGGATCCTGCTGACGAAGTGAGCCGGCGGCGGCGTTTCTCGGGTTGGCAAAGGTGGATTTCCCCTCGCTCTCCCGCTCTTCATTGAGCCGTGCGAACACCTCTTTTGCCATGTAAACCTCACCCCGGACGACAAGGCGCCCAGGTGCGCCGGCAATGCGCAGTGGCAGACTGCGAATGGTCATAAGGTTTCCCGTTACATCCTCGCCTACAAGGCCGTTTCCACGGGTGGCACCCCGGACAAAAACGCCGTTTTCGTATTCCAGGGACACGGACAGACCGTCAACCTTGGGTTCAACCGTGTACACACGACCGGGATAAACCTCACTTATGCGCTTATCGAAGGCTGAAAGCTCATCATAGGAGAATACGTCCATAAGACTCTCCAGCGCCACGGGATGCACAACCTCCTCAAAGGATGAGGAGACATGACCGCCAACGCGCTGTGATGGGGAGTCAACGGTCAGAAGCTCGGGATGCTTCTTCTCGAGGGCAATAAGCCGCTGCATCAGCATATCGTATTCATAATCGCTCATAGTGGGCGCATCAAGGTCGTAGTACTGTATGTTCGCCTGATTTAGCCTTTCTCTGAGAGAGATTATCTCATCTTTGTAAGTCATTTGCTTTCCCTTCCTAACCCAGAGACGCATAGGCCTCCGGCACAACGCCGACAATTATCGTCTCGGCCACATTGACCTGATTTTTAACAACTGAGCTGACAGCACCGCCCGCCACAAGAATATCCAGTGAAACATCAACATGCAGTACAATGCTGTGCTTTGTCTGGTTGATGCCGGCGGTGACAAACTCGCTGGTGAAATAGGTGTAGATATTGGTGCACGACAGCAGGGTAATGGGGATTTTCGGCCCCTTGCCTAGGAAAATTGATCCGCCAAGTATACTGCCGATGGGAATGTGGATATCTGTGTACTCCAGTGCGGTCAGTTCATCCAGCACGGCGGCGGTAATTGAGGCTTTCAGC
Source organism: Oscillospiraceae bacterium (assembly GCA_045605145.1). Taxonomy (GTDB): domain Bacteria; phylum Bacillota; class Clostridia; order Oscillospirales; family Oscillospiraceae; genus CAMNAO01. The sequence goes on along the minus strand of JAZUPH010000029.1, from coordinate 5,035 downwards.
CGGTTCACCCCCACCATGTTGGTGGTTAGGGCGCTGATACGCCCTTCATCGTCCTTATCGAAGATGATTAGGTCGCTGTACTGAATCTCGCCCTCGTCCATAAGCCGCGTTACCACCCCATCCACATACACGGTAATAAGGTCAGCAACGCCTGAGTCTGCCATGCTGACTATGACCGGTTTTATGCGCGATGAAAACAGCCACGCGGATAATAACAGCACCAGCGCGAGTATGAGCGCAGTCAGCCTGATACCCCGCAGGCGTGACGGCTTCTTCTCTCCTCGGGTGAGCGATACCTCAACCATGCAATCACCTCTGGAAAGTATATGCCGCCGGGGCGCTTTTTATCGCATCACAGTGCTATAAGCCGCTCAGCCGCCGCCATAATGCCCAGTTTCCCCGATTCGAAGGTCAGGCCACCCTGCATATAGGCTCTGTAAGGCGGGGCCATAGGGCCGTCGCAGCTAAGTTCAATGGACGCACCCTGTACAAAGGCGCCCGCCGCCATGATAACATCCACATCGTAACCGGGCATGGGCCATGGCTCCGGCGTCACGAAGGAGTCCACCGGTGCGCCGGACTGTATGCCCGCGCAGAAGGCCTTCAGCGCCTGGGCTGAGCCAAGATCGATCTTCTGAATGATGTCATATCTCACCGCGTCAGAAGCGGGAGAGGTGGCATAGCCAAGCCGCTCCATAAGGGCGGCGCAGAATACGGCGGTTTTTACTGCCTGGGCAGTGGTGTGGGGTGCCATAAACAGCCCCTGGAACAGTGAACGGGCGTGCCCCAAACTCGGGCCGCATTCGCCGCCGATACCCGGTGAGGTCAGGCGGTAGGCGGCATTTTCCACCAGATCTGCGCGCCCGGCTATATAGCCGCCCGTTGGAGCAATGCCGCCGCCGGGATTCTTGATTAGTGAACCGGCGATAAGATCGGCGCCAAGATGTGTCGGCTCCACAGTTTGGGTGAACTCGCCGTAGCAGTTATCCACGATAACAGCGGCGCCGGGGTTTGCTTTATGTACCACATCGGCGATCTCACCGATCTGTTCGGCGGAGAGTGTGGGTCTGCCGTCATAGCCGCAGGAGCGCTGTACGCCCACGGCTTTCACTCTCTCTTCACGCACTGCCGCTTCAATGGCGGCAAAATCGGGCTTACCCTCAGCCGTCAGAGGCACACAGTCAAAATCAATACCATAATAGGCCAGTGAGCCGTAGGTCTTTTTCCCGATGCCAATAGCGCTTCTCAGCGTATCATATGGCATGCCGGTGGCGTAAATGAGCTTGTCGCCGGGAGCCACGGCGGAAAATAACGCATTGGTAATGGCATGAGTACCGTTAACGAAGTTAATACGCACTAGAGCGGCCTCGGCACCGAAAATCTCGGCAAAAACCAGATCCAGCACTTCCCTGCCCTTATCGTCATAGCCGTAGCCGGAGGACTGTGTAAAACAGGAGTCGGACACGCGGTGCTTTGCAAAAGCGTCCATGACACGCTCTGTATTTATCTGTGCAATGCGGTCGATGCGGTCAAACTGCCCGCTCAGATCAGCCATTATCTCATCCGACAGCCTGCGGATCCTATCTGAGATCAGCATTACTTATCCTCCAGTGAATTTACGATTTCCTTAAAGTACTTACCGCGCTGGGCAAAGTTTTTGAAGCGGTCAAAGGATGTGCAGGCGGGAGAAAGAATGACAACATCCCCCTCCCCTGCCGCATTTGCCGCGGCAATCACAGCGGCCCTGAAATCATCCTCACGAATTATCAGCGGCTCACCATGGTAGTTATCAGAGGTTCTCACGCAGTTTTCTATGGTTTCGGCGGTAGCGCCGGTGACAACCAGTGTCTTCACCCGGCGAATTATCTCCTCAGCCAGCTCGTCAAAGGGTACTCCCTTATCCTTGCCGCCGGCGATGAGGATCAGCTTCTGATCGAAGGCTCTAAGCCCTGCCATCGTGCGCGACGGACTGGATGCTATGGAATCGTTATAGAAACCAGCACCCTTCAGGCGGCGCACGAACTCAATCCTGTGCTCAACTCCGGTGAAATTGCGTGCCACCTCCGCCATTACATTCACAGGCACAAAGTCCTTCACTGCAGCAAATGCGGCAAGGAAGTTCTCAATATTGTGGAGCCCCGGCAGGAACACCTCATCAGCAGGGACAACCATTCGGGCTATGCCGCTTTCGGTGAGAGTAAGATTTCCCCCCACAAGGCAGGCGCCGCTGTCAATGTGCATTTTGCGGCTGAATGTGCGAAGCTCACCCCTTGTCTCATCCATGAACGAGGCTGTGATCGCATTATCGGCATTAAGCACCAGCACGCCATCCGGGCGCTGGTGGGTGAAAATGTTCTTCTTCGCCCAAACATACTCATCCATGTCCTTGTGGATATCCAAATGGTTGGGCGCAAGATTGGTGACAACGGCGATATCCGGTGATTTGGTCATGGTCATAAGCTGGAAGGACGACAGCTCCAGCACGCAGATATCGTCCTTAGACATTGAGTCGGCGTCACACAGCAGAGGGCGCCCGATGTTGCCGCCGGTGTGAACGGTGTAGCCCGCCGCCATAAGCATCTCGGCAATGAGTGTGGTGGTAGTGGTCTTTCCATCGCTGCCGGTTACGGCAATTATGGGGCAGGGGCAAACCTCAAAGAACGCCTCCATCTCGCTGGTCATGTACGCACCCCTCTCACGGGCGAGAACAAGACCCGGGTTGTCGGGGTGCAGACCGGGCGTACGGAAGATAACATCGGCGTGGATGTCATCAAGATAGCCTTCGCCCAGCTTCAGCCTGCAGCCCATGGCCTCAAGCTCTGCCGCCTTTTCGCCCAGTTGCTCACGGGTGGAGCGGTCGCAGGCCGTGACCTCAATTCTGTTCCTGAGAAGATGATGGATAAGGGGCGTATTGCTCACGCCAATGCCAACAACGGCAACGCGTCTGCCGCGAAGGCGCTGGGTATATTCCATAAGTGTCATGATAAACACCACCTGACTTAAAATTAGACCACCAAACATTATATTACCACTTTTGGAAAATATCAATCTTTTCCGGTTTGACAGTTTGATATATGTGATGTAAAATACACAGCGAGTAAGCTGGACAGCCGCGGGCGCAGGCCGAAAGGCCGCGCATGAGGAAAGTCCGGGCTCCACAGGGCAAGGATAACGGGTAACGCCCGCCGAAGGCGACTTCAGGAAAAGTGCAACAGAGATATACCGCCGGTTATGCCGGTAAGGGTGGAAAGGCGGAGGTAAGAGCCCGCCCGACGGCCGGAGACGGTTCGCCGCTGTAAACTCTATCCGGAGCAACACCGTGGAGGGACATTATGGCCTGCCCAGCCGTCCCGAGGAGGTGGCTTGAGGCGTCTGGCAACAGGCGCCCTAGATAGATGGCTGTCTAAGACAGAACCCGGCTTACAGGCTTACTCAAAGAAAAGAGGGAGGATTTATCCTCCCTCTTTTTCTTATAAAATCTTTTATACCAAACTAAACTGCTCAGTGGGTCCGCACGGCGTTATTTAGCGCCATTCTTGCCCATTTGCCGGAGCTGTATCGCAGAAGAACAAGAACAGTACGCACGCACTGGTCCGTCATCATGGCGATCCACGCACCCCACAGACCGAAGTTAAGGTAGTTAATAAGCAGCACCGCAAGCAGGCTTCTCACGCCGAACACGGTGATGGCCGTGACAACAGCGGTGTATCTTGTGTCACCGGCACCCCTCAGGCCGCCGGATACGATAAACTGAGACGACTGGATCGGCTGGCTGCAGGCAATGAGAATGAGAACCTGGCTGCCCATGGTGATGACCTCAGGCGTAGTGTTGTAGAAGCCAACGATCACGCGGTTAAACGCTATCATCAGCACACCAACAACGGACGAAACAATAAGGCCCAAAAGCCGCGTCTGGGACATATACTGTACAGCCATGTCGTATCTGCGCTTGCCCAGGCTCTGCCCCATGAGGGTGGTGGTGGCGTTGGAGAAGGCCTGACCCATCATAAAGCTCATAGACTGCACGCTCATACAGATCTGGTGTGTTGCGTACATGGTGTCCCCAAGGCCTGAAACAGCACGGGTGAAAATAATCATGCCGGAGCGCATGAAAAGCTGCTCGATCATCGAGGGAATGCCGATGGCCACAACAGTACCCATCAGATTGGTATCAAAGGTGAACTTCTCCTTAAGATCAATATAGACATAGCGGCGCTTGCTGAAGATGACCGCAACAGCGATGATGAAGGCCACTATCTGTCCGATGACGGTCGCCCAGGAAGCACCGATAACGCCCAGTGCAGGGAAGCCCAACTTGCCGTAAATGAGGGCGTAGTTAAGGACGACATTGACCACATTGGCAACGGTATTGTACACCATCGGAGTACGGGAGTCGCCGATGCCGCGCAGCGCAGCGGTTATGGTAAAGCAAAGAGCCAGCGGTACAAAGCCATACATCTGGATATTGAGATATCCGACAGCCTGCTGCAGTGTGTCCTCGGATATGCCCTTGCCGCTCATAAAGCGGATAAGCTCCTCAGAGAAGAGCAGACCAACGATCATAAAGAAAATCGCCATCACAAGGTTCAGCAGTATAGCCTGTTTAAACACCTGATTGGCCTTCTGCTGGTTCTGCTGACCGCGGTAGCGGGCGATAACTGCAGTGGCGCCCACATTCATCGCCTGCATCATGGTCATAAGCAGGAACTTGGGCTGGGAGGCAAGTCCTACCGCGCCTAGCGCGGCAACACCCGCTGTACCGGGCAGGCGGCCGACCATGACCTGGTCAGCCATGCTGGTAAGCTGGGTCAAAATCAGTTCAACAAGGCTGGGCCATGCGATAAGCAGCACGTCACGCATAAGCATTTTGCGTGAAACTCCGTCAGGCAGACGGGGCTTGGACATTCCGCGGGTTATGCCGTCGGCAGTGTATGTTCCCGCCGGCAGCCGGTCAAGGGTAGTTGTTACATGGTTCTTTTTTTCTGCGGCCATTTTTCTTTCTCCGTAATGCCGTGGGCAATAGCCCCCGGTGCGA
>JAZUPH010000028.1:0-8051 GCA_045605145.1 Oscillospiraceae bacterium | reverse complement strand
GAGCTGCGTTTTAAACCGCCTGTGGATCCACAGTCATGGTCCGGTGTGCGCGCCTGTGTGAACGAGGGCCCTGTCTGCACCCAGCCCACAAACGGAGATCTTGATGCTGAACCCTGGGCGACAGACTTCTACTACATGGGCAACCCGCCCCAGAGCGAAGACTGCCTGTACATGAATATTGCCACGGGCGCCGTCAAGGCCGGAGAGAAGAGGCCTGTCTTTATGTGGTTCCACGGCGGCGGCTCTGACCACGGCTATTACTATGAGGCTGAATTTGACCCCGCTGAGCTTGCCAGAAAGGGTATCGTTGTTGTCAGCGTGGGACACCGGCTCAACGCCTTCGGCTATCTTGCCCTTCCTCAACTGTCGGCAGAACAGGGGGGAAAGAGCGGCAACTACATCCTTCTTGACAATATGAAGGCCCTTGAATGGGTCATCGAAAATATCGACGCCTTCGGCGGGGACCCGGAGTGCATTACTGTTGGCGGTCAGTCTGCCGGCACCGGCAAATCCTGCGCCCTGTCCTTCAGCCCCCTTGCAAAGGGACACATCAAGCGCGTTATCAATCAGAGTGGCCTTGCCTGGACCCGCAACAACAAGGAGCTGGCTGCTTATGAGCAGGAGTGCCGCAAGTTCCTCCAGGACAACGGCATCGACCCGGATCTGCCGGTTGAGGAGCTTCGCAAAATAGACGGGCTGGAGTTTTTGCCCAAGAGCCGTGGCGTCCGCGCTCCATGGAGCCTTGTGTGTGACGGCGATGCAGTTCCGTTTGTCATGGCCCCGGATGGCATGGTGAAATTCGGCCGTGATTACGACTATCTTGCCGGCACCAATCTGGGTGAAACCCAGATGAAGCCGGGCGCGGCAAGAGGTGAGCTGGGCTACACATCCGCTGCGGAGTTCTATGCCGCTGCCAGGGAGATGCTGGGCGATCTGTATGACAAGTACGATTTTGAAAACCTGGTGAAGGTTACCGATGAGAATGTTGACAGGGAGAGCCGGAGACTGGCCTCCTATGGTCTGGCGAAGGGTGCGCGTATCGGCGGCCTTGCCTATAACCGCTACTTTGGCGCCAAGCGTGCTGAGGTTGCGCCGGAGAAGAATACATTCAACTATCTGTTTACCCGCGTGGCGCCCCAGAGGCCAGAGGACAGCGGCACTGCCCGTGACGGTAAGCTGCTGATGAGCTGGCATTCCAACGAGCTGTGGTACATGTTCAATTCCCTGCGTGAGGGAACACCCCCTGCCCGCCCGTGGGAGGATGCGGACTTTGACCTGGCAGATCTCATGAGCAGCTATTGGGCGAATTTCATCAAGACCGGCGACCCCAACGGCGAGGGGCTGCCCCTGTGGCCCAAGGGAGACGGCAGCCTTGGACTGGTGGAGCTGGGAGAGGAAGTGGTACCCGTGACCTACCGCGGCGCACTTGACGACCTTCTCATGGAGTTTGTTGCCACCCTGGCACCTGTGCCCGAGTGCTGATTTGCGAACTTTATAAGCATACTCTACCCGGTCGTGTATTTTGCATGACCGGGTAGAGTATCAGAACAAGGAAGGGCGAGGACTGCCAGGTGTTTTTCTGTTTTTATTGGGAGAAAAACTTATATACAGGAGAGCATAAATGTTTAAAGAATTCATAGACAATCAAATGAACGCTTATTCTGCGCTGAGCCTTGAGAAACTGCCCGCGGAAAAGATCCGCAGAGGCAGAGGGGTCCCACCCGTGATCCCCGGCAGCGGCTTCTTCGTGCAGGAAAACGGCGACGTGATTTTCAAGATCTACGCCCCCGAGGCGAATAAAATTGAGATCAGGTCGGCACGAAAGGTTGTGGAACTGGTCAAGGGTGACAGCGGCATGCATGAGGGCGTGCTGAAATACGATCCTCACTTCTGCGGCTTCCGCACGCTGGATGTGGTGATTGACGGAACCGTCATGCTGTATCCCTATGCCCACATCAGCTGGCATCTGGGCAGACAGAGAAACTGCATCGAGATTCCGGAACCGGACACGCAGTACCGGTACTTAAACAATGTACCTCACGGTGCAGTAGTTTCTGAGGTGTATTACTCCCGGCAGGCGGGGCGTCATCTGCGCTGCCTTGTCTACACTCCCCCCGGATATATGAAGGGAGACGGGGAATATCCTGTCCTCTACCTGCAGCACGGCGCAACAGAGAACGAAACTTGCTGGGTGTATGACGCAAAGGTCGGACTGATTATGGACAATCTCGTTGCCGAGGGAAAGATCCGCCCGTTCATTATAGTAATGAACAACGGAGAGGTGTGCGACCCCGTAAACGAGAACAGCCACACCATGGATGACATGTTTGAGAGGGTACTGATAAACGACTGCATCCCCTATATTGAGGAGAATTACCGGGTCAAGACCGACAAGTGGAACCGGGCAATGGCGGGCCTTTCCATGGGCTCCATGCAGACAAGCAAAATCGGCTTCAGCCACCCGGAACTGTTCAGCCATCTTGGCATATTCAGCGGCTTCATGCGTTTTGGTGCCGACCACGCGACCCAGTCGGACAAGCATCTTTCCATCATCTTCGACACGCAGCGCTTTCTGGATGAGTACAAACTGTTCTTCCGCTCTGTAGGCGAAGAGGATGACAACATGATGGACTGCTTTGTGGTTGACGATGAATATGTCCTGCGCTCCGGCATCGACCGCCTGCCAAACTATGTGTGCAAAAAGTATCCCCTGCAGCAGCATGAGTGGGGTGCGTGGTACAGAGGCTTCTACGATTTCGCGCAGCTGATCTTTAGGTGAGCGTAGATGCGCACTGTTTCGGTGAAAACATAGAAAATACAAATCCAGCCCGTTTGCCGAATGCAAACGGGCTGCTGATTTTTAACATAACCCGGAAGATATTTTACCCGGTGCATTGCAAATTTTCCGCAATTTCGCTATTATATCCACATCGGCGATGAGCCAATCCACAATTAATGGAGGAAAATATGAGCGAGAGGAAGAAAGAGTTTATCCGCACGGTAAAATTTGTGCTCTTTTCCATCAGTGCGGGGCTTATTCAGGTGGTCAGTTTTACCATATTTGAAGAGCTGCTTCATTTGGAGCACTGGCTGTCCTATCTTTTGGCACTGATTTTGTCCGTACTGTGGAACTTCACCCTCAACCGCAAGTTCACGTTCCATTCGGCGAACAATGTGCCCGTTGCCATGCTTAAGGTGGCGGCCTTCTATCTGGTATTTACTCCCCTGTCCACATGGTGGACGGCGGTACTCACGGGTGCTGATGTGGGTTGGAACGAATACCTTGTTCTGGCAATAACCATGCTTATCAACTTTGTCACCGAATACCTCTACGACCGCTTTATCGTCTTCGGCGGCAGCATAGACACCGCAATTGCGAAAGAGTAATACACGGTAAGCGTGAAAACACTAAGAGCAGACTGCAAATACGCAGTCTGCTCTTAATTTCTTTGTGGCCGATGTTTTATTCCGGAACTTTGATACGCTCAATGTCAAAAGCGATCTTTGCCATGCCGTGTACATGTACGGGCTTGCCTCTGCCGGGGACCATATAATGTGCGGTGGTGTCGCCGGCCAACAATTCGTCACAGCAGGCGAGCATATCGGGCACGATCTGTTTGTCAAGGCCCAGACGGCTGTGGCCCGGATATACGATGTCGAACTCATCAATGTGCTCCATGAGGCGGCTGACGCCGTCGCGGAACTTTTCCACAGTCATATACGGGGTGATTACGATGCCGGGGCGGCTCATACAGAAGGTGGGCGTCCACACGATGGCGTCACCGGTGTACAGTGCACGGCGCTTGCGATCCAGCAAGGCGATGCCGCCGGCAGAGTGGCCGGGCAGGTGGAATACCTCGATCTCGTAACCGCCGCCAAGGTCGAAAACATGACCGTCCTCAAAGGTCTCCACCTCATATTTACAGGGCGCGACCAAATCCTCGGCGGTGTAGTTATAGCTGCGGATTTCATCCGGCGGAAGCTCACGGCCGGGGCCATCCATCTGCTTATACAGGGCCGGGGCGTCCATGCTGTGGATGTACGCCTTGCCAAACTGGAAGTTGCCCATGCTGTGGTCGCCATGGTTGTGGGTGTTAACCACAATTATGGGCAGATCCGTGAGGGATTCTACCATGCTCTTCAGATCGCCGATGCCGAAGCCGGTATCCACCAGCATGGCCTTCTCGGTGCCGGGCACCAGGTGACACCATGCATCGCCGCCGGTGCCGGGGCTGCGGGCAAAAATGTGCCACAGACCTTGAGCGCCCGGGATCGGAACCAGAGGATAATTGTCAGATAATGCCATAAAGACACTCCTTTCCCTATGTATGCTTATTTCACGATGAAATCGTAGAGTCCTGCCGAGCGGACGAATGTGACGGGAATTTCATGCTCAACAAGGTCGCCTATCCAGTTGACGGCCCACTTCATGCCCAGCTCCTCACCGTCGATATGCCCCACCTGGATCATGGCCTTGCTCATGCCAAGCTGCATGGCGTCCCTGATGTAAGAGGTGATGGTCCAGTCAACGGTCTCAAAGGGGATGACCACATCAATGTCCAGATCGCGCATAAGCTGGGTAAGGGTTTTCTGCATCTCGTTCTCGCCGTCGCGGACGTGACCGATAAACGACACCTTGCGCACCCTGGCCTTGGGATCGCCCACAATGCGCACACCCTTCAGGCCGATCTTCTCAATAAGCTCATGAGACAGAGCCTCCACCGTGGTCTCGGGCAGGAGATAATGCTCCGCCTTGCGGACATTTTTGTCGATAAGGTACTCCTCCCAGCCCAGCTCTTTCATCATGCCGTAGAAAATGCCGTCGGGATCATGGCGATGGATGTGGTCGTGGTCACGCCAGATCACGATGTTGTTGTCGGCGATGATCTTCGCCTTTGCCTCATAAACCGCGTCCCCTTCAAGCCAGTCGGTGGGGTCCAGGTGGGTGTAAAAAGCAGGCTCATGCACGATTACCAGGTTACAGCCCAGTTTTGCGGCCTCCCGCAGCACATCCACCGTGGGAGCCACGGACACGACGATGCCGCTGCACTCCTGTGTGGGATCGCCGCACTTGAAATGGTCGCAGCCGCGCGGTCTCAGATCATAATCCGGGATATGAGGATGGTAAGCAAGTATGCGGTCAATAACTTCCTGAATTTTCATAGGTGCTCCTTTCTTGGCTGTGAGGGGATATGATTTCCATATGTATATTATAATTATATCACGCGGGGCAAGGAAAAGCTATACAGGGAGCGCCTATACACTCAGTCGGAAGCGCTTGCTTCCGGGATCATCCCCAGAAGCTCCCACGCAAAGTCGTCTTTGCGCTGCTCTTCGGGAGGAAGCTCCTCGTATGGCAGCATCAGGTGGTGCTGCCGCGCGGCATTGTTGCGCACGGGTGCATAGCTCCAGTTATACATACTGTGAAAGCGCATCCAGCGCAGATGCTCTATGCTGCGGTACTCGTCGGCATATTGGTCGCGGGTCTGGCTGTAGCGGCGGTATGCCGCCGTGCAGTTGTCGTCTGTGATCCCGGTGATGTTGTCGTCATCCAGCAGCAGCCGTATCTTGGTGAGCAGATGATCCGCGGCGCAGATGTTGGACAGGCGGGTAAAGTCGCTCAGCTCCTCCCACTTCGGGGCGACCCAGTTGGGGTCGCTGCTGTAAATGCGGTGCATGGTGCGCGCCGCGGCGGTGCGTCCGCTGCGCAGCACAAGGTCGGCGGTATAGCAGCTTTGTATCGTGCCGAAGACTGTCTCTCCCGGAATGGATGCGGCGGCGCGAATATGCAGCCGGCCTTTAACTGGGAAGTAACGGCGCAGGCGGCGCAGTACAGCGAGATTCTCACCCTCGTCATCGTCGCACAGGATGATTCTGTCGGCAGAGCAGAGCAGATGCGCGTCGCTGTTCCACGGTCCGTCGTGATAGAAAAGGCAATCCATGTCCTCTTTATATTCATCGATGCTCACAGTAAGAACCAGTTGCGGGTGATTGAGTCGGAACAACTCCCAATCGCCAAAGACATGGTAGCATACGCGCCTGTCCTTGCCAAATACATTTACCAGCAGACCCTGCTCCAAAAGACGGCGGGCATACTTGCCACTACCCACGAGGAGGACGGTCTTTTCCTGCTTTTCAATGGGCAGACTGCGCCAGTAGTCCTGCGCGCAGATGTCATATCTGTTGAAGAGGGTCAAATTCTCCGGGCAGCGGTCCGGCGATTGTTCGGTGCGGCAGTAGACGGGGAACCCCAGCTCAAGTGCAGCCAGGGCGGGCGCGTAATTTGCGCCGCTGGCGTCGTCCATGAAAAACAGGCGGCAGTTATCCTTCTTTCCCGCCACGGCCTTTGCCATAGATCCGGGGTAGAAACGAATGTACGGAATGTCGCCGGCTTCGTCGCGCTGTGAGAGCGGGAACAGGCACAGTGCGGCACTGTCCCCGGCGGCAAGGTCCGCGGCAAGTGCGGCAGACGCCTCGTTAAACTGGGAAAAAACATACCATGGGCGGCGGCGCAGAAGACGCAGCTGCATGGCGGGCAGCATTTGTCCGGTAAGGATCTGCACGATAAGACCCATGATAAAGGATAAAAGACCAAGGCTGAGCAGTACGAACAGCACGCCCAGTGTGCGCCCTGCGGCGGTGACGGGATAAAGGTCACCATAGCCCACGGTGGTGAGTGTTACGATGGAGTACCAGAGGGCATCCCAAAAGCTGTTTATGGAAGAATCCGGGGAGCTGCGCTCGGCTGCTGTCAGGACGGCCAGCAGCACCAGATACAATGCGGCGGCAACAGCTGCGGCAAGGATGCCGCGGCGCAGTTTATAAGAGGTATTGCGTTTCATGGTGGCACCTCCCACAGCGGGTCAAAACCCGACATAATGTTCTCTATAAAGTATATCAATTTATATGCCAAAGCGCAACGATTGCGGCGGTACTGCAGTAATATTTCTTTCTGCGCAGAGCATATTGGCGTCAATCCCCTTGTCCTTTTTTCAAGTTCGTACTATAATATCAGCATTGATTGTTGATGTCCGCCGCACCCGCGGCAGGGGAGGATAAATGAAAGAAGAAAGACTGTTTCATACCAGCGGCGGCGCCCGGCCATACCTTCTGCGCTACGGAATCTCCATACTTCCTGCCGCATTGACGATTTTTGGCGCAGATATGCATCAGATGCTGCTCATCCTGGGTGTGGGCGTCATTCTTTCCGGTATTGTACAGTGGATGCTCGCCCATTATGAGAATGAGGATTTTCTTAGCACCATGTGGGTGACCAGCCGACTGAAGGTGCAGACCAATAAACGCGCAAAGACAGAGCGTGATCGGCAGCGCCAGCTTGAGGCGCGGCGCCGTGAAGCCATTGAAAAGGCCAAACGCGAGGGCGAGGCTATTGGAATATTCTTTGGCATCTGCGGTGTGGTCATTACGATAATCGGCGCTTTTTTCGTATAATTGAGAGATAAAATATCATCCCGGGCAGCATTGCCCGGGATGATTGATTTTTTATACATGGAACTTGCTATTTTTGGTTGAGCCGCACACTCAGAACAGCTTCTCCAGCAGTTCGAACAGCTCGGGCACATCATGCTCCGTAAAGACCCACTGGAGCATTGCCTCCGCCACGAAACCGGGACGCATTTTCATTGCAGGAAGATCAAACCGATTACAGGTTTTGCGGATTATATTGGCGATCTGATTGCGGCGCAGGGGGCGGTAAACGAGTACGGTTGAGGCATAACCCTTCTGAGCGGTTTTGTCGGTGAACAAGGGCCGATAAAGAGAATTGAAAGCGCTCAGCTCGTCATATATGTACTGCAGCATTTCACGGACATTTCCGGCAAATTCGCAGCGTTTTTCCATATTTTCAATAGTCTGCTCCCAATCGTCCCGTACCACCTGAGAGGCGAGGATTTCTTTAGACTCATAATAATGGTACAGAGTGCCGATGGCGATACCGCACTCAGCGGCAACGGTGCGCATTGCAAGGGCGCTGTAGCCGCCCTCAAGAATAAGGCGGCGGGCTATCGCAAGAATTTTATCGTTGGTTTCGT
>JAZUPH010000027.1:0-7047 GCA_045605145.1 Oscillospiraceae bacterium | reverse complement strand
CTTCATGAATGCGTCAGTGAGGCGTGGGATAAATTCAGCTACAAGCTGTGCTGGTGTGAGCTTCCGCTGAGCATCGCCGGGGATAGCTGCGATATGGGTGTTCTTCACCTTCGCTCGGGCGACCTTGCCATGAATCTCTGCGGCTGCGACCGGGTGATCTTGTTTGCCGCCACAGTGGGCGTGGGCATCGACCGTCTGATTGCAAAATACAGCCGCCTGTCCCCGGCGAAGGCCGTGCTGCTGCAGGGTCTGGGTGCCGAGCGGATTGAGGCGCTGTGCGACGCGTTCTGCGCCGATATCGCCAAGCAGTATGCTGTGAAAACTCACCCGCGCTTCAGCCCCGGTTATGGGGATTTGCCCCTTTCGGTGCAAAGTGAGTTGTTCCGCCTTCTGGATTGCCCGAGACTAATGGGGCTGACCCTTAACGACAGTATGCTCATGTCGCCCACCAAATCCGTCACCGCCTTTGTGGGACTGGAGCGGGTATAATTCACACAGCTTTCAGCGCCCCACGGGACGCATGAATTTTTCGAGGTGCCAAATGAACTTTGCCCAGTTTTTGAAAGAGAATATCGTCCTGCTGGATGGCGGTATGGGAACGCTGCTTCAGGCGCAGGGCCTTAAGCCCGGCGAATACCCGGAGCGCTGGAATCTGAGCCATCCGGATGCGGTCACCGCCATTCACAAGGCCTACTTTGACGCGGGCAGCAATGTGGTTTGCACCAACACCTTCGGGGCAAATGGGCTGAAGTTCCAGCCCGATGAGCTGGAGCGTGTTGTGGCCTCTGCCATTGCCAATGCCGGGGCCGCCCGTGATGCAAGCACTGCCCCTCAGGAGAAGTTCATCGCCCTTGACATCGGCCCCTCCGGCAAGCTGCTGCGCCCTCTGGGTGACCTGGATTTTGAGGCTGCCGTTGCCCTTTTTGCCCAGACGGTGAAGCTGGGCGTCAAATACGGCGCGGATCTCGTGATTATCGAGACTATGAACGACAGCTATGAGACCAAGGCCGCGCTTCTCGCCGTGAAAGAGAACTGTGACCTGCCGGTTCTGGTGTCCAACGCCTACGGCTCTGACGGCAAGCTCATGACCGGTGCAGACGCTGCTGCAATGGTGGCTCTGCTTGAGGGTATGGGCGCCGACGCCATCGGTGCAAACTGCTCCCTCGGCCCCAAACAGCTGCGCCCGGTGGTGGAAATGCTGCTTGAAAATGCATCAGTGCCCGTGCTGCTCAAGCCCAACGCAGGTCTACCCCGGGTTGAAAACGGCCGTACCTTTTACGATGTGACGCCTGAAGAATTTGCGGACGAGCTTGCCGAGCTTGTAAAACGCGGCGTGCGCGTTGTCGGCGGCTGCTGCGGCACGACACCGGAGTATATCCGTCTCCTGCGTGAGAAAACGGCACAGCTTTCGCCCGTCCCGGTGACGGAGAAAAACCTCACCCTTGTGTCCTCTTATACCCACGCCGTGAAATTTGGCGCGGCGCCCGTTCTCATCGGGGAGCGCATCAACCCCACCGGCAAAAAGCGCTTCAAGCAGGCTCTGCGTCAGCATGATATGGACTACATCCTCTCCGAGGGCGTGGGTCAGCAGGAGAAGGGCGTCCATGTTCTGGATGTGAATGTGGGCCTTCCCGAGATAGATGAACCGGCGCTGCTTACCGAGACGGTCTGCCAGCTGCAGAGTATAATCGACCTGCCCCTGCAGATAGATACTGCCGATGCAGCGGCGATGGAGTCTGCGCTGCGCCGCTATAACGGCAAGGCGATGATAGATTCCGTAAACGGCAAAGCCGGGAGCATGGCCGCCGTTTTCCCCCTGGTGAAGAAGTACGGCGGTGTCGTCGTTGCCCTTACCCTTGATGAGGGGGGCATCCCCGACACGGCTGACGGCCGCGTCGCCATTGCCCGGAAAATTCTTGACACCGCCGCACAGTACGGCATTGCAAAAAAGGATATCGTTTTCGATACCCTTGCCATGACCGTCAGCGCCGATAACCGCGCCGCTATTGAGACCCTTGCCGCACTCAGGCGCATAAGACATGAGCTGGGCTGCCACACCTCACTTGGTGTGTCCAATGTGTCCTTTGGCCTTCCCAACCGGGATGCAATAAACGGTACATTTTTTGCCCTCGCTATTGAAAACGGCCTGTCCGCCGCCATAATGAACCCCCATTCCACGGACATGATGAAGACCTATTACAGCTTCATGGCGCTTAAAGGGCTGGACGATAACTGCGCCGCCTACATTGCCGCTGCGCCCTCGCTCGTGCAAAGCTCCGCCGCGCCTGCACCCGCAGTGAAGAAAACTGCTGAGGAATCAAAGACCGAGCTGCAGCACGCCGTGGTCAAAGGCCTTAAGGACAAGGCGGCGGAGATAACCGGTGAGCTTCTTCGTGCTGTGCCGCCTCTTGACATTGTCAATGGTGAGATAATTCCCGCCCTTAACATTGTGGGCAAGGGCTTTGAGGATAAGACGGTGTACCTGCCCCAGCTTCTCATGAGTGCCGAGGCCGCGAAGGCCGCCTTCGAGCGGATTAAGGCGTTCATGTCCACCGACGGCAACGCATCGGGGAAGGGGACGGTTGTCATCGCCACCGTCCACGGTGACATTCACGATATCGGCAAGAATATTGTAAAACTGCTCCTTTCCAACTACGGCTTTGATGTGGTGGATCTGGGTAAGGATGTGCCGCCCACACTCATCGCGGACGAGGCGGTGCGCCTCCACGCCCCTCTTGTGGGGCTGAGCGCGCTTATGACCACCACGGTCCCCGCCATGGAAGAGACTATAAAGCTCCTTCGCAGCCGCGCCCCCTGGTGCAGGGTCATAGTCGGCGGCGCCGTTCTGACCCGGGAATATGCGGATATGATCGGTGCAGACAAGTATGCCCGCGATGCGATGGAGGCCGTCCGCTACGCTGAATCGCTCATGGCGTGAAGCGATGGCGGCGTGTTAAACAACAAAAGCTCCCTCTGACGAGGGGGCTTTTTGCGTCCTGCCGCGCGCGTCAGGCGATACCTGTGGCAAATTTCTGAAAAGTTCCGATTACCTCTTGACAAAGCGGTTTACAAGCAGTAAACTAAAACTGTGGTTTACAACTTGTAACACAGAGAGGAGAATATCATGGCAGAATACAGACTTGGGGCTGTGGAAGCGCAGTTTGCAGATATTATATGGGACAATGAGCCTGTGCAGTCGGGTGTTCTGGTGAAGCTGTGTGAAGCAAAGCTGGAGTGGAAGAAATCCACGACATACACTGTCCTGCGCCGCCTGTGTGAGCGGGGGATATTCAAAAATGAGAACGGCATTGTAACAGCCCTCGTGTCGAGAGAGAATTTTTACTCAATGCAGAGCGAAGAATTTGTAAATGAATCCTTTTCCGGCTCGCTGCCCCGCTTCCTCGCGGCTTTTACTGCCCGCAAAAGGCTTTCCGATAAAGAGATAGATGAGTTGCAAAAGCTCATTGACGCCCACAGGGGAGAGGGATGATAATATGAACGGAATATATGGATCGATTGCAGACTTCTTTGCCGGGACTGAGGGGGTGTTACCACGCATATTCTCGTCAGTTTTGACGATGAGTGTGTCGGCGTCGCTGGTCATCCTCTGTGTGCTGCTTGTCCGGCTGTTGCTGCGCCGCGCACCAAGGGTATTTTCTTATGTATTGTGGGCGGTCGTGCTTCTGCGTCTGCTTTGCCCTGTGACTATTGAAAGCCCTATTGCCATTGTGCCCGGCCTTGGGGAAACGGTGGGCACAGCGATGCAGACGGGGATTAGTCCGGCGGATGACAGCCACACCGCTGCACAGCCGCATACGGATCGGCAGACCGTTACAGTTACCGCCCCCGCTGCCCAGCCTTCATATCGCCCGGCAGGGGATGAGATGCTGACCGCGGCTCAGGGTACCACGGGGGGCGACGCGACGCAGACTGGAATGTCCAATATATCATTGGCGTGGATATTGTCCGTTCTGTGGCTTTCGGTTGGTGTGGGTATAGGGCTATACAGCCTTGTCTCCCTCTTGTGCCTTCGCCATCGTCTGCGTGAGGCCCTGCGCCTGAATCAAAATGTATATCTGTGTGATCGCATCTCCACGCCTTTTGTTATGGGAATTTTCAAGCCGCGGATTTATCTGCCGGCCGGATTGGGCACACTTGAGCGTAGCTATATAATCCGCCATGAGCAGCACCATATCAGACGCCTTGACCATATTACGAAGCTCTTTGCCTTTATTGCCCTGTGCATACACTGGTTTAACCCCCTGGTATGGCTGGCGTTTGTTCTTGCCGTGCGGGATATGGAGATGAGCTGTGACGAAGCGGTAATGCGCGTGTCCGGCGATGATATCCGAGCTGACTATTCTCTGTCGCTGCTCGCCCTTTCCGGCGGAAAGCGCGTATTTGCGCCCACGCCCCTTGCCTTTGGTGAAAGCGACACCAAGATCAGGATAAAGAACATTGTGCGATATAAAAAGCCTGCCGCTATCGTCGTGGTATGCGCCGCCCTTGTGGTTGTTGCTGCCTGCGGTGTCCTAGGTGGAACCCGTGCGGTGAATGATGAAATACCGCAAACCGGGGATGCCGCGCTTGCGGATGCGCAAGACGGTGCGGAAAACAGCGCAGATGCAGACCCCGGTGTTGTCACACCCGGTAATGCCCCATCCGGCGCAGACACCTCTGCAGATAGCCTAACCACTGAAGAGGTGATTGAAGAAGCCCCCCAACTCACACAGGAGCAGCGCGAGGAAGCGGCACGCACACGGCTTATTGGCTCCATCCCGGGCCTTACCCTAATTGAAGGTGCCGATCTGCCTTACACAACTGATAACACCCAGGCCTTTGAGCAGAAGGACATCCACAATATTACAGAGGCGTATCTGCTGTGCGACTTTGGCCTTATGGTCCTCACCGATGCCGACGCGCTTGAGACCCTGTCACAGCAGTATACCGCGGCGGAAGAGTTGCCGTGGGAGCCGGCCTGCGGATTCTACACACCGATGTTCTTAATGCGTGCTGACGGCACCGTGGGCTATGTTTATCCTGCTGGGGATGATTGCTGCACCTTCAAAGCAGGGGACCGCTTTTATGAGTGCGAAAATGATCTTTTCAGCTTCTATGCTCTTTTCGGTATGGATACGAGAATTGATGAACATCTTGATGACAGCGGCAGGGTAGTGGAACGGCGCTACTTCTGGCGCCTCAGACAGGAATCTGTTGAAGTCTATGCTTATGAAGGCGAGCTGCTTGCGGAATATCAGTTTGTGTCTGACTACCGAAGCTCTCTGAGTGTTTACAGCCACGATGAGGCAGGCCGTCTCATTGATACCGTGGTTACCACCCGTCGTGACGGCGGCGAACAAGAGGTTAAAGAATACGTTTATACATACGATGCCGCCGACAACTGTACTAAAATAACCATCAAATACGATGACGGACGTGCCTTTGACTATCTTTATGAATACGATGAGCTGAACCGCCTTGTCTCACACCGCGTTAAGGACGGGGGGCCGGCCACAGTGTATGAATACGACGAGGAAGGCAACTGTATAAAGGTGATTACGGCAGAGCCCGGGACAGGCGAACATATCAGCTGGTGGGAGTATGAATATGACGCACAGGGGCGCGTTGTTAAGTGGCAGTATGTTGACCCAAACGGCTACGGTGCAGACAGCTGTTACTACATACAGGTTTACGAAGCAGACGGCAGCACCTATCGTGAGACGGTGCAGCCTGATGGAAAGGTTGTTGAAATTAACTATTTTGCCCCTCCGGAGCCTGTAAGCGGACCGTTCTTCTACATCGAATGAGCGCTATTGTTCTGACCCGGGAATATGCGGATATGATCGGTGCAGACAAGTATGCCCGCGATGCTATGGAGGCCGTCCGCTACGCCGAATCAGTCATGGCGTGAGGCTGTAAACATTCTTTTGCGGAGATAAATGATGAATAATATTGTTGCAGTAGTTACGGGCGGCAGCTCCGGAATCGGGCGCTGCACCGCCGCCGCCTTGGCGCAGGCCGGGTGCGTGGTGTATGAATTCAGCCGCAGGGACATTCCGCAGGAGGGCGTAAAACACATCTACGCGGATGTAACACAGGAGGACTCCGTCATATCTGCCGTCAAACAGGCGGCAGGGGAGATGGGGAAGATAGATGTCGTGGTAAACTGCGCCGGCTTCGGCATATCAGGTGCGGTGGAGTTTACCCGCCTTTCCGACGCCAAGCGGCAGTTTGATGTGAATTTCTTTGGTATGGTCAATGTCAATAAGGCCGTCCTGCCGTACATGCGCTATAGCGGCAACGGCAGAATCGTCAACATCAGCTCTGTGGCGGCGGTGGCGCACATTCCTTTCCAGACCTACTATTCGGCCACCAAGGCGGCTGTGGAATCATACACCTGCGCCCTGGCCAATGAGGTCGGGCCGTATGGAATCACGGTCACCTGCGTTCAGCCCGGCGATATCTGTACCGGTTTTACCCAGGCGCGTCAAAAGACCGTTCAGGGCGACGATGAGTATGGCGGCCGTATCGCAAGAAGTGTTGCCGGCATGGAAAAGGATGAACAGAACGGCATGTCACCG
This sequence comes from Oscillospiraceae bacterium, assembly GCA_045605145.1. Taxonomy (GTDB): domain Bacteria; phylum Bacillota; class Clostridia; order Oscillospirales; family Oscillospiraceae; genus CAMNAO01. The sequence goes on along the minus strand of JAZUPH010000027.1, from coordinate 466 downwards.
GAGGCGGCGGGCAGATATATTGCAAAGATCGCACTCAAAGAATCTGTGAAGCCGATTTATACCCTCGGCTTCGGCTACAAGTGCCTGAGTGTGCTTTGTAAGCTACTGCCCTGCAGATTCAGAAACTGGATCGTGGGCCTGCTGTACGCAAGGTAACGGTATTGCCTGAAATTTGGTTTTAAAAATACATAGAAAAGCTTCAAAACGGCCATCCCGTTAGGGATGGCCGTTTTGTATTTTGGTGGAGGCGAGGGGAATCGACCTGCCGTGCGCGGCAGGCCGCCTCGGGTTGCAACACGCCACCGGCGTGTTGCCAAGTGCCCTCGGGTTCGATTCCCCTCTTTCGAACAACCAAGCGAAAAGAAGAGGAGTGACCAAACGGTCACTCCTCTTCTTTTGGTGGAGGCGAGGGGAATCGAACCCCTGTCCAAAAACCCCTCCACGAATCTTTCTCCGGGCGCAGACG
>JAZUPH010000026.1:0-39053 GCA_045605145.1 Oscillospiraceae bacterium | reverse complement strand
TCCTCCGCCTACGATGCGGCGGGCAGGCTGTCGTCCACCAGCTATGCCGGCTCCGGCATAAGCGGCACGATGTCCTATGTGTATGATGAGCTCACGGGCCTTTTGGAGAGTGTGACCCTGGTCACCGGCGGGGCAGAGACGATACTGTACGACGGGCTTGAGCGGGTAAGCAAGCGAACCTACACCACATCAAGCGGCACTGAGCTATACAGCTGTATATACAGCTATGTAACGCCGGACGGGACAACGGACAGCACCACCAGCGGATTGGTGGCCAGTTACGATGTGGTAAGAGGCACTACCGGCTTGGCGTCCTATGATTATACCTATGACGAGATGGGGCGCATCACGAGTGACGGGACATATACCTACACCTATGATGCTCTGGGTCAGCTTCTCACCGTCAAAAACAGCAGCGGCACGGTGGTTGAGAGCTATACCTATGACGGTGCGGGCAACATCCTCACCGCCACGAAGAACGGGACAAGCCACACCTATACCTACGGCAACAGCGGATGGCGCGATCAGCTTACAAAATACGACGGGACGACCATCACTTATGACGAAACAGGCAATCCCACATCGTACCGCGGCTGGACATTTACCTGGGACAATGGCAGAGAACTGACTGCGGCATCAAATGGCAGCACTGGCGTAAGCTACACCTATGATGCAAACGGCATAAGGTACAGCAAGACCGTGGGCGGTGTAACTCACAGTTACCTCTATTCCGGCAGTACCTTATTGCAGGAGAAGTACGGCACGACGGTGCTGAGGTTCCTGTATACCTCCGACGGTACCCCCTATGCAGTTCGCTACTCTGCTGACAGCAACAGCACCTACAAATACTACTATTACATCACCAACCTTCAGGGCGATGTAATCGGCCTGATGAACTCAAGCGGTAATATCGTCGTCAGCTATACCTACGATAGCTGGGGTATGCTGCTTAGCACCACCGGCTCGCTTGCGTCCACAGTCGGTGCGGCGAACCCCCTGCGCTACCGCGGGTACTACTACGACACCGAGACGGAGTTGTACTATCTGCAGTCCCGTTACTACGATGCCGAAGTTGGACGGTTTGTGAGTGCTGACACCTATGCAAGCACCGGACAAGGTGTCCTCGGCTACAATATGTTTGCGTATTGTCTCAATTGTCCGGTGATGTATGTGGATACACAGGGCAGCACTGCAGAGGATATTATTGACGACGAGCCGGATGATGTTGAGCCGTACCGCGACCCGAGCGGCGGCGCGGCAGGTAATCCTGCGTATCAAGCAGGCGGTAGCAGCGGTGCGCGGCCTACATCGATAACTACCCCCAATGTTTCTTATCCGGGTAACGATCCCACAAGGGCACCCCCTGGATATGTGTGGAGAGGCCCAGACGAACAAGGTGGTCGAAGGGGCGGCTATGCCAATCCTAGCGGTAGGGACTCTTGGCATCCTGATCTTAATCATCCTGGTGGCATAGATCCTCATTGGGATTATAACGATGAGTTTGGGAACAAGTGGCGAGTATTTCCTAATCGCATCGAGTTGGCGACTAATTGACGAAGGGGAATGTTCATGGACAAAGAATGGTATCTTATCGAGTATGAAAATAAAGCTTACCTACACAACAAAGCACTTGCCTTCAAGTCGTTTGTCGGCGCTGCTGGGGCGCATGCTCATTGCGAATTGTGTTGGGCAAGATTCAGTAGACATCCTTGTGATCTTCAAAAAGGGTATTATGAGCAGCTAAGTAATAGCTGGATCTGTTGTGATTGCTACGATGAATTAGCCGCACTATTTAGTTGGACAATTGTAGACAAAACATAACACAGGGGGACGGTTAATGCGCAACATATAAGACAGGTGACGGATCATTGTCTTGATGAAGGCGGCAATTTGAGCGGTGCAAATAGGACGGGGAACCGTTCCCTCGTCATCCGCAAGCGGCGGCACCACCGGCTCACTTGCGTCCACTGTAGGCGCGGCGAACCCCCTGCGCTACCGCGGCTACTACTACGACACCGAGACTGGGCTCTACTATCTGCAGAGCAGGTACTATGACCCGCAGGTGGGTAGGTTTATCTCTGCGGACGCGTTTGCAAGCACCGGGCAGGGTGTCATCGGGTTCAATATGTATGCGTATTGTGGCAATAATCCAGTGATGTTTGTTGATGAGTGCGGACAACTATTTGGACTTGCAATTGGTACCATCATCGGCGCTGCAATAGGGGGTGCTATTGCAGGTGCAATTATCAACACAGTTTCTTACATAGTTTCTTGCGGCATTAACGAGACTCCTGTGACAGGAGCTGGTGTATTAAGCGCGGCAGCAACTGGTGCTTTTACTGGTGCTGTTGCCGCGGTAGGAGGCGCAGCGGGCGGAACCGTAGCGGTTGTTGCATCAGTTGTAGTCGGTGTTGTTTCAGGAACTGTGACTGCAGCTAAAACAGAAGGCGCCACCTGGCAAAGAGTTGGAGCAGGAATTGTTGCAGGAATTATTTCTGGGTTTGGAACATACCTTGGGACAAAGATTCCTGTAGCTATTGAGAGCGGATTCGCCGTGGGTGTAACTTCATTTGCTGGGGGACTGATGACAGGGGCTCATACCGAAATTATCAGTGTTGCTGCTCAAAATGGAGTTATAAACTTGCTTAGTTCGCGAAATCCTTTGTCTTCTACTGTCTCAATGTCAAAAACAGTTTTTTCTGTTGCTCTGACTGCGTGAGGGAAGGTGGTTTATGTTTATGAATGAGTGTCGTTTTACCTCGATTAGTAAATTTGGAAGAGGCGCCGCCCGTTATTTTTACCTGCCGGTTGGCATAGGGCTTTTAATAGCGGGAGCGTGCGTCTTTATCTCCTTTCTGGCAGAATACGACTTCAGCTTGTACTTTAGTATTCTGAGATTTTGGCTTCAATTATTTGTTCTTTCGCTCCCTCTGGCGATAGGTTTGCAATTTGTTGTATTTGCATTCAAGGCAAACACATTTGAAAGCAAAAAGTATACAGCTAATGAAGAGGGAATCGCAGTTTATTGCGGCCGCAAGGTGTTTTTGTATAAATGGGATGAAATATCGGAGATGATTATCGCTGCATATGCGGCTTCTGCGAACTTGCAGAATTATCAAACCGTTATTTGTGTTTTCTTTTCCCCCAGAGATGTATCTTTTTTAAAGAAAATTTTACATAGCTACTTTTATGGAGTTATGAACCAAAATAAGTTCCTCGTTCTTGATTTTGACAATACAACAGCTGTGCGCCTGTCGTCCCTGTCGTATAAAACAATTGTGGATTATCGAAAAGAGCAAGGTATTGGTTGATTTAAGACATGAAGGAACACAGGGGGACGGTTCTTCTGTGTTGCACATGGCCTTTCCCCTCTGATTCCGCTCCCCACCAACCAACGCAATCCCCCCCCGGCAAAATTGAGTTCATCGGGGTGTTTTTCAAAATTTACACCGCGCCGCAAAGCCTCCCCCTCTGACAGAGGGGGAGTGGGACCGCGCGAAGCGTGGTGGAAGGGGTGCGTTCGTGATCCGTCCCTGCCGTAGGGCGTGGGCTTGCTCCCGCCGTTGTTTTGTTTTTGGAGGCAGTGCGGTGCGCACGGAACGGATTTCGGGCGGATACTATCCGCCCCTACGCGCTGCGATTTTGCGTGTCATTGCGAGGCACGAAGTGCCGTGGCAATCCGTATCCCCGTCCCGCCAAGAATACATTTCCCGCCACGGGCTTGCCGTAGGGCGGGGGCTTGCTACCGCCGCCAAAAACATGGGGCTTAGCCGCCGCGCGTTATGCTGTATGAGCCGGACCCATAGTAATTGCACATCAATCAACAATTATCAAAAATACTATTGACTCTCACGCAGCGGTATAGTTTATACTCTTGTTTGTGGGGTGATAAGATGAAAATGCAGATCAAAGAATTCGCCGAGTTCACGGGCGTGAGTGTGCGCACACTACGCTACTATGATGAAATAGGATTGCTGATTCCCGCGTCTGTAAACGAGCAAACGGGCTATCGTTTTTACGATGATAAATCACTTGTTCGTATGCAGGAGATACTCTTTTTCCGTGAGCTGGATTTTCCGTTGAAAAGCATCCGCGAAATTTTATCCTCACCAAACTACGACAGGGAAAAGGCGCTCAATGAGCAGAAAAAACTTCTCATACTCAAGAAAGAGCGCCTGGAAAGACTGATTTCCGCCATTAACGGCGCAGCGAAAGGAGCAACTGTTATGAAGGCTTTTGATAACAGCGAATTTGAAAACTACAAGAGCGAAGTAAAAGAAAGATGGGGAAAAACCGAGGTATACAGGGAGCATGTCGGGAAAACGGCGGATTATTCAAAGGACAAGTGGAATAGTCTATCCCAGGGGATGGACGGTATTCTGGCAGAGTTCGCGGCATGCATGAAAAACGGCGCGGCACCTGATGCCGCCGAAGCGCAGGCTCTTGCGGAAAAGCTCCGGAAATATATCACCGAGAACTACTACACCTGCACAAATGAGATTTTTGCCGGTCTCGGTCAAATGTATGTCGCGGACGAACGCTTCAAAACCAACATTGATAAACACGGTGACGGAACTGCTGAGTATATCAGCAAGGCAATAAAAGTTTATACCGGATATTAAGGGGCAGAGCTTAGGCTTTACCTGCCATCGGTGTGATGCCGATCCTCCGGATACAAAAAGATGACCCGCTCAAAAGAGCGGGTCATCTTTTTGGGGAATAAAAGACCGTGCGGGCGAGGGTGGGCGGCAGTGAGGGAAGGAGGTGTTCGCTCGTTCATATATATACAGCTGCCGATTAATCCTGTGACGGTTCCTCTGCCTGTAGAGTGCATCAGTACAGCGCGAAGTCCGATCCGGCGCGTAGTGTCCAGGGATTCGCATTTCTCCGGAGGAATCTCCGCGGCTCTTGCGTGGGCCTCAGTAGCGCTCGATCACGGCACCGGTCTCCGGATCCCTGGCGAAGCGCCTCATAAAGCTCCACGCGACCTCGCCCATCTGAGGCATGATCATGTGGGGGGTATTTTCAATGGTGACAAAGCGCAGGTGCCAGCGTCCATCCTCATTCATAACATCGGATAAATACAGCTCTGTTCCCAGGTGGTACTGCACCTCGGTCCGATCGGCGGGGATACCGTTGGTCCGGGTTACATAGTCACCGCTGCTGCGGGCGGCCATGACCTCATCAACAGTGTAGCGGTTTTTGGCCCTGAAAGCCTGAAGACGGCGGACATAATTTTTCGCATGGAGGCGATGCTCCGGACTGCCTGCGGGAGTGGTGGTCATCTTGTTCTCCAGCTGGCCGTTAATGTTGATAAGGGGCAGGTCAAACTGCGCGAAACTCTCGGGGATGAAGTCCTCGCCGTAATTGGTGATGAGGGCACCCACCTCCAGCGAGATGGGGTCGGCAAGGGTTGCCGCGGCGGCGATCAGCTTGGGGTGGCGGCGGTAGAACTCCAGCGCGTAGTATCCGTTATGGGATTGACCTGTGATGTAGATACGGGAGCGGTCCACCGGGTATTCGGTGGCGCAGCGTTCGATCAGATCCGCCAGAATGTCGTTGTCATCCGGGTGCTCAAAAGCGAAGAACATAGTCATAAACTCGCCGTTGGCAGCGATCTCCAAAAACGGAGCGTAAAACTGCATGGCGGTAAGGTTCATGAAGGGGATGGATGTGCGCGGCTCCTTCATTATTACGAGCAGGGGCAGCTTCTCCTCCGGCTTGGTGTAAACCGACTCGGGCACGATGCTGAACCAGAATCCAAAATCGTCGATAGGATGCTCTTCATAGCGCAGGCCGCGATCTTTAAGTGCCGCCTGCAGTTCGGGATCACGGGTAGAGCGGAATTTATGTTCAAGCAGCATACTCTCCGCCTGCATCCGGCCTGCGGTAGAGTGACGGTGCATACCCTCGTCATAGCCCGGCACGCCCTGGCTGGGACGGGGGTTCTTAGGATCGTGGGGGGTAGAGGTGTAAATTTTGTTAATTGTGTACTGGTGTCCCAAGGAGGCCTGCCAGAGCTGGGTGACCTCAACGACATCAAGTCCCAGGAAACTTTGGATCGGACCAAACTGCTCCGCATCCACGCCGGGAATGTCGGCGATGGTCTTTCCCGCCTCGGTCAGAAGATGAAGATCAAGATACATGGGGGAGAGCGTCACTTTGAAAAGGCCTTCCGCCTCCAGGCCGGTCTCCTGCATCATACTGCCGTTGGGAGGGCCCATCATCTGGAAAAGAACAAAAACTTCCTCGGCTGCGGCCCGAAGCAGCAGTTCCCGATTGGCTTCGATCACATTCATGGCCCAGTGGGGGTGTTTTTTGTCTGCGAAGAAGGGGACGAGCAATACCCTGGGACTGTGGTTTTCCCGGCGCATAACGCTCATAGGCACCATGGCGAGATCCACCATGCCTACGCTGACAAACTGAAGGCCGAGGGCCTTCCACTCCTCCAGTACATCCCGGAAGAAGGGGGCGCGTGCCGGTGCGGGCATCTCTTCATCGGTGCGTCCGGCGAAGCGATCCAACGACAGGGTGCCTGCGGCTTCCTGCTGTGCCCGGCTCTCTCTGACCAGTGCTGCGGCCAGAGGGCCCATGATGCTGCCGCGATCCTTCCAGGCTTCGTCGTCCCAAAGGCCGATGTCCTTATAGTTGTAATGTTCGTTGTAGTAGCGTCCCATACTGTTTCTCCTGTTCGGAAATTATTTAAATGTTTGTCAGAAATAGCGGGGGATTTCGTTCTCGTCCTCGTCATCCTCTTCGAAGCTAAGATCCTCCAGTGCGTATCCGCCGGCGGGGGAGTCTTTCTTGGGCTTGGGGGGACGGATCTCCTTCATGGTGGCGATGTCTATCGCACCAATAGGTGCTGCGTTGCCGCTTGGCACGGTGCCGTAGGGTGCCCGGCTTTCCACCAGACCGTCCAGCACATCCAGGCCGGCGAAGAGGTATCTACCGCTGAAGAAGTAGACACCACCCGCAAGACCACCAAGGAATCCGGCGAGCGTTTCCCCCAGCTCATTCTCCCCAACAACAACGATTTCGCAGATATGTCCATCAGCGCCTATATGACCAAGAAGGCCCTGTCCAACTTCATCTTTGAGTCTCTTGGCTACAACAACGCTGTTACCGGTTGGTCCGACTGGATCATGGTCAAGACCGAGACTCATGTTGGCGACGGCTGGTACGTCTTCAACTACGGTGAGGATGAGCGTTTTGCTGAGTCCGTCACCGAGGCGGCTGAGGGCACTGAAGGCGCCCGTCACGCTGACATCTTTGAGTTCGAGATCTATGACTACATCCATGACTGGGATGGCAACGAGATCACCGCTGATGACGTTGTGTTCTCCTACAGTGTAGACATCGCTTCCGGTAAGGTCTTCAAGTATCAGTCCTTCATCTGGTGCGAGGCTATTGACACCTACAAGGTCCGCTTCTATATGGACTACAACGAGATGCAGACCCTCAACCCCTGCGAGCATCCCTTCAATCGTTTCACCGTCTTCTCCCAGAAGGGCTATGAGAGCGGCAACTATGATTCCAGCCCTGTGGCTACCGGCCCCTACAAGCTGGTTTCCTTCGTCTCCGGCTCTGAGGCCGTTGTTGAAGCAGACGACAATTACTGGCAGGATGACGAGAGCCTGAGCCCCGTTTCTCAGATGCGTTACATCCAGACCATCCGTATCCCCATCATCAAGGAAGCTGAGCAGAGAATCAACGCTCTTGCTACCGGCGCTGCGGATATCGGCAGCGGCGTCAGCACTGACGACCTGGAGCTGTTCACTGAGGGCGGCCCCTATGCTGACAGATACAACATCTATCGTGCTGCTTCCTCCACCATGTACGGCGTAATTTACAACTGCTATGAGGGCCATCCCGGCAACGATATCAACTTCCGTATCGCTCTGTCCTACGCTCTTAACAGTGAGTCCGTTGCTATCGGCGCCGGCACCACTTACTTTGCACTCAAGGGCTTCGGCTCCAACGGCCAGACCGACTTTGATCCCTCCCTGGATGAAGATGTCAACTGGCAGACTCAGTACGACCTGGCTAAGGCTCAGGAGTACCTGCAGAAGGCTAAGGACGCTGGCAGCTACAACGGCGAGTCCCTGAGCATCCTCTGCTCCACCAACGAGGCACAGGTCAACATGGCTCAGGTCATGCAGGGCCTTTGGGAGGTTCTCGGCGTTAAGACTGAGATCAACTCCTGTGAGTCCAACCAGTCTGAGGCATACCTGCCCGATCCCAGCAAGTGGGACATCTACCTCTTTGGTACCATGGGCGGCAGCGCTCTGGTGGCCGGCATCAACCGTCCTCTGGGCCGCGTCGACTTCCAGACCGAGCCTCACATCGGCTATGCAGACAGCCTTGGCTTCCAGAACGATGATGAGCTCTACAGACTCTTCAAAAACGCCAACACCCAGGCTAACGCCGGTGCTGAAGCCACTGCTGCAATGAGCCGCTACATCGTAGAGAACGCTTACATGAAGGCATGCTGCGGCACCTACACCAACTATGTCTACACCAACAAGTGTGCGGAGCTCGTCTTCACATACAAGGGCGGCGAGATTGCCTGGAACGCCTGCAACTACTATCTGGATTAATCACAGCATCGAATAAGGCAAAACTTTAGCTCACTTACGGAACGCCGCCCATCAGCAGGTGGGCGGCATTTCCACATAAATAGCAACGGAGAGAAGCTATGTTTAAATTTGTAATTAACCGTCTTCTTTATACGGTGCTGGTACTTATCGCGGTGGGCTTCGTGATTTTCACGCTGCTGTACCTCAGCCCCGATGATCCTGCCCGCTTCAAGCTGGGCAACACGGCCTCTGCTGCCGACATCGAGTACCTGACACACCTGTGGGGACTTGACCGTCCCTATCTTGTCCAGCTCTGGGATTTCATGTTCAATGCTTTTGTCAGACTGGATTTCGGCGACTCCTGGCAGTACTCCGCGCCTATTTGGCCGGAACTGTTCTCCAGAATCCCCCGCACATTGCTCATCAATGTTTTGGCGCTGCTTATCAATGCCCCTGTTGGTATTTTCCTGGGCATTTTCGCCGGCCTGCACGGCGGCAGATGGCAGGACAGTCTTGTTATGATGATCTGTATGGTCCTGGTATCTGTTCCCGGTTTCTGGCTGGCACTGATGTGCATCTCCGTCTTCTGCGTTAAGCTGGGCTGGCTGCCGGTCTTCGGCATTGACTCCTGGAAGGGCTTTGTGTTACCTGTTATAACGGGCGCTTTGGGCGGTATCGCCATGAACGCCAGACAGGTTCGCTCGGCCATTATGGAGGTTTTCCGTGAGGATTACATAACCACCGCCCGCGCAAAGGGCGTGCCTGAGCGTACGGTGACCTATTCCCATATGCTGCCCAACGCACTGATGCCCATCATCACCAGCTTCTCCGGAGCCATCGCTCACCTGATCGGCGGCTCGGCAATTACGGAGAATATCTTCTCTATCCCCGGAGTGGGCGCCTACATGCTCTCCGCCAGCCAGACCCGTGACTATCCCGTGGTCCGTGCAACTGCGGTCTTCATGTGTGCCTTCACCACTCTCGTCATGCTGATTACCGACATTACGTACGGGTTCATTGACCCTCGTATCAAGGCTGCTTACGCCAGCGGAAAGAGGAAGTAAGCCATGAATGAAATTAAAACCAAATCCATTATTTCCGAGCCTCAGGAAAAGCAGCAGCGGACCAGCCTGTTTGTGGATCTGTGCAAGCGTACGGTGAAAGGCCCCGGCGCAAAAATCGGCGTCACCCTTCTGGCGATCATGGTTTTCTGCATCGTATTTGCTGATTTCGTTGCACCCTTTGGTGAAAATGAGATGGACCTGAACGCTACCTTCGCAACCCCCAATTCCGTACATCCTCTCGGCTGCGACGCGCTGGGGCGCGACCTTCTGAGCCGTCTGCTTTACGGCGGACGCTACAGCCTGCTTATCGGCGTGCTTGTAACTATCGTGAACACCACACTTGGTGTTCTGTGCGGAGCCGTTGCCGGTTACTTCGGCGGCATGACTGAGCTTATCATCATGCGCGTTATGGAGGTTTGGCAGGCAATTCCCCAACAGCTGTTGGCGATCCTGATTGCTACGATTTTCGGCGGCGGCTTCTGGCAAACGGTTGTGGCGCTTTCCGTGGGTGGTATCCCGGGCAAGTGTCGCCAGACCCGTGCCCAGTTCCTTAAGGAATCGGGCCGCGAGTATGTTGAGGCTGCTGAGGCTATCAACTGCTCGAAGCTGTCCATCATGCTGCGGCACATCTTCCCCAACGCCTGTTCGCCCCTTATCATCTCCATTGCCATGGGCATTGGCGGTGCGGTGACCGGCGCAGCCGGCCTGGCCTACATCGGCCTGGGCGTGCAGCCTCCCACTCCTGAGTGGGGCGCCCTGCTCAACGCCGGCCGTCAGTACATCCGTCTTTATCCCCATCTTCTCCTCTGGCCCGGCCTATTCATCGCGGTACTGGTTCTGTCCTTCAACCTCATCGGCGACGGATTGCGCGACGCGCTGGATCCGAAGCTGAGAGACTGAGAGAGGAGGAAGGGAACAATGGCAAAAGATGTAAAGAGAGTTACCCCTCAGCAGAGAAGAGACTATATGCGCGTTTACGGAAACCGCACAAAGAGCTCTCTTCATGACACCTATGGTGAAAAGGCTGATAAGCCTTTCCTCGAGGTAAAAGATCTTGAAGTTATCTACACCTCAAACAAGCAGATCGTCAAGGCGGTAAACGGTGTCTCCTTTAAACTGGAGAAGGGCGAGAGCCTGGCTCTCGTCGGCGAGACCGGCGCCGGAAAGACCACCATCTGCCGCAGCATCCTGAGAATCCTGGCCGATCCTCCGGCAAAGATGACAGGCGGCGACATTTGGATGGACGGCGTGAACCTGACCGATCTGAGTGAAGAGGAGATGCTGGATGTCCGCGGCGCTAAGATCGCCATGATCTTTCAGGATCCTATGACTGCTCTGAACCCGTCCATGCAGGTGGGCAAGCAGATCATAGAAGGTCTCATGCTTCACAATGACTTTACTCCCGAACAGGCCGAGGAGAGAGCCAAGGAAATGTTCGAGATGGTAGGTATTGCTCCCAACCGTATGGTGGAGTACCCCTTCGAATTCTCCGGCGGCATGAAGCAGCGCGTGGTTATCGCCATGGCGCTGGCCTGTAACCCGGTGGTACTGCTGGCGGATGAGCCCACCACAGCGCTGGACGTTACCATTCAGGCTCAGGTCATGGACCTGATCCGTGAGCTGCGTAACAAGCTGAACACCGCTATGATCCTGGTTACCCACGATCTGGGTGTTGTTGCACAGAACTGTGACAATGTGGCAATCGTATATTCCGGCCAGATCATTGAGTACGGATCCAAGGAGGCTATCTTCCTGCATCCGACTCACCCCTACACCATCGGCCTGTTTGGCGCACTGCCCAACATGAATGACAACTCTGAACGGCTGACCCCCATTGCCGGAACAATGCCGGATCCCACACGGCTTCCCGACGGCTGTGCATTTGCACCGCGCTGCCCCTACGCTACGGATGCGTGTCGCAGTGGCGTGATCCCCGAGAAGGAGATCGCTCCGAACCACAAGATCCGCTGCATCATGAGAGATAAGGAGGCGTAACGATGGCAGAACATCTTTTGGATGTCAGAAATCTGAAAAAATACTTTAAGGTACCCGCTGGTGAAAACCATGCGGTGGACGACATCACCTTTACTCTGGATGCAGGCAAGACCATCGGCGTGGTTGGAGAGTCCGGCTGCGGCAAGTCCACTCTGGGCCGTACCATCATTCATCTGCAGAACGCTACAGACGGTAAAGTGTTCCTGAACGGAGAGGACGTGACCAACGTCAGCGGCAGCAAACTGCGTCAGCTGCGTGAGAAGATGCAGATCGTCTTCCAGGATCCTTACTCCAGCCTTAACCCCCGCCAGCGTATCGAGACCACCGTTATCGAGCCCATGATGAACAGTAAGCACTTCCACAGCCGCAAGCAGGCTCGTGAAGAGGCTAACAGACTCATGGACCTGGTTGGCGTTGACTATCGTCTCAGACAGGCATACCCCCATGAGCTGGACGGCGGCCGCCGCCAGCGCGTCGGTATCGCCAGAGCACTGGCGCTTAACCCCCAGTTCATCGTGTGCGACGAACCGGTCTCCGCTCTGGACGTTTCGATCCAGGCTCAGGTTCTGAACCTGCTGATGGATCTGCAGGATTCCATGGGCTTGGCTTATATGTTCGTCACCCATGACCTTTCCGTCGTGAAGCACATCTCCGATGACATCATGGTTATGTATCTGGGTCAGATGGTGGAGAAATGCCCGAAGAATGAGCTGTTCTCCAATACTCTGCACCCCTACACCAAGGCATTGCTTTCGGCGATTCCTTCCACGGATATTTACAGTCCCATGAAGCGCGCGGAGCTGAAGGGCGAAATCACTTCTGCTATCAATCCGAAGCCGGGTTGCCGTTTCGCGCCTCGTTGTCCCTACGCCACTGAGGCATGCAATCAGCCTCAGGAACTGCGGGAGGTTGCGCCCAATCACTTCGTCTCCTGCTGCAGAGTAAACGAGATTAACTGACCCGTTGAAAAATGGACATAAGAAGGAATTCTGTACTTTCAGTTGTTAAAAAGTAATTCATTTATTGACTTTGGCCGATAAATTAAATAAAATAAACGACAGACACAATAATTCCTTCTTATGTAAGTGAGGTCAATATGAGCGTTCAAAGCACAGCAAAACAGATACCGGCGGGAAATATCATTCTTCCCCGAAAGATTAAAAGCCAGCAGACTATGGACAAGGTCTATGCTGCCGTTGGCGTGATGTTGCGTGAGCATGGATATGAGTATCTGACCATGCGCAACATCTGTGAGCAGGCCGGCGTAGCCTACAGCTCCGTCTACCACTTCTTCGGCAGTAAGGAGCAGTTGGTCTACCAGTACTGCAAACTGACGGTGGAGCGGCTGATGGATCAGCTTCTGGGGCTTGTCGATTACAATACGGGCAACTACATCGAGGATCTGATCTGGCCTGCCTTCCTGTATCTGACGATACTTGAGCAGTTTGGCTGGCAGACGGTCAGCGCTGTGTACCACAGCAGCGGTGAGGATATCTTCTGGTCTTTGTATGGGAAGAGCCTGATGGAGACGGCGATCCTCAAAGGCTTTGCCGATGGCTATATGGTGCCCAACGGCAGAAACCGAAGCATCGATCAGGGGAGTCTTATCGAATTCATTAAGGTAGACCTTCAGATGATCATCAGCGGCTCGGTACTTACCTGGTGCCGTGATGAAGAGAATCGGAGGAAAGGCTCCGTTGAACTTCATCGCCTCTGTGCCCGGCTGATGAACAGCTTCCTGTTGTCCTGGGCAAGTCCCCGTTACAGGGAAGAGTATCTGGATGGTGTTGAAGACTCTGCCATATATTTTCAGCCTGATATACGAGACAGGCTCACTGCGCTGATTTCTGTTGCATTTGCGGAGGATGCTAAAACGTTGTAAAGAGGCAGAACCTGCTTTTTGTAAAAGGAAAACATAATGAGAGAACTGTTTGAGACTAGATCAGAGTATTACAAGAACAGCCGCCGCGTTCCCATCGCGGTATACCAGCCCAAGGTGAAAAATGAGAACAGCCGCATTGCTGTTCTCGCCATGCACGGCGGCGATTATATGGCATTCCCCCCCATGGTGGAGTTGGCTAAGCGCGGATTCATTACCGCGGGCGCCAATCCCAACGGCGGCGGAATGATGGGGCCCCGCGCCGACCACTGGACTCGGATGCAGGACGTGGGCTCCGTGGTAGAGTTCATGAAGAATTACCCCGGCGTGGAAAAGCTGGTCTTGATGGGCCACTCCAACGGCGGTTGCCTCATGAGCAGCTATCAGTACATCGCGGAAAACGGCGTGGACCGTTTCCGTACCCCGGACCGTTTCTTCCCGGTGCCTGAGATGCCCGCCCTGCCCAAGGCAGACGGTCTCATGCTGCTGGACGCCAACTACGGCATTATGGACATGCTGGCCATGGATCCTGCTGTGGTAGGCCATGAGGACGGGTGGACCCGTATCCCCGAGCTGGATATTTATAATCCGGAAAACGGCTATAAGAAGGATGCTTCCGAGTATTCTCAGGAGTTCATCACTCGCTTCCAGAAGGCTCAGGTTAAGTATTATCAGGATCTGATTGACTACTGTAAGGAGCGTTATGAGCTGATTCAGAAGGGCAAGGGCCGCTTCGTTGACGATGAGCCCATCCTGCTTCCCGGCTCCGGCGGCGGCAGCAGCTCCAATAAGCTGTTCATCCAGGATACCCGCCTTCTCGGCTGCACCAAGGAAGCTCACCCCCTGCTTCACGGCGATGGCAGCATCACCAACGAGGTCATCGTTACCAAGCGCCTGCGCAGCGATTCTCCGGCATCCAACCGGTACCGTATGGGTTCCACCAGCACGACCGTGGTTTCCATGCTCTCCGACGAGCGCAAGTTCGGCGATTTCGGATATGACTCCAGCTATATGTGGGGCGAAAACATGGAGTTCAACCCCATGAGCACCCGTGCCAACGTACAGGGCATTACCGTGCCTCTGCTGTGCCAGGGCAATACCGCAAGCCACGAGTTCATCAATACCGAGATGACCTACAACGCTGCAAAGAGCCAGGATAAGAGCATCGTCTTCCTGTCCGGCGCTCACCATATGTTCCTGCCCGAGAAGAAGGCGGAGAAGTTCCCCGGCGAGTTTGGCGACACCCTGAACGCCATTGTCGACTACATGGCCGACTGGCTGCTGGCGGACGGCCGCTTCTGAGCGGAAAAACTAAAACTTTCTGACGCTACCCGGCGGCCTGCGATCTCTGACGGTCGCAGCGCCGGGTAATGTCATCAGAAGAGAAAGGAAAACAAGCAATGCTGAAATTTGATCCCAATAAAGGAATCCTTGAGGCCACCGCAGGCGGCTATCTGAACGCAGGATTTCCTATTCGTGATACCTATGTAAAAATTGGCCGCGATCAGCACGGAATTCTGTATGAGCCAATTGTAAAGTGTGAAAAAAGCAAAATCGGCGTGATCGTTGTCCACTCTGATGGCGATTACGGTACATTTAATATTGCAGGTGAGCTGGCCAAGCGCGGTTATATCACATTCGGCGGCAAGCCCGCGGATGGCACGCTGGATCAGAAGATCCTGAGCATTAAGAATGTCTATCGATTCCTGAAGTCGATTCGGGGCGTGGAGAAGATTGTCCTTATGGGCCACAGCGGCGGCGCCACTCTGATGAGTGCCTATCAGGCTATGGCCGAGAAGGGCGCTGACTTCTTCCGTCAGGAGAATTTCCTCTATCCCTCGGAGATTCGTGAGGACATCCCGGCTGCCGACGGACTCATGGCGCTGGACTCCAACTGGGGCAACGGCTCCATGACCCTGTTCTCCATTGACCCCGCTGTCGTGGAGGAGGGGAACGGCCGCAAGCTGGATCCGGAACTTGACATTTTCGATCCTAAAAACGGCTTCGACCCTGCAGGCGCCCACTATTCTGAGGCTTTTATCCGCAAGTATCTGGCCGCCCAGCGTGAGCGCAACAATCGCATCATCAAAAACGCTCTTGAGCGCCTGCATGCTATCCAGGCTGGCAAGGGCCTGTATGTGGACGATGAGCCTCTTGTCATAACAGGCGGTGCCCAGCTCGCTCCGGTCAACAAGCTCTTCCCCGAGGACCTGTCCATCTTCAGCCATACCAAGAAAGAGCATATGCTGCTGCATGCCGACGGTTCCGCAACCAACGAGATCGTCTATTCCGTCCGCCCGCCCCGCGGAAGCCGTTCCATGGTGGATCGCTTCGGCTTTGCGTCCGAGTTTACCACAGTGAAGAAATTCCTGTCTAACCGTGCTGTTATCGCCGGTGCGGACTATATGTTCAAGGAGGACGGTGCTGAGGGCATCCTGTGGGAGAACACCTACGACTGTACTCCCGGCAACATTCGTTTCGTCCACGCTCCCACTCTGTGTATGGGCATGACCGGCGGCTATGAGTATCTGGCAGCGGAGAATATTTACAACAACTCTGCAGCCGAAGACAAGACCATCGGCTTTGTAGAGGGCGCCAGCCATAACTTCAATGCTATCGATCCTAAATGGGGCGATACCGAGAAGGTGCTGTTTGACTATCTTGATAGTTGGCTTTCTCAGGACGGCAGATTCCTTTAATAGTTAAGGAGGATTAACGATGCAGACTTTGGCAGGCAGAACATGCCTCTTTTCCGGTGCCACCTCCGGTGACGGAGTGGAAACCGTGCGCCAGCTCTGTAAGGGCGGCATGAATGTAGTCATGATGACCCACAATCCGGGCCATGCGAAAGCGATTCAGGAAGAGATCGAGGCTGCCGGATATCCGGGCAAGGCTGTGTGGCCGGGCGGCTTGAGTGATAGCGAAATGAGAGAGGGCGAGACCATTTATGACGCCGTCATGAGACAGTTCGGCTCCATTGATGTGGTCATCTGCAACACCGGCGCCAACGGACACATCGACACCCTGGAGACGGTAGACCCGGATCAGGTCCTCAAGAATATGTCAAACATCGTATGCGGTGCACTGCGCAGCATACAGACGGCGCTTCCCTATCTGAGAAAGAGCAAGGGTCCCCGTATCATTCTGATGACCACCACGGATGCTATCCGCGGCGGAACCTACGAGAGTATTGAAAACGCCATCGGCAAGGGCGCCGTGCTGGCCCTGTGCAAGACTGCTGCGGCTCATCTGGCGAGCGAGGGCATCACCGTCAACTGCATCGCCAAGGGCTCTATCACCAGAGTCGAGGGCATTCGAGAAGGAACACCTGATCTGAGCGCGCGCCTTCCTGTGATCCCTCTGGGCCGCATTGGCAATGACAAGGATATGGCAGACACCATCTGCTTTATCGCCAGTGAGGAAAGTTCCTATATTACCGGGCAGGTTTTCGAACTGAATGGCGGCCTGAATCTGGGCCGTTGAGAGTAAACAACATGCGGAGGAGTGTTACAGCTCCTCCGCATACAAGATTTAATCGGAAGAACAGAAATATGACGGATGAATTTCTTATTTATCCGCTTACATTGAAAAACAGGAGAAAATGCGATGAATTCTGCGTTTCTTTATCCCCATTATGATTCATGGGACAAGGCCCTGCGCCCTGGTTCCCAGACCCCGCTGGAGAAGCTCATGCTTTATATCAGCCAGGAGGAAGGCGGCGCGGACATGCCCGCCGATGACAGTCTCTACAAGGATAGGGGAGTGGAGGCTGAGTACAGCAACAAAACCTTCGGCTACAATGTGCAGGCACTGATCGACTACTGGGATTCCCAGGGCATACACTATGAGTGCCGCGAAATGGGCGGTACCCGCTGGGTCTCCATGGTTCCGCTGAGCGCCTATCAGGATCGTGAAAACCGTATCCCTGCTATCTTTGTGATACATCGGGAGAACTATCAGGATAAGTACTGGGCTATGCATACGGTCATGGCCTACGCTGATGTGGTGTCAGCCGCAGCAAAGGACAATATGGCGGTGATCTTCCTCACCGGAGCCGTACCCGGTGTCTATGAATACCGTGGCGCGGTCAATGAGGCACAGGATCTCTTCCCTGTGGATACCAAACGCATCTGGCTGGATGTGTCCGTACTGGAGCGCAACGGAAAATCTCCCAGTGATTTCGGACTGGATGCCGAGGTGAAATCCATCGGCAGCGCCGGGATCCCCGCAATTTCCATGGACGGGTACTGGCAGAAGCGCGGAGATGCCTGGCTCTTTATGATAAACAGTTCAAGCGCCGATATAGATAAGGAGAGGATCTACCGCAGCGAGCAGGGCAGGGTGATCGCGCAGACAGCGGCGATCCAGTTCGATTATGATGGCCCCAAGGATCCTGCACTTCTTAAGAGATTCTGCGATATGGGCGTAGTGTGCGAAGAACACGACTATAAGGGGCATCGCTGGGTGTCCTTTACACCGGCACAGAACGACAGCGGCCCGCTTCCCGTGATACTGCTTTTCCAGGAGGTAAACTATTCCAACGACTACCTGCTGAACACCGCCTATGCCAGTTTTTATCAGTATATTGAACTTGCCGCAGAGGGTGAGGCTGCCCTGCTGATTTTTGCAAGAGAGTCCTCCGATAATAACCAGATGTTTGTGGATATTCTGGCGGAGGCGGAGAAAATGTACTCCCTCGACCGCAGCCGTGTCTACGCCACCGGACACTCCCACAACGGCAACTTCGCACTGGAGTTCACACGGCGCAATCCCGATCTGGTCACGGCGGCAGCTATCCTCGGCAATCTGCCCGGACTGCCCCACCCCAGTGACTGCATTATTCCCGTGCCCTTCACCGATGATATGGTGGAAGATCTGATCCGCAGCTACAATCCTATATCCGTCATCAGTGGCCTGTGCGAAATGGGATGCATGTTCCCGGTCGGCCGTTTTGCTGACAATGTGGCTCCCGGCTACTCCTGCCAGCTTACCGATAATGCGGGCCGTATCCGCTCCTGGCAGAGAAGACTCCGCTCCTGCTGCGTGGAAGAGCCCACCGCGGAAGAGGTCGCTGCTGCTGCTGACAGCGAGGATCTGGCTGTTGCCAAGCTGGGCGTCCCCTGCGATAAGACGGGTGTGGTACATTTGTACGGCTTTGACCACTATATTGCCGACTTTAACAATCGTGATGGCAAGCTGGCTCTGCGCCTGATAGGCATTGAAAATATGTCTCACATGCCTGTGCCATCCATGCTCGTCATGGCCTGGGATTTCATGCGCAGGTTCTACCGGAATGAATCCGGAGATGTCGTAGCAGCTTTCTGATTTTGCGTTCTGTTTTGGGGAGGCAGCACATGAAGAATGATTACTTGAACTTTTTCAGCCATGAGCAGGTGTCCGACAGCCTGATCCTGTTTACAGAAGGGTACTCGATGGTGCATCGATTCAGCATCGGCGTAGTCATCGGTGCAGACAGCATTCTGGTGATCGACGCCGGACTTGGTATGAGCGGCGATTTCCGTGAGCAGATCGAAAAGGTGGTGGGGACCGAAAAGCCCATTGCCTGTGTTTGCACCCACAATAACATTGACCATATCGCAAGCGCCAAGCAGTTTGACCGGGCATATATGTGTGACGTCGATATTCCCGATGTATCCCGCGGACTGGATTATGAGCGGCGGCAGAGCGATCTTGCGGCATTCAGTGTCAACAACCATGAAGTCATTGAGTATGGGCGCAGACATGCCATACATAACGAGGACAGTGTTTTTCTGCCTATTCAGCCCGGTCATGTGTTTGACCTGGGCGGGGGAGTGAAGATTGAGGTAATTGCCGTTCCCGGACATACACCGGGCAGCATCGCCTTTTTCAATCGGAAAGAGAAATACTGCCTGACGGGAGATGCCATCAACGCAGATACCCACATCAGCCGCCTGTCAAGGGAGGAATATAAGGATTTTGCCGAGACGGTGCGGCGTTTTGCCGGGATCGTGGGTGATGATGTGACATTTTACTCCGGGCACCTCCCGCTGCCCCAGAAAATTGGGGTGGTGAAGGATTTGGCTGGCGCGGCGGATGATCTTTATCGCGGCGACTTTGTTGGCGATGTGCCTATGATCGGCATCTTCGGACCGCAAACTGAGCCGCGGCAGGCAACCAGAAGATTCCGCATCCACGGCAATACCCTTCTGGTATATAATGTGGAACTCGTAGACCCGGAGGGCAGCTACGACATCAATACTGTAAGTCTTTTCGGGCACGAACAGGTCTCCCCGCGGGTATTCATTGTCACGGAGAACATCTCCGTGGTGCACAGACTCACTGTGGGCGTGATCGTAGGGGACGAGAAAGTGCTGGTCATCGATGCCGGAGTCGGACTGTGCGGAAACCTTCGCTCTTATATTGAGCAGTTGGTCGGAAGCGAGAAACCGATTATCTGTGTCCTGACCGACGGTCAGCTGGATCACCTGGGCTCCGCCTCCTTATTTGATGAGGTGTATCTGAACAGTGCCGACCTGCCGCTGGTACCTTATGACAACGAGATCAATGGACGCCTAGCCATTGTCTACTCCCTTTCCAACCATAATGCTACCCTGACGGATTACTGCAGGGACAAGGGCGAGCATACGCCGATCATGCAGAGCGGTTATTTGGATATCCAGGACGGTGATCGCATCGATTTGGGCGGAATATTAGTGGAAGCTGTCGCGATGCCCGGCCATACACCCGGAGCGATGGGCTATCTGGTGCCGGATGAGAAATTATTCTTTACCGGTGACGCCGTCAATGCTGATACCTTCCTCACCGGACTTGACGAGAAAGGCCTTGTGGATTATGCCGATCGTCTGGATGCACTTGCGGATCGGATCGGTGATGACAGTTACACCCTGTACGCACGGCATCTTAACCGAGGACAGCGCTTTGCTACCATGGATAATCTCGCCGCTGCCTGTCGTGAGGTTGCCGCCGGCGACACCTATGGCGACCCTCCCGGCCAGTCGGTCTACATTTTCGAGAAAGAAAAACGCAGCCGGCGGCTGCACTATCATGGAAATACCTGTGTGATTTACGACAGAGAGTCGTTCAAAACGCGGGAGGATTGAGTGATCGTAAGCGTCATCAGCCGCTTTACCGGCCACTGAAGGTATTTCGGACGGGGATATGAGATCCGTGCCGAGCGGCATTTATGGATACATGAGAAAACAGAGGGTATGCTGCGGCATACCCTCTGCTCTTTTGCGGCTTTAAGTCCAAGCGGCGTAATGTGACATTTATGTTGCACGAAAAGCTGACTACAATGAGCCAAATTCAATGCTCGTTCATCGGCACCCCTATTGCGTTCCTGCCTGCACGGATGTATAATCTGTGAGGAGGACTCTGTCGGATGAGCCTTAATTGATGTGTTTTAGGGCGGGTGATACTGTGGATTTTATGCTTTCGGTTTCGGTGGTTCTGCCGTTGTGCATATATATCGGCATGGGTCTGTTGGCGAATAAAATGAAGCTGCTGGACGGCGAGATCGGCTCAAAAATCAACAGCTTTGCCTTCAAAATGCTGTTTCCTCTTATGATGTTCGACAACATGATGAACGCAGGCGCGGTGATAAAAAGTGGCGAGCTGAGCCTTGCCGTGTACCTGCTGGGCGTGACCACGGTGGTGTTCCTGCTGCTGCTGCTGATCGTTCCGCGGTTCATTAAGTCGGGGCCGCGCTGTGCCAGCTTTATTCAGGGGACATTCAGGGCCAACTCCATACTTTTTGCCATGCCGGTTGTATCTGCCCTGTGCGGCGATGAAAATACCGCCCTGGCAGCCATGTGCGTGGCGGTGCTGGTGCCATATTACAATATCTTGGCCGTTGTAGTGCTTGAGCTTGGCCGCGGCGGCAAAGTGAAAGTAAAGAATCTTCTAAAAAGCGTCATTACCAATCCCATCATCATCGGCGCGATCGCCGGTGCGCTGTTCCTTGCGCTGGGTATAACCCTGCCGGAGCTGCTCAAGACGCCGTTGAAGGCACTGACGTCCATCATCACTCCCCTGTCGCTGATGGTACTGGGCGCGGGACTTCGCTTTGAGGGTATCCGCCGCGACTTCGGGCAGCTGGCTGCGGTGTGCGGGCTGAAGCTTATTGCAATTCCCGCTGTGACCCTTGCGGGCGCAGTGCTTCTCGGTTTTGAGGGCATCGCGCTGATGACCGCCTTCAGCCTGACCTGCGTCCCCACCGCTGTAAGTTCATTCACCATGGCAGAGCAGATGGGCGCCGACGGCCCCTTCGCCGCTGAGGTTGTGGCCGGTACGACAGTTACATCCATAGTCACGGTTTTTTTGTGGGTACTTCTGCTGTCGGGCATGGGCCTGGTGTGATATTTGAACAGAATAAAAACACAGCCCCCAAATTTGGGGGCTTTGTTTTTTTGTTATTTATATTTGTTATTTATAAATGGTTGCGGTTTACCTGCGGCCACCGCCGCCGCCCATGCCGCCGCCACCGCCGTGGCCCATTCCTCCGCCGCCGAATCCACCGAATCCGCCGCCAGAGCTTCCGCCAAACCCGCCGGAGCCGCCGCCGAAGCCGCCAAAACCGCCGGAGCCGCAGTGGTCGTCATCATTGTCGAAGGGACCGCCGCGATGACCGCCCATGCCGCTGCGGAAAAGGCTGGAGAACAGCATATAAGTGAACGGGTCAAAACCGCTGCGGTATGCCCTGCGGCGGGAGCCGTAGCGGTAATTGGAAGACGAGATGGCCATGAAAATTACTACGATCACAGCCACTGTGAACAGGTCGCCAAAGGCACCGGCGATGCGCTGAGCGGCAGAACTGCCGCGCTCACCCTCCGCCACCGGACTTTCCTGTGTTTCGACCCCATAGTAGTCGGCCATCCAATAAGCCAGCCGGACAAACATGGTCTGAACCGCGTCGTCATAATCGCCGCGGTCAAAATCGTCCCAGAAATAGTCCTCAAAATACTCGTCCACCATCCTGTCGGTGAAAGAGCCGGTAATCCCCTTGCCCACGGTGAGCCAGGCCTTGTTCTCGCCTGTTGCAAGCAGAAGCAGCATGCCGTTGTGCTCGCTGCCGTCACCCACGCCCCAGTTTTCAAACAGGGCGCCGGCGTACTCGTCGGAATACATGCCGTCCAGATACTCCACAGTGACAACCACGATCTGGGCGCCGCTGCAGTAGGTCTCAAGGTCACCGTTGTAATTGATTATCAGCTGCTCCGTCTCTTCACTGAGAACATTGGCAGAGTCGTTTACATAATACTCATCACTCTGATCCACCAGCGCAAATGCGGCAGGGGACAGCAGCAGCGCCATTGCGGCGATGAGCATTACAGAGAATACGCGTTTTTTCATAATCACAGTTCCTCGTGGGCGAAATATTCCGGCCCATCGGCAAACACAAGGAAACCCAAAATGCGCATCGGCAGAGTGTTTTCCACCTTGGTGTAGTACTCTTCAATGTAACTGTTATAGGGGTTCTGGCCGATGGCACCCTCGGCAGAGGTGAACTTTGCCATAGCATCGTCGGCTTTACTGCGGTCATTGCCGGAAAGCTCAGCATCCGCGCCAGCGGTCGTCAGCGCCTGTGCTGCCGCGGAAACGGCACGGTAAGCGCCGTACATGTCGGAGATGTCCCCGGCATCAATGGCATCCACAAGATTGCGCCTTGCCTGCGTCAGGGCGTCAACCTCGTCCGCCACGGCGGGGCAGTCGGCATAGATGGACGACAGGGTCAGCGCATAAGTGCTGCAGCTGCCCAAAATGTCTGCCAGCGCTGCGGAGGTGTAGCCGCCGTCTTTAACATATACGCCCTCATAAAAGGCGTTGGTATACAGTTTTGCCTGTTTCGCCACACTGCGGTTCATGCCAAGCAGCAAAAACAGCACACACAGCACCACTGTAATTATTGCGGCGACTTTGCGGTTTTGAAAATAAGCGGTCATTTTTATCCTTCCTTTGGATAATATGTGTCAGAGGGGTTATATCACACACGCGCTGCGCTAAATAACGCAGCGCGTGGGCAGTAATCACTTGGTTCTCAGCTCCAGGAGCTTGTTCTTCAGTTCCACCTCTATGCGGCCCAACTCTGCCTCTGCCTCGCGCCTCTTGGCGGTGCCTTCGGTCTGAATGCGCTGCACTTCCTCCAGGGTGTAGATGAGGTTCTGGTTGGTCTGGCGCAGGGTCTCCATATCCACGATGCCGCGCTCAGACTCTTTGGCGATCTCGACGGTGCCGGTCTTGAGCATCTCGGAATTCTTCTTGAGCAGCTCATTAGTCAGGTTGGTAACGCTGCGCTCTGCCTCAAGCGCCTGCTGAGAGTGGGCAAGGCCAAGCGCAAGCACCATCTGGCTCTTCCACAGGGGAATGGTATTGACGATGCTGGTCTGGATCTTCTCGATCAGGAGGCTGTCGTTATTCTGCAGCATACGGATCTGGGGTGCCATCTGGATGGAGATCATACGGGTCAGCTGCAGGTCGTAGAGCTTCTTGTCGAAGCGGTTGATGAGGTTTGCGTAGTCGTTGGCTGCCTGCGCGTCCTCGGGACGGCTGCTTTCAGCGGCTTTCGCCTTCAGCTCGTTGAGGGTAACGTTGCACTGCTCAAGACGCTGCTTGCCGGCGATGATGTACATGGTCAGTTCTTTGAAATAGTCCTGGTTTTTGTCATACATCTTGTCCAGCATGCTCACATCCTTGAGAAGGACGACCTGATGGTTCTGCAGGGCCTCGGTGATCTTGTCCACATTCACCTCTGCCTTGGCGTAGTCAGCCTTCAGTTCAGCCAGCTTGTTGGCCACCTTCTTGCGGAAGCCGAAGAAGCCGCGCTTCTCTTCCTCGCCGAAGTCGAGCCCCTTCAGCTCAACTACCAGCTCGGACAGCATATTGCCCACCTCGCCCAGATCCTTCGTGCGGACACTGGCCAGAGTGGCGTCGGAGAAATCGGCAACCTTTTTCTGAGCGGCGGCGCCGTACTGAAGCACCACGCCGGTATCGGTGATGTCGATCTTCTGAGCGAAGTCTTCAACAGCCTTCTGCTCGGCAGCGCTCAGGCGGTCAAACTCACTCTTGAGGGTGTCCACCTGGGGGGCGGCCTGCGGTTCGACCGCGGGCTCAGCCGCGACTGCGAAGGGGGAATCGTCCCCAATAGGATCAAGTGAAAGCTGGGGGATGTTTGCAAATTCGTCAGCCATTGTAATTACTCCCTTTTGTAAAAATTTATATTGATATCTTAAAGATAAATTGGAGCGTATTTCAGAAATCGCTGCCTGCCAGACCCTCCCGCTTGAGCATCGCCTCCAGCACTTCGATGTCTGTCTCAATATCCAGTGCGCGGCCCTCAAACATGGCGTCGATCTGCTTGCGGTAGGCTTCGATAGTGGTGTCGAGTATTTTTTCGATCCGCTCCATGGATGCGAAGATATTCTCACCCTTAACACCCCGTTCTTCAAGCTGAGCATACTGCTCCAGAAGCTTTATCGGGGCGGGCAGGAAATAGCCGGCGAAGCGCTTAACCTGCGACTTGCCTGCGGGATGCTCTTTAAGGTCGGCAAAAATCTGCGCCGTAAGACCGGCCAGAATCTCGGCCTTTTCCTTAATAACGGCGTTGTCGATCCGGGCGATCAGGGTCTTATACTGTGCTGCGGCTTCGCGTCCCTTATTAAGCAGCTCGTCCAGATCCGCATCGCCGGTGGGTACAGGCGGCTCTTCCACCTGGACGGTTTCGCCGGGGAAAAATTTCGACAGTACAAAGTACACTGCGCAGGACGCAGCGGCCAGCAGTAAAAAATCGCTGGTTTTGTACATGGGCAGCGCCACCGCCCATATAAGCCACAGCGCGGCGATGCCGTATATCGGTATTGGTGATTTTTTGTGTATAGTCTTCATCGTTTTCCCTGCGGACAGATCATAATTTTCTGCTTGACGGCACAGATTATACTGCCCGTACCTGCCTGTATTATATCTTCTTGAGCCTGTAATTGCAATAATAACAATGCAAACAATGATTTAATTTTCCCTGTGATATTGACAGCGTCGGCGCTGTATGCGGCAAGATAACACTTGACAGTTCTTGCCTTGGCGTTTAGAATTAAAATGTATGTGTTGATATCCCCGGCGACGGGGCCGGCCGGCAGCAATTACCGACCGGCCCATTTATATGAAAGAAGACGCCGCGGCGTCCTCTGCTTTAATCTTATGCAAATGCTGTGATTTTGGTTACCCGGAGGCTGTTATGATTAAAATATCCCCCTCGATTCTGTCTGCTGACTTTGCCCGCCTCGGTGCGGATATTGATACCGTATCCTCTGCGGATATGCTGCATTTTGATGTGATGGACGGCATTTTTGTACCCAATATCTCCATCGGCCTTCCGGTGCTCAAGTCCGTCAGGGCATATACCGATATGCAGCTGGACGTACATCTTATGATAGATCGCCCAGGGCGCTATGTTGATGATTTCATCAAAAACGGCGCCGATTGGCTGACCTTCCATGTGGAGGCCGAGGCAGCGGAGAACATCGCCCCCGCCATCGATAAGCTGCACGCCGCCGGGCGCAAGGCCGGTCTGGTCATCAAGCCCAGGACCCCGGCTGAGGCTGTGCTGCCCTGGCTGGACACACTGGACATGGTGCTTATCATGACGGTTGAGCCGGGCTTCGGCGGACAGGGCTTTATCTATGAGATGCTGCCCAAGATTGAGACTATGCGCCGCTATATCGACGAGCGCGGACTTACCACCCTGTTGGAGGTGGACGGCGGCGTGAACCCCGACACCGCAAAACTTTGCCGCGATGCAGGCGCAAATGTGCTGGTTGCCGGCAGTGACGTTTTCAAACAGACTGACAGAGCTGCAAGAATTTCACAGCTGAGAGGCTGATTATGGCTGATTATCCTTCCACATTTGAGACATTGGTAGAAAAGTTCGCATCCCTGCCGGGCATAGGCACCAAGTCTGCCCAGCGGCTGGCGTTCCATATCATCTCTCTTACAGAGGCGGAGGCTGATGATTTTGCCGCCTCTATCAGCCGCGCCCGCCACAGCGTATGCCGCTGCAGCGTGTGCCAAAATCTGACAGACCGTGAGACCTGCCCCGTGTGCAGCGACCGCGGCCGTGACAAAGCCACCGTTTGCGTGGTGGCCGACCCCCGCGATGTGGCCGCGTTGGAGCGCAGCCGTGAATACCGCGGAGTTTACCATGTTCTCCACGGCGTCATTTCGCCCATGAACCGCATAGGGCCTGATGACCTGACCATCAGCGCGCTGGTTGAGCGCGTTGCCGACGGCGCAGTGGGTGAGGTTATTCTCGCCACCAATCCCGACACCGAGGGCGAAACCACCGCGCGTTATCTCGCCCGCCTTCTCAAACCCTTCGGCGTTAAGGTCAGTCGCCTTGCCTACGGCATCCCTGTGGGCGGCAGCCTTGAATTTGCCGATGATGCCACCCTTATGCGCGCCATTGAGGGCAGGCGCGAATTCTGACCGGCCTTACCGGTATATCATCCCCGTTTTTGGGACATCATTTGTGCATGACGGGTACGACCCGATGAGCATATAACTTTACAGATCGGTGTGCGCCGCTGCGTGCTGCACCCGTGAGCCCAAGGCTGGCAGGGTTTTGGGAACGGGGGCTTGACGCGGTGTGTTGCCGTGCCGAAAATGCCAAATCACATATTTCTACATATCATTGCAAAAGGAGTAATTCTATTAAATGGCAGAAAAATTGAAAATCGTTTCTCTCGGCGGCCTTGATGAGATCGGCAAGAATATGACGGTCTATGAGTACGGCGGGGATATGCTTGTTGTCGACTGCGGCATCGGCTTCCCGGATGAAGATATGTACGGCGTGGACACCGTTATTCCGGACATGAGCTATCTGGTGCAGAACGCTTCCCGTATCGTTGGTATAGTCATTACCCACGGGCATGAGGATCATATCGGTGCGCTGCCCTACCTGTTTGACTGTATTTCCGCACCCATCTACACGGCGCGCTTTACCGCGGCCCTTGCGGAACTGAAGCTAAACGAGCGTAAGACGCTGTATAAGCCTGAGATCCATGTGGTCAAGGACGGCGAATCGGTGAAGCTGGGCGCGTTTAAGGTGGGCTTTATCCGCGTGAACCACTCTATTCCCGATGCCATGGCACTGTCTATCACCACCGGAGCGGGTGTGGTCATACACACCGGCGACTTCAAGATCGACACCACGCCCATAAGCGGCCAGATGATCGATCTTACCCGTTTTGGCGTTCTGGGTCAGCGCGGCGTGCTGGCACTGCTCAGTGACTCCACCAATGCGGAAAAACCCGGCTATTCCATGAGTGAGCGCAAGGTTGCCGCCGTTATGGACAGCTATTTTAAAGATCACCCCGGCCGCATCATCGTGACCACCTTTGCCTCCAATGTGCACCGCATACAGCAGGTATTCAGCTCCGCCGCCAAATATGGGCGCAAGGTGGCCGTCACCGGCCGCAGCATGGAGAATGTGACCCGCATCGCCTCTGAACTGGGTTACCTCAACATTCCCGAGGGCACTTTGTGTGACATTAACCAGATCAAAAAACTGCCGAAGGATCAGGTGGTCATCATCACCACCGGCAGCCAGGGCG
This sequence comes from Oscillospiraceae bacterium, assembly GCA_045605145.1. Taxonomy (GTDB): domain Bacteria; phylum Bacillota; class Clostridia; order Oscillospirales; family Oscillospiraceae; genus CAMNAO01. The sequence continues at coordinate 10,936 of JAZUPH010000026.1, read as the reverse complement.
AGAACATGAGCGCCCTGTACCGCATCGCATTCTCATCCCACCGCCAGGTAGAGATCGCTCCCGGCGACCGTGTTATCATCTCGGCTTCGGCCATACCCGGCAACGAAAAAGAGATCGGCAAGGTCATCAACGAACTGTTCCGTCAGGGGGCAGAGGTTATTTACGACAAGTCTGCCGGGCTGCACACCTCCGGACACGCCTGCCGGGAAGAGCTGCGTCTTCTTATGGCGCTGGTAAAGCCCAAGTATTTCATCCCCGTCCATGGCGAGCACCGTATGCTGTGCATCAGCGCCGGCATCGCCGAGGAGATGGGTGTTCTGAAAAAGAACATCGTAATTCCCGAGCTGGGCCGGGTTATGGAGCTGGATGGCCGCAGTATAAAAAAGACGGATACGGTACCCGCCGGCCCCGTTCTGGTGGACGGCACCGGCGTCGGCGATGTGGGCAGTGTGGTACTTCGCGACCGCAAGCACCTTGCCGCCGACGGTATGCTGGTGGTTATTGTGGGCATCTCAGCAGAGAACGGCAGTCTTATCTCCGGCCCTGATATAATAACCCGCGGGTTTGTGTATGTTAAAGAATCGGAAGAGCTTCTTGAGGAGCTGCGCGACATTGCCTATGACGCCGTGTGGGAGTTCGGCGGCAAAAGCGGACGCGATATACAGGCTCTCAAGGGCAGGATAAAGGGTGAGCTGTCGGACTACCTTTACAAAAAGGTGCGCCGCAATCCCATGATTCTCCCTGTGGTGACGGTGATATGAATATACAGATTTTCGGCCGCAGCAAGGGCTTTGACACCCAGAAGGCCCGCCGCTGGTTCAAAGAGCGGCGCATATCCTATCAGGATATAGATATGGGCTCCAAGGGAATGAGCCGCGGTGAGCTTTTGAGCGTTATCCGCGCCGTGGGCATCGATGAACTCATCGATCCCAAGGCGGAGGACGCCGCCATACTTAAGTATCTGGCATCTGATGATGCCAAGGTTGAAAAACTGCTTGAAAACCAGCAGTGGATCCGCCTGCCCATAGTCCGCAACGGACGCAAAGCCACCGTCGGCTTCAAGCCTGAGGTCTGGAAAGACTGGGAGTAAGCTGCATTTGAACGAGAAATTATTATTTTGGAGGATAAAGCTATGAAAAAAGTTATCGCAACCGCCAAGGCTCCCGCAGCCATAGGCCCCTACTCTCAGGGCATTGATGCCGGCAGCCTTGTATTCACCTCCGGCCAGCTGGGCCTTGTCCCCGAGACCGGTGAGTTTGCCGAGGGCGGCGCTGCCGCACAGGCAAAGCAGTCTCTTGAGAATGTGAAGGCCGTGCTTGAAGCTGCCGGCAGCAGCATGGATAAGGTCGTCAAGACTACCGTCCTTCTCAAGGATATTAATGATTTCGCTGCCGTGAACGCGGTGTACGCCACTTTCTTTACCGACGGCGTGTGCCCCGCCCGTTCCGCTTTCGAAGTTGCCAACCTGCCCAAGGGCGGCCTTGTGGAGATTGAGGCCATTGCCCTCAAGTAAAAACGGCGGCTTATTCGGGTATAGGCATAACAAACCCCTTGTGCAATGATGCACAAGGGGTTTTGCTGCAATTTGTGTTGTTCAGGTTTTCTTTTGAAAGCGCTCACCGCATTTGGGGCAGGTGACGTTGATCTTCCCCTTGCCTCTGGGGACGCGCAGGGTATTGCGGCAGGCGGGACATTTGAAAAACTTGTGAGTCTTGCTCTCCTTCAGCTTGCGCCAGCTGAGTTGCAGCTTCCTGCGTATCGGCCACCAGTAGGTGAGGAAGCGGTCATTTTCCGCCCTGCGCTTATCGATGCGCCGGGAAAACATACGGAAGATCGCCCAGAACATAAGCACATAGTATACAATGCTCAGCACTATTCCGCCAGTGAAGAGACTGATGAACCAGGCCAGTAACGCGGTTATAAACAGGGCATTATTCAGATGATCCTGTCCGTAGCGACCGATCATAAAATTTCTCAGCCAATTTTTGATCATAAATATCCTCCCGCTGGAAGAGTTTCTGCAGTAATATTACCACAAAAGTGCGGCAAATGCATAAATGACATACTAATTTAACAAATAGCAGCCGATATGCTCGCCTTTACATCTTCACGGGCGCGGTAATACCAACGATGGACAGAGCCTGTGCAATGACGGCACGGGTGCAGTCGGCCAGCTTCAGGCGGGCGTCAGCAAGGGCCTGTTCCTCTCCCTTAATGCGGCAGGCGTTGTAGAAGCGGTGGAAACGGGCTGCCAGTTCGATAGCATAGCGGTTGATGCGGCTGGGATCATAGTCGCGGGCTGCCATGCGGATCTCTTCGGGAAGGGTAGCCAGCTGGCGGATCAGATCAAGCTCAGCCTCCTCCCTGAGCAGGGTGAAGTCCACCTCACATGCGGGCTTGACATAGCTGCCGGCCTCATACAGGGCGGCGATCAGGCTGCAGATGCGGGCGTGGGCGTACTGAACATAGTACACCGGGTTCTCGCTGTCCTGACGCACGGCGATGCCCAGGTCAAACTCCATATGGGTGTCGGGCTTCGCGTTGAAGGAGAAGCGGCAGGCGTCGCAGCTGACCTCTTCCAGAAGGTCGTGCAGGGTCAGTGCCTTGCCGGTGCGCTTTGAGACCTTGATGGTCTCACCATCGCGCACAAGGCGCACCATCTGCATGATGAGGAAGTCCAGACGCCCCTTGTCGAGACCCAGGCCGGGCGCGTGCATGGTGTGGGTGAAGCGTATGGCGTGTCCGTGATGGTCGGCACCCCATACATTGATGACCCGGTCAAAGCCACGGGCGATAAACTTGTTGCGGTGGTAGGCAATGTCAACGGCGTAGTAGGTGTAGAAACCGTTGGCGCGGCGCAGCACCTCGTCCTTGTCTGCACCCAGCTGGGTGTTCTTAAGCCACAGGGCGCCGTCCTTCTCATAAGTCAGGCCGCTCTCTGTGAGGAAGTCCACAGTATCCTTCACATAGCCGCTGTTATGCAGGCTGCTCTCAAGGAACCACTGGTCAAAGTGGATGCGGTAGTCGGCAAGGTCGTGCTTCATTCTCTCGATGTTGCGGGGCAGCGCAAACTTTACGAAGATGTCGCGGCGCTCATCTTCAGGGGTGTCAACATACTCGCTGCCATGCTCCTCATAGATAACTGCGGCCAGCTCACGGATGTCGTCACCGTGGTAACCATCGTCAGGGAATTCAACATTATCCTCACCCAGGCACAGCTGCAGATAGCGGGCCTCAATGCTCTTGCCGAACAGGTCTACCTGATTGCCGGCGTCATTGACATAGAACTCACGCCACACATCATAACCTGCCATGTCCAGAACGGAGGCAAGGCTGTCACCCAGAACGCCGCCGCGGGCGTTTCCGATGGTCATGGGGCCGGTGGGGTTGGCGGATACGAACTCCACCATGACTTTCTCACCCTTGCCATCGTTTACGCGGCCGTAGTTGCGGTCTTCCCGTTCAATGGCGTTGAGAACGGCGCCGTACCATGCCGGGGAGACGCGGAAGTTGATAAATCCCGGGCCGGCCACTTCGGCGCTTTTGAAATAGCTGCCGCTCAGATCCATACGGTCAATAAGGTGCTGCGCGATCATTTTCGGTGCCATGCGCAGTGCGCGGGCCGCCGCAAGGGCGCAGCTGGTGGAATAATCACCCAGTGCGTGATCGCGGATCGCCTCAACAGCGCCGGAAAGCCGCGTGCCCTCGGGGAATACGCCGTCATCTATGCACTTGTTCAGAGCTGAATCCACAAGGGCGCTCACCTGCAATTTTGCATCTTCAATAAGGTTTGCCATAAAATACTCCATTCTGCTCGCTGCTTCTGTGAGCAAGTTTTATCAGTAAGCTCCGCCTTAGCGGGGGTCGTTCGGAACATTTCGCCTGGATCACAGCTTGGCGCGAAATGTCGTTTTCATTGTTTCTGCATCATTAAGCATTCAATTTGTCTGCTTAACTTCGATTGCAACCTGATTCCGGCTGACTACCGCCCCCTGCACATCTATGGTGTAATGCAGCTGAAGCGTTCCGCCGTGTATTCCCAGATTGTTGATCACCGTCTGTGTCTCAACACCCATCGAAAGCATACCCATAGGGGTGCTGTATGCGAAATAGTGCTTTTCGCCGGGATTAAACAGCACGCAGGAATTGACCGTGCCCTCGCGGGTCATTGTAACCTGACTGCCGGCTACCTCAAAACAGGTGTGCGTGCCCCACATGCCTGTCAGCTCACTCTCCATATAGTCGAAGTGAATTATCCCGCCGCCGTAGCCGTATTCGCCCTCGGTTACGAACTCTATCTCGTCATCCCCCTCCGGGGAGAAGACGGTGGTTTTCACAGATATAAGTGCAGTCATTTGCGCTCCTTCATATACCGCCGGAGCCGAGAGTGACCAGCTCAACCTCACCGCGTATCTCGCGCTGGAGGAAGAACGAGGCAAGACTACCGAAACTCTCACATCCGTCGCTGACCAGATAGCGGTGCGTGCCCCGCATCTTTGTGCCGTTCCATGTGCCGTTTGCGGCGAGGTCATCGGCAAGTATGCGTACTGCCTCTTCACCCACATTGATTAGAGCGACCTCAGGCCCCATAATTCCACCGATGATCTTGGTCAGATGGGGGTAATGGGTGCAGCCGAGGATCAATACATCAACATCCATCTTTTGTATCGGTTCAAGATACTCACGGGCGACCGTTTCTATCACCGGGTCGCCGGGCTTGACACGCCCCGCTTCAACCAGCGGCACAAACAGGGGACAGGCTGCGGAAAAAACCTGCGCCTGGGGGAGAATGGCTTGTATCCGCCGCTCGTATGCGCCGCTGCGCACCGATGCAACAGTGCCGATGATGCCGATGCGCCCGTTTTCGGTAACGGCGGCGGCCTTTGCCGCGGCACCTTCCACCACGCCGTAGACCGGTACATCCCCGGCGGCCGCGCGAACCTCGTCCAGAGCCACGGTGCTCACCGTGCCGCAGGCCACGACGACGGCCTTGACATCATATTTAAGCAGACATTCCAGATCTTCCAGTGCGAAACGGGTTATGGTCTGCACGCTGCGCCCGCCGTAAGGCACGCGCTGAGTATCGCCCAGATATACAACATTCTCTCCGGGCAGTATGTCGTCCAGCGCCCTGACGGCAGTCAAACCACCAAGCCCTGAATCGAACACGCCTATGGGACGGTTGTCCATGCCTTCTCCTTCCGGCGGTGCATCGCCGCGCCGCGATAAATGTGAAACAATAAGCGCTTGTGGGACACAAAAACCAAAGCATCCTGTGCCACAGCATACCAGTGTCCATTGTAAATGATTTATCCCGCGATTACAAGAGCAATTTACACGATTTTGTCCTGCTTTTGCGGCGGTGTGTGCGGGATTTGTCCAAAATGCGCAGGGCAAGTGCGCTGTGCTCATCCGCCTGCGCGGGCAATATATTTTTGTGTTATATGTGGAATTTCCTGTCCGAATTTGATATACTGTAAAAAGAGTGTTATTTCACCCGGAGGGGATACCATGGCAATTAACATTGAGTTTTCGGATAAGGAGTTCAGAAGGCTCCTTGATCTGGTATATATAGGCAACTGGATACTGAACGCGGCCCGCGGAGACGACCGCATTGACGATTATGATGAGCTGGAGAGTAAGGTGTTTGCCCAGTGCGCAAAAAACCGCCATTTCCACGGCCTGTTTGAGATAGTGGATGATGAAGTATTTCCGTCCCGCGCCTTTGAGCAGGGCGGCATACATGAGGCGATCATGGATTATGAAGATCTGGTTTTCTTTGACATTCTCGCCGAGGAGCTTGCCCTGCGTGATATGGGCGGCGGACCGGGCGATGAAATCAGCCTTGCCCAGCTTGAGTCGCGCATAATTGACTATATGAGCGAGTTTGAGGAGAACGGCCTGGATAATGTGACCTTCAATAAGTGACATCAGTCCGTACAGAAGAGGTGCAGATATGTACAACAGCTACAGTGACAGCGAAATTCAGAGCAGATTCAAAACCTACTCAAATATTGCTGCCGGCCGCGACACGGTCACGCTTGATGAGCTGACCCGCAGATCGGGGATACCCTACAACACCGTGCTGCGCGACATTCAGCGCATACTTCAGCGCGGCTGGTTCGGCGACGGCGCATACATCAACTACCTGTCCAAAACACTTGTCATCCGCATACCCGATCAGGGGGATATGCCCGCCGGTGCGGCCTATGGGGCATCTTCCTCCACCGGTCAGTACCGATATTCCTATGTGCCGCCCAAAACTACCCAGTCATCGGGTTTCACTGCCGATGAGTTCAAGGCCGCCGCAAAATCCGCAGCCGAGGCGATCAAATCTGCCGCAGGCAGCGTTAAAGAGGCTTACTCCGCCTCAAGCGCATCCAAAGCGTCGTCATCCTCAAAGGCGCTGGCCCTTCCCAAGTTCAAGAATATGAACGGCGGACTAAGTGTACTGCTCCTATCGTGCGGAGTAGTCAGTGCTTTTGTGGCAATGGGTCTGCTGGGCAGTTCCATTGATGCTATCACATGGGGCGGGGCGAGTTATTTTCTTGAGGGCCTGCTTCAGACCTGTATCGCCGGCGGCGTCAGTGCGGGTAGTCTTATGTGGCGCAGTGCGATAAAAAAACGCAACCGCCGTGCCCGCAGCTACCGCCTGATGCAGGCGGGGCGTGATAAGCTCAGCATTGAAGAACTGGCCCGGGCAAATAATGTATCTGTGCCCGTTGTTAAGAAGGATGTCGAAAAGATGATCGACGCTGGTCTGTGGGGCAAAACGGCATACCTGGATCAGGTAAGCGACACCCTTTATCTGAAGTATGATCCCAATGCGATTGCGAGGACGGCTTCCGCACCCCAGCCTACGCCTACACCCGCGCCCAAGGCTGAACCTGCGCCCCAGCCGCAGCCGGAGAAGAAGGTGGATGAATACCAGCAGATACTCGATGAGATCCGCCAGCTTAACGACGATATTGTGGACTCCGAAGTGTCTGTGAAAATCAGCGCGATCGAGGGCCTTACCGGGAAGATATTCCGCATTGTGGCGGAGAAGCCCGAAAAGAAAAGCGAAATACGCAGCTTTATGAGCTATTATCTGCCCACCACGCTAAAGCTGCTGCGCTCCTACCGCACCTTTGAAAAGCAGGGTGTGGGCGGCGAGAATATCGACGCCGCAAAGAAGGATATTGAGCGCATCCTTGACACCCTCGTGGTCGGCTTCAGACAGCAGCTGGATCAGCTTTTCAAAGCTGACGCACTGGATATCTCCACCGATATTGAGGTGCTGGAGCAGATGATGAAGAAAGACGGACTTTCACGTTCTCCGGGCGACTTTGACAGTGTGTGCCTGGAGGCAGAGTAATTACCCGCGAAGTTAACAGTTAGTTCCATGCACCCCTGCCCATGCAGGGGTGCATTGCGTATATTTGCCGCCTTTACCTGCATATGGCACTATAAAATCGGGCATAATGGCGTGGAATATACAAAATGCTATTGCAAAAGTTACCATAACATTGTATAATGTGCTTGACTGTGTGCAAATAGTGCACTCTTTCCTTAAAACGAACTGAGTAGGTGTTCGCATGACTAAATATATCATCAGGGGCGGCCGTCCCCTCCACGGTGCTGTGGAGATCAGCGGTGCCAAGAATGCCGCCGTGGCGATCATACCCGCCTGCCTTATGGTTGACGGTGTTTGCCGCATTGAAAATGTCCCCATGATATCCGATGTTACCATGCAGCTGCGCATCCTTCGTGAGATGGGCGGTATTGTGCGCATGGTGGCTAAAAATACTGTTGAGATCGATTGCCGCCCCATAACCCGTGCGGAGGCGGATTTTGAAATAATGCGTCTTATCCGCGCATCCTATTATCTTATTGGTGCCATGCTGGGCCGCTTTGGAAAAGCCCGCGTGGCCATGCCCGGAGGATGCAATTTCGGTGGCACAAGACCCATAGATCAGCATGTTAAAGGCTTTGCTGCAATGGGCGCCCATATAGAGCTGGAGGATGGCCTGGTTTGCGCCTCAACCGCTACCGGAAATCTTCACGGCGGTCAGGTCTATCTGGATGTGGTGTCTGTTGGCGCCACTATCAATGTTATGCTGGCTGCCTGCAGGGCTGTGGGTACCACCGTTATAGAAAATGCCGCGAAAGAGCCGCATATTGTTGATGTGGCCAACTTCCTTAACTCCTGCGGCGCGGATGTGCGCGGCGCGGGTACCAATGTTATCAAGGTGCGTGGTGTTTCCCGTCTTGAGGGCGGCACCTACGCTGTTATTCCCGACCAGATCGAGGCAGGCACCTATATGGCTGCCGTTGCCGGTGTCGGCGGTGATGTTGAGATCCGCAATGTCATTCCCCGCCATCTGGAGTGCATCTCCGTCAAGCTGCGTGAAATGGGTGTCACCGTCACCAATCACGGTGACATGGTGCGCGTTGTGCGCAGCGGCCCGCTTAACCGTGCAAATATCAAAACTCTGCCGTATCCCGGCTTCCCCACCGATATGCAGCCCCAGCTTTCCACCGTGCTCTGCCTTGCCAACGGCACCAGTGTTGTGTCCGAGGGCGTGTGGGAGACCCGCTATAAGTACGTGGACGAGCTTTTGCGTATGGGTGCGCGCGTACAGGTTGACGGGCGCATTGCGATCATTGAGGGTGTGCGACGCCTTGCCGGCACAACCATCCGCGCCTATGACCTTCGCGCCGGTGCCGCAATGGTGATCGCCGGCCTGTGTGCCGAGGGCACCACCACGGTCGAGGGCGTTCACTATATTGAGCGCGGGTATGAAGACATCGTGCAGAAGCTGCGTGCACTTGGTGCAGATATTATCAGTGTGTCTGAGGATGATCCTCAGAAGCTTCGCTCTGCAATTTAAGCATGACCCGCCGTTTTGCTGTGCAAGGCGGCGGTTTTGCATATTTTTGACCCTTAATATACCACATCAGGACAGGAGGCCAGCCCCATGAAGCTGAACTATAAGAAGACAATATTTGTCGGCTTCGCATTCTTCCTCATTTGCGCGTTCTGGCAGGCGTATGACACCATAATCCCCAAGATACTCACGGATAAATTTGGTATGTCTCAAACCGGTTCCGGCCTTGTGATGGCGCTGGATAATGTGCTGGCTCTGTTTATGCTGCCCCTTTTCGGAATGCTGTCTGACCGCTGCACCAACCGTCACGGACGCCGTACCGTGTTTATCGTGATTGGCACTGTCGCGGCCTCTGTTCTTCTCATTTTGTTGAGCGTGGCGGACAATTTCCAGCTCCGGAACATATCCGACGCCGAGAAGAAGGAGCCGGTGGCGCTTGAGGTGCTGTACGATAATGATCTGACGATCACGACCCCCGGCGGCAAAACCTTTAGACTGCAGGAGAAGTTTTCAAGGGCTGAGTTTACTGCAATCTCCTCCACCGATGAAAACGGTGCCACAAATCCCGACTATGCCGAGTATGTCATACCGGCCCGTCAGGCCTATTCCGCACTTATGACCCAGCAGAAGCGGGCACCGCTTGTGTTCTTTGTTATCATACTGCTGCTTCTTCTTCTTTCGATGGCAACCTTCCGCTCGCCCGCTGTGGCGTTGATGCCCGATGTTACCATCAAGCCCCTGCGCAGCAAGGCGAACGCCGTCATCAACCTTATGGGCGCTGTGGGCGGTGCGCTGGTGCTGGTGCTCAGCAAACTGTTTGCAACCGACTCCGTTGACAACGCGCTTATGAGCTATACCGGTTTCTTCTGCTGCATCTCGGTGCTGATGCTGCTTAGCCTCGTGGTATTTATGTGGAAGGTTAAAGAGCCGCAGCTGGTTGAAGAGATGCGCCTTGAAAGTATCCAGTATGGCATTGCTGAGGATCCTCCTCCCAAAAAGCTCACCTGGAAAGAGCGGCGTGAGGCCCGTAAGACCGCGCCCAAACTGGGTAAGGAAGAGCGGAAATCCCTGCTCCTCATCCTTGCCAGCGTTGTCCTGTGGTTCATGGGCTACAACGCCGTCACCAGCAAGTACTCTGTCTATGCCGGCAGTGTGCTGAATCTGGGCTATTCCATGCCCCTGCTGTTCGCCACTGTGTTTGCCATAATTTCCTATATCCCCGTGGGTTTCATCGCCTCCAAATACGGGCGTAAGAAGACCATCCTTGCGGGTGTTATCATCCTTGGCACCGCGTTCTTTGCCGGTAGCTTCCTCAAAGCGGGCGTGAGCATCGTGGTCACCTACATACTGTTTGCCCTGTGCGGCATTGGCTGGGCAACAATCAATGTCAACAGCTATCCCATGGTGGTTGAGCTTGCATCCGGCGGCGACGTGGGCAAGTACACCGGCTTCTACTATACGGCCAGCATGGCGGCGCAGACCATAACCCCGATTATTTCCGGCTGGATGATGGACAAGATGGGTATGAGGGTCCTGTTCCCCTATGCGGCGGTGTTCGTACTGCTGGCCTTTGTCACCATGTATTTTGTCAACCATGGCGACAGCAGGCCCGATGCCCCCAGTGATGCCCTTGAGGCACTGGATGTAGACGCGTAAAACCTCGCCCCAACCGTGAACCAGACAAAATGGTTCACGGTTGGTAAAATTGTACTCCGCTGCAGCGCAATCGTTTTGATCGCGTGTCTGCGGTGTGTACGGCATCTTTCTGCGGCAATACTATCATAACGTTTCATTTCGCAGGGCGTTGCTGCTCTGCGAATTTCTTTACAGGGAAAGCATATGACATACGAAAACATTATCCCCGCTGAATTTATCGACCGACCCAACCGCTTTATTGCAAATGTGCTTATTGACGGTGAAGTTCAGGTCTGCCATGTTAAAAACACCGGCCGCTGCCGGGAACTGCTTGTACCGGGCGCCCGGATATATGTGCAGCGGGCGGCAAATCCACAGCGCAAGACCAAATATGACCTTATAAGCATCTATAAAGGCGGGCGGCTTATCAA
>JAZUPH010000025.1:0-13807 GCA_045605145.1 Oscillospiraceae bacterium | reverse complement strand
TATTCTCCCTCTTGCGCTGTTTCGCATTTGGTGGTATATTATATCTGGTATGAATTGGACATCAATTTATGCTGATTGGAGGTTATTAAATGAAGAAAGTTCAGTTTACCGAAACCGTCCTGCGTGACGCCAACCAGTCCCTGATGGCCACACGCCTTCCTTATTCTGATTACGAGAAGATCCTCGGCACCATGGATAAGGCCGGCTACTACTCCGTGGAATGCTGGGGCGGCGCCACCTTTGACTCCTGCCTGAGATACCTGGGTGAGGACCCCTGGGAGCGTCTCAGAAACATCCGCAAGAATATGCCCAACACCAGACTTCAGATGCTGCTTCGCGGCCAGAACCTGCTGGGCTACAAGCACTATCATGACGACGTTGTTGAGAAGTTCGTTGAGCTGAGCATCAAGAACGGCATCGATGTTATCCGTATCTTCGACGCTCTGAACGATTTCCGCAACCTGGGCACCGCTCTTGACGCCACCATGAAGTACGCCACCGACAAGACCGTGGCCTCCGGCTGTATCAGCTACACCCAGAGCCCCGTTCACACCGTGGACAAGTACATCGAGATGTGCAAAGAGCTCAAGAACATGGGCTTCCAGACCCTGTGTCTGAAGGACATGGCCGGCACCATGAGCCCCTGGGAGGCCGAGAACCTCATTAAGGGCATCAAGGACGCCGTGGGCGACATCCCCGTGATCCTGCACACCCACTGCACCACCGGCATGGCATACATGACCCTGACCACCGCCATCCAGTCCGGCGTTGACGTTATCGACACCGCCACCTCCTGCTTCTCCAACGGCACCTCTCAGCCCGCTACCGAGACCATGTTCTATGCTCTGCAGCAGTACGGCATCGAGACCGGCCTTGACGAGAAGGTTATTAACGAAGTCAACGACTACTTCAAGCCCATCAAGCAGAAGTATGTTGATGAGGGTCTTATCAACCCCAAGAGCATGGCCACCGACTCTCAGGCTCTTGTTTACAAGGTGCCCGGCGGCATGCTTTCCAACATGATCGCAAACCTGAAGGATATGAACGCCATGGACAAGTTCGATGAGGCTCTGCTTGAGATCCCCGCTGTCCGTGCTGACCTTGGCTATCCTCCCCTTGTCACTCCCCTTTCACAGATGGTCGGCAACCAGGCCGTTACCAACGTTCTGATGGGTGAGCGCTACAAGGCAATCTCCAACGAGGTTAAGAACTACTTCAAGGGCGAGTACGGCATTGCTCCCGCCCCCGTGAATGAAGAGCTGCAGACCAAGATCCTCGGCGAAGGCGGCCAGCCCACCGACTGCCGCATTGAAGACTCCAAGCGCACCGGTGAAGACTTCCAGAAGGCTAAGGAAGCCCTGGGCGACCTGGCAAAGACCGAAGAGGATCTGATGAGCTGGATCTGCTATCCTCCCCAGACCGAGAAGTTCCTCAAGCAGCGCAAGGAGAACGAGGAGAAGATCTGCAAGTACACCATCGAAGAGGCTTAAGGAGGTAAGTTAAATGACTGCTTTCTCTGCCAGTTCCTGGTTTAAAATGCCTCTCGGCGAGGCTTCTATTGCTGCACTTCTTGGCTACGGTATTGTTTTCCTCGGCCTGGTCATGCTGATGTGTGTTATCATCATCGTTGGCAAGATCATGGTGGCCAGCACAAACAAGGCAAAAGCCAAGGCCGCTGCTGCTGCCCCTGTCGCTCCTGCTGCACCCGCCGCCCAGCCCGCCCCCAAAAAGCTGGCCCCCGGCAGCGCCGGCGATGTCAAGCTCTATGACACCGATCCCCGCGATGCCGCGATGATCATGGCCATAGTGGCTGACAAAATGCAGAAGCCCCTCAACGAGCTGAAGTTCGTATCCATCAAGGAGGTCAAGTAATCATGAAATATAAAGTTACCCTTAAGGGCAAAACTTATGAAGTCGTCGTAGAGCATGGCGAGGCCATGGTCATTGACGAGTATGAGGCTTATGCACCGGCTCCCGCCGCTGCTCCTGCCCCTGTCGCTGCTACCCCCGTGGCCGCTCCCGCCGCTGCTCCCGCCCCCGCCGCTGCACCCGCAGCCGTCGCCGGCGAGCAGGTCAGCGCCCCCATGCCCGGCACCATTCTCAGAGTGAATGTTAAGGCCGGTCAGGCTGTCAAGTCCGGTGAGGTTCTCGCCGTTCTCGAGGCCATGAAGATGGAAAATGAGATCATGGCTCCCCATGACGCAACCGTAGTGCAGGTGCTGGTTGAGGCCGGCGCAAAGGTCGATACCGGTACTCCTATAATCGTACTGGGCTAAGGAGGGTACAATGAACATTTTGGATTCCCTCTCCGCCCTGGTGACTGAATCCGGTTTCGCCGGCGTTGTTGCTGCCGGCGGCTGGAAGAATTTCATCATGATCGCGGTGTCCTGCGGCCTGCTGTATCTGGGCATCAAAAAGCAGTTTGAGCCCCTTTTGATGATCGGCATCGCATTCGGCTGTCTCTTGGCCAACATCAGCTATTTTGAGGGGCTGCCCGTTGCGCTCAACGAAGCCAACGCACTGTATCACCCCCAGCTGTGGACCGATTTTATGACCGAAGGCAGTGAGTATTATCACAGCTACGGCCACATCCTGTCTCACGGCGGTCTTATCGACATCCTTTATGTAGGCGTCAAAGCCGGCATCTATCCCTGCCTGATCTTTATTGGCATCGGTGCCATGACCGACTTCGGCCCCCTGATCTCCAACCCCAAGAGCCTGCTGCTGGGCGCTGCCGCTCAGTTCGGCGTGTTCTTCGCCTTCTTCGGCGCCATCCTGCTGGGCTTCGATGGCAACGAGGCCGCTTCCATCGGCATCATCGGCGGTGCCGACGGCCCCACTGCCATTCTGACCACCTCCAAACTGGCTCCCCATCTGCTGGGACCCATTGCCGTGGCCGCTTACAGTTACATGGCCCTCATCCCCATGATCCAGCCCCCCATCATGAAGCTGCTCACCACCGAGGAAGAGCGCAAGGTCAAGATGGAGCAGCTGCGTGAGGTCAGCAAGACCGAGAAGATCCTGTTCCCCATCGTGGTCACCGTTTTCGTCGTCCTGTTGCTGCCCTCCACCGCCCCCCTGATCGGCTGCCTTATGTTCGGTAACCTGCTTAAGGAGTGCGGCCTGACCGACCGTCTGGCTGACACCGCTCAGAACGCCCTGATGAACATCGTCACTCTGTTCCTGGGCATCAGCGTCGGCGCCACCATGATCGGCTCCAGCTTCATTAATTGGCAGACCATCTTCATCGTTGTACTCGGTCTGACCGCTTTCTGCTTCTCCACTGTTGGTGGCCTGCTGGTCGGCAAGCTCATGTACAAGCTCACCGGCGGCAAGATCAACCCCCTCATCGGCGCAGCCGGCGTTTCCGCCGTTCCCATGGCGGCCCGTGTTGCCCAGAAGGAAGGCCAGAAAGCCAATCCCTCCAACTTCCTGCTTATGCACGCCATGGGCCCCAACGTGGCCGGCGTCATCGGCTCCGCCATCGCCGCAGGCTTCCTGATGAGCTTCTTTGGCTGATAGTTATTACACATTGCACAGCGCCGGCCATATGACCGGCGCTGTTACATATTGCACCATCTATGAAAGGATGTTACCCCTTGCTTAAAAAGCTGTGGCTGAAAATCAGGCCAAACATAAACGCAAAAGACGAACTAAAAAAACTGCAGCCGTCAAATTTTCTCGGTCTGCTGCTGGCAGGCATCGTCAACGCCTTCGGCGTGACAATGTTCATTGCCCCCGTTTCCCTATACGACAGCGGCATATCCGGCACCTCGATCCTGCTTTCCCAGATCTCGTCGGAACACATGACCCTGTCCCTTTATCTGCTTATACTGAACCTGCCCCTGTTTCTGCTGGGTCTTAAAAAACAAGGGCTTGTTTTCACAATATACTCCGCTTTCGCCGTGACCGTGTATTCAGCGGGCGCGTGGCTGATAACCGACGTTCTGCCCATTGATGTGAGCTTCGCCTCACCTCTGGCGGGCACCGACCTTCTGCTGTGCGCGGTGTTCGGCGGCATGATATCCGGCGCGGGCAGCGGCCTTGCCATCCGCTTTGGCGGCGCAATCGACGGCATTGATGTTCTGGCGGTGCTGTTTGCAAAGGCGCTGAACCTTTCCGTGGGCAGCTTTGTGATGATATACAATGTCATTCTCTACATCATCTGCGGCATCGTTATCGACAGCTGGATACTGCCCCTTTACTCCATCGTCACTTATATCGCGGCGCTTAAAACCGTGGATTTCATCGTTGAGGGTATCGACCGCTCAAAGGCGGCCTTTATCGTCACTGAGAAGCCGAAAGAGATCTGCACGGCTCTGTCCGCGGCATTTGAATGCGGCATGACCATCATCGACGGCAAGGGCTACTACTCAGACCGGCCCAAGTCCGTGGTATACATCATTGTAAACCGTTTCCAGATCGCCAGGATGCGCAGCATCGTGAAAAGCTGTGACAGGCAGGCCTATGTATCTATCAGTGATGTTGCCGATGTATTTCACAGCGGGAACCTCTGACACGGCACCCATTGGCGCATCTTTGCTGCACAACAGAACACATTCGCACGGCTCGCTGCCCTTATTTGGGGCGCGGGAACAGTGAAAAATGCTGCAATCTGCCGTCAAGTCGCACAAGCACAGCCCCAACACCCCGGGGCTGTGTTATCATTTCTCACAAATAATTTAGCGAAGTAGCGAAATAATTCGCTACCGCATTGACAAGCGTGGAGGCAGGCGTTATAATACGACCATAACATCAATGGCCCGGGAGGTCTTAATTATGAAAAAGTCTGTTGCAATCCTGCTTATCATCTGCTGCCTGTTCACTCTGGCGGCCTGCGGCAAGAAAGAAGCTGCCAACCGCCTTGAAGAGATCAAGGAGCGCGGCTATATCGAGATAGTGTGTGAGCCTTATTTTGCACCCTTTGAGTTTATCGACGCCTCTCTGGAAGGCGACGCACAGTATGTGGGCGTTGACATCGAGATCGCCAAGTTCATCGCTGACGAGCTGGGCGTTGAGCTTCGCATCGTACCTCTTGAGTTCTCGGCAGTTCTGGCCGGCGTGACCCAGGGCAAGTACGATCTGGCCATCTCCGCACTGGCCTACTCCCCCACCCGTGCCGAGAGCATGGAAATGAGCGTGGGCTACTACTTCTCCGAGGACAGTGAGGGCTACGGCCTGCTGGTCCGTGAGGAGGATCTGGACAAGTATCAGACTGCTGCCGACCTTGCAAACGCCGTTATCGTCACCCAGAGCGGCTCAGTGCAGGAGGGCTTCGTAAACGATCAGATCCCCGAGTATGCCGAGTTCAAGCGCGTTTCCAGCATGACAGACGGCTTCCTCATGGTGGCCGAGGGCAAGGCAGACGCCTGCGCCTGTGACATCGCAAACGGCAGACTGTACGCCGAGGCAAACGGCGGTCTGGTCATCGCAACCGGCTTCCGCTTCACCACCGACGAATCCACCGAGGGCACCCGCGCCGCGGCTCCCAAGGGCGAGACGGAGCTTATCGAGTTCGTAAACGAGTGCATCGCCAAGCTGCGCGAGAGCGGACAGATCGAAGAGTGGTACGAGTACTACGCAGACTATGCAAGATCCCTCGGCATCGAGTAATTACACAGCACACTACGGCACATTACAGGCCGCGGAGAACACCGCGGCCTGTCGTCTCTTAAAGCCATTGCAGAAAGAACGGTTTGACACATGGAAAGAATAATCAAACTCATAAGCAGATACTATATGGTGTTCCTGGAGGGTCTGTGGGGTACGATCTGGATATCTCTGGTCACTGTGCTTGGCGGCACAATACTGGGCATCATCATCGCGTTTATCCGCCGCAGCCGCTATAAGGCGGTCAGCACCATCGCCCGGGTCTACACCGAGATCCTGCGTGGCACCCCCATACTGCTGCAGCTTTACTTCTTCTGGCTGGTACTGCCGGACATCATGCCATTTGAGATGTCGGACACGGCCTGCATCATTGTTGCGCTTATCATCAACGCCTCCGCCTACATATCCGAGATCATCCGCGCCGGCATCGACGCCGTTGACCGGGGTCAGTGGGAGGCCGCCCGCAGCCTTGGCCTTTCCGAGGCCAACATGATGAGAAGGGTCGTCATGCCCCAGGCCATTAAAAACATATTGCCCGCTTTGGGAAATGAATTTATAATGATGGTCAAGGAGACTTCGCTGGCCTCCGTATTCTTCATCGGCGAGCTGACAAGCAGCTACAAAAGCATTCAGGCGGCTACTTTCCTGTCCGTTGAACCGCTTATCATCGCCGGCGTCATCTATCTTGTGGTAACGACCGTATTGTCTTACCTGGTCGGTATTTTCGAAAGGAGGCTGAAGATCAGTGACTGAGCCCATTATACGCACCGAAGGCCTGTGCAAGGATTTCGGAGATCTGAAAGTCCTCAAGGATGTTAATGTGAGCATCGCCCGGGGCGAGGTGGTATCCGTTATCGGCCCGTCAGGCAGCGGCAAAAGTACCTTCCTGCGCTGTCTGAACCTGCTGGAGGTACCCACCGCCGGAAAGGTGTTCTTTGACGGCACCGACATCACCCAGAACACACGCAATATCGCAAAGCACCGCCAGCGCATCGGCATGGTGTTCCAGAACTTCAACGTGTTTCCCAACATGACCGTGCTGGAGAACATCACCCTCACCCCCATTCTGGAGAAGAAGGTCCCCAAGGCTCAGGCAGAGGCACAGGCGGAGCAGCTTTTGGCCCGCGTCGGCCTTTCGGAAAAGCGGGATGAATACCCCCGCAAGCTGTCCGGCGGTCAGAAACAGCGCCTTGCCATAGTCCGCGCCATGGCCATGGAGCCGGAGGTAATGCTCTTTGATGAGCCAACCAGCGCCCTTGACCCCGAGATGGTAAAGGAAGTGCTTGAGGTCATTGAAGGGCTTGCAAAAAGCGGAATGACCATCATAAATGTGACTCATGAGATGGGATTTGCCCGTGAAGTATCCGACCGCATCCTGTTTATGGACGAGGGCCGCATACAGGAGGAGGGTAGCCCCAACGAGCTGTTCACCTGCCCCCGCAACCCCCGCACAATAGAGTTTTTGAGCAAGGTGCTGTGAAAGGAGAATGGAAATGACCCAACTGGAATTCATAGAAAAAGTCATAGACGAAAAGGCCGGGCAAAGCTGTGAGCTGGCGGCAAAGATCTGGGAATATGCCGAGCTTTCCTATAAAGAGTTTAACTCCATGAAGGTACTGACCGAGGCACTGGCAGCGGAGGGTTTTGTGGTTGAAACCGGTATTGCGGATATTCCCACCGCCTTCACCGCCACCTACACCAGCGGCAGCGGCAAGCCCGTTGTGGGCATTCTGGGCGAATATGACGCCCTGGACGGTCTGAGCCAGAAGGCCGCCTGCACCGAGAAGTCCCCCCTTGTTGAGGGCGGCTCCGGTCACGGCTGCGGCCACAATCTGCTGGGCGCCGGCAGCTACGCCGCCGCGGTGGCGATACGCCGCTGGCTGGAAGCGGAAAAAGCCGACGGCACCGTGATCTATTTCGGCTGTCCCGCGGAAGAGGGCGCAGGCTCCAAGCAGTTTATCGCCAGGGCCGGCTGCTTTGACAATGTGGACTTTGCGTACACATGGCACCCGTCCACCGTCAATGAGGTCTCTGCCAAGGGAAATGTTGCCATCATGGGCGCGAACTTCATCTTCGACGGTGTGGCATCCCACGCCGGCGGCTCACCCCATCTGGGCCGCAGCGCACTTGACGCGGCGGAGTTGATGAATGTGGGCGTAAACTACCTGCGTGAGCATATGATCGACTCTGCCCGCGTGCACTACGCCTATTCGGACGCCGGCGGCACGGCACCCAACGTGGTACCCGACCACACGGTCATCAAGTACGAAGTGCGCGCACCCAAGGTGTCTGTTATGCAGGAGCTGTTCGCCCGCGTGGTAAACATCGCAAAGGGTGCGGCACTGATGACCGAGACGAAGATGCGTTATGAGGTCACGATGGCCTTCTCCGACTATCAGCCAAATAAGGTGCTGGCCGCAGTTGCGGATGAATGCCTTAAAGAGATCGGCGCACCCAAGTGGGATGACGAGGATTACGACACCGCGGCGCGCTTTTTGCGCACCTACAGCAAGTCCACCCTCAAGGAGATCCGCGAAGAGGCGGCTGAGCGCTTCGGCTACGACAAGGTGGACGAAGTACTGCGCAGGCCCCTGGACAGCGTGATCCACCCATTCAACGCCGCAGAACGCAGCTATGTCAGCGGTTCCACCGACGTGGGCGATGTGGGCTACGCCACACCCACCCTGAACATCAACGTGGCCACCGCCTGCATCGGCAACGTGGGCCACAGCTGGCAGAACACAGCCTTCTCCAACAGTGCCATCGGCTTTAAGGGCATGCTCACCGCCGCCAAGGCAATGGCGCTGGCAGCCATACGCACAATGCAGTCCCCCGAGACTATAGCCAAGGCAAGACAAGAGCTGCTCAGAAAGAACGGCGGCAAATATCTGTGCCCCCTGCCCGACTATGTCCAGCCCCCCATTGATCGCTATTGACGCGCACTTTGACACCTCCTCACTGTGAAAGTGCAATTGAGAAACTGCCGCAGAGACTGTGCTCTGCGGCAGTTTGCTGTCTTTGGCACTATTTTGACCGTTCGGAGCATTAATTTTACTCATATCTTATTTACATTCGCAATAAATTTGATATAATGATTTAATAATATCCACAATTATGCCTTGCGGTGAGGGGGATGGTCACAGACATGGCAAAGAAGAATAAGTCGGGCAGCAAAAACTACTCATTACAGAATGTAATGAATCTTTTTGAGCCCAATGTCAGGCTTTATTTTACGCTGATGGTCATTTTTGCGGCCTGTTCCTATCTTCTGCGCGACTATGCGCTGTATGTGGCGGGTGCAGAGGCCTTTATCATCATCGTGCTGCTGATCACATGGTTCATCGCGCGGCGCAGGCGCAGTCGCAGCATCCTTAATTATATCGAGTCGGTCACCACCAACCTGGGCAACGCCGCACAGGGCGCACTGACTAACTTCCCGCTGCCCATGTGCGTGTTCCGCCTTAATGACGACAAGCTCATCTCCGCCAACGACCGCTTCCTGAAAATGTCCGGCGACCGTGAGCATTTCTTTGAGGTGAAGGTCACCGACGCCGTCCCCGGTTTTAGCACCAAATGGCTGGCAGACGGGCGCACGGAGTGTCCCGACGCTGTCATCGTGAACGGCCGCACCTACCGCGTGTACGGTAACTATGTGCGCACCAACAGCGGCGGCAAGGCCAGCTATCTTGCCACCACCTACTGGATGGACATCACCGATCTGGACGCTGTACGCCTTGAGTACATCGCATCCCGCCCCGTCACCTCCATCATCATGCTGGACAACTATGATGAGCTGCTGCGCGGGTTGAGCGACAAGGACAAATCCTCCCTGCTGGCGCAGGTGGATGAGAAGATCAGCGAGTGGGCCGGCGGCAACGGCGGCTACCTGTGCAAATACGACCGCGACCGCTATCTGTACATTTTTGAAGACCGCTATCTTGACGACATGATCAAAAAGGATAAGTTCAGTCTCCTTGACTCCCTGCGCTCACTGACCGGCTACCGCGGCATCCCCGCAACGGGCAGTATCGGCATCGGACGGGACGCAAAAACCTTTGCTGAGGGCTTCCAGTACGCATCTTTGGGCATCGACATGGCCCTGTCCCGCGGCGGCGACCAGGTCGTGGTGAAAAACCGCTTCAATTTTGAGTTCTTCGGCGGGCAGGCCAACCAGACTGAGCAGCGCACCAAGGTAAAAAGCCGCGTCATGGCAAACTCTTTGTCTGAGCTTATTCGCGATGCGGACACCGTGTTTATCATGGGCCACAAGCAATCCGACCTTGACTGCATCGGCGCCGCAGCCGGCATAGTTTGCGCCGCGCGCAAGCTGGGTACCCCGGCGCGAATAGTTGTGAATAAGGAAAGCACCGTCTCTATTGACATGATAAGCGCCCTTGAGGCACAGCAGGAGTATGAGGGCGTATTCATCACCCCGGATGAGGCGATGACCGCGCTGACCAATGCCAGTCTGCTGCTGGTGGTGGACACCAACCGCCCCGCCCAGGTGGAGAGCGAGAACCTGCTTTTAAGCTGCAACCATGTGGGCGTCATCGACCACCACCGCCGTGCAGCGGATTATATACAGAACGCCGTGTTCAGCTATCATGAGATCTACGCCTCCTCTGCATCCGAGCTGGTGACGGAGCTGTTGCAGTACATGATAGACCAGACCGATCTGACCCGCGCCGAGGCTGAGGCACTGCTGGGCGGCATAGTGCTGGACACCAAGAGCTTTACCACCCGCACCGGCGGCAGCACCTTCGATTCCGCCGCGTATCTGCGCCGCGCCGGCGCAAACACCGGCGATGTGAAGCGCTATCTCCAGGGTGATGTGCAGACCGCCATCGCAAAGAGCAAGCTGGTGGCCATGGCAAGGCAGTATAAAAATGTTGTCGCCATCGCCGCACCGGAGAGCATTACAAACCGCGTGATCGCCTCACAGGCGGCGGACGATCTGTGCGATCTGAGCGGGATCCAGGCCTCCTTCGTGGTATTCCGGGAGACCGAGGACAGCGTGAATATCTCCGCCAGAAGCCGCGGCACCGTGAATGTCCAGTTCATCGTGGAGAAGCTGGGCGGCGGCGGCAGCAGCACCATGGCGGGCGCCCAGATCTATGACAGTGATCTGAAGACCGTGGTGACCCAGCTTTTGGGTGCCATAGACGAGTATCTTAAGGACAATCCCGTATAATGCGGCAGAGCCGCGATACCGTTCCACACACAGCGCAGCACCCGCAGGTGCCGTAAGGCGGCTTCGGGCGGGCGCGCACACAATACAGGAGGATATACAGATGAAAGTTATATTTTTGCAGGATGTAAAGGGCACCGCGAAAAAGGGGCAGGTGCTTGATGTTGCCGACGGCCACGCACGCAACTATCTCATCCCCCGCAAGCTGGCGGTGGAGGCAAATGCCGCCAATCTGAACGAGCTGAAGAAGAAGGAAAAGTCTCAGGAGATCCGCAATCAGCGCCTGAAGGAGGAGGCTCAGGCCGCCGCCGTCAAGCTGCACAGCTGCGTGGTAAAAATCCCCATGCGCTCGGGCGATCAGGGCCGCCTGTTCGGCTCGGTCACCAGCAAGGAAATTGCCGAGGCACTGGGCGAGCAGTTCGGCATCACGGTGGAGAAGAACCGTATCGAGCTGGCAGAGCCCATCAAGAACTACGGCACCTACGCGGTCAAGTGCCGCCTGGGCTTCGAGGTGATCGGCACCATCAACCTGGTGGTGGCACCCAAATAATAACCGCGCCCCATGGGGTGACGAAGGAAAGGAAGCGAGCAAATGGACGAGATATTGAATCGGCAGATGCCACACAGCATTGAGGCGGAGCAGTCCGTCCTCGGTTCAATGCTTATTGACAGCCGCTGTATTCCCACGGTGGTGGGTCTTTTGACCGCGGAGGATTTTTACATTCAGCTTAACCGCGACATATTCTCAACCGTTTACTCGATGTTCAACTACTCACGGGTCATCGACCCGGTGACCATTCTCGAGCAGATGAAAGAGGACGGCGTGGGTGACAACCGCGATCTGTCGGCCTATCTGTTCGAGCTGATGAACATAACCCCCACCGCAGCCAATGTGGTCAGCTACTGCAACATACTAAAGGACAAGACCCTTCTGCGCGGCATTGCAGACGCCGGCGCGGGCATCAACAACATGGCCATGGACGGCACTGGGGCCGCCGGTGATATACTTGAGGCGTCGGAAAAGCGCATTTATGACCTGCGCTCCGGCAGGGCCGAAAAGGGGCTTGAGCCGATCAACAAGGTGCTGGTAAGCGTTTATCAGAACATTGAAGACGCGGCAAAGCGGGACAGCGCGGTTCCCGGCCTGACCACCGGTTTCAGCGGGCTGGATACGGCTATAATGGGTATGAGCGGCGGCGACCTTATCATGATCGCTTCCCGCCCTGGCATGGGCAAGACCAGTGTGGCGCTGAACATCGCGCTGAGCGCGGCGAAAGCCTCCGGCAAGAGCGTTGCCGTATTCTCCCTGGAAATGAGCAGGGAGCAGCTGGGTATGCGACTTCTGTCCTCGGTAAGCCTTGTTGACAACAAAAAGCTGCAGACCGGCAGACTGTCCGACGAGGATTGGAACCGCATCGCCGACGCGGGCCAGATCCTGGGCTCGACCAAGCTGCTAATCAGCGACAACCCCATGGCGACCGTTGCCGACATGAGCGCACAGTGCCGCAGGGTGAAGGATCTGGGTCTTGTCAT
The DNA here is from genome assembly GCA_045605145.1 of Oscillospiraceae bacterium. Taxonomy (GTDB): domain Bacteria; phylum Bacillota; class Clostridia; order Oscillospirales; family Oscillospiraceae; genus CAMNAO01. The sequence continues at coordinate 1,476 of JAZUPH010000025.1, read as the reverse complement.
CATCGACTATCTGCAGCTGATGACCAGCGCGGGCACCACCAACTACTCCGGCGAGAACCGCCAGCAGGTGGTCAGCGAGATGAGCCGTATGCTCAAGATCATGGCGAAGGATATCAACGTCCCCGTCGTGTGTCTGAGCCAGCTCAGCCGCGCCAATGAGGGCCGCGCCGACAAACGCCCCGTGCTCAGCGACCTGCGTGAGTCCGGCGCCATCGAGCAGGACGCCGACGTGGTCGTTGGTCTTTACAGAGACGATTATTACAACAAAAACAGCGATAACCCCGGCGTGGCCGAGTTTATCATCCTCAAAAACCGCCGCGGTGAGACCGGCACCATCATGATGCGCTGGAATCCGGAGTACACCTCCTTCTCCACTCTGGAGACGCGCTACGACGATGAATTTTGAGCGCAGCATTTACGGAGTTTAAATTATTTTGTCACTGCTGAAAAAAGTTGAAGATTTTTGTTTAGAATATGATATGCTGCCCCGGGAGGTGTCAGTTATCGCTGCGGTCTCTGGCGGGGCAGATTCCATGTGCCTTCTTGCCCTGCTCAGTGAGCTGAGCGTCCGTCACGGTTTTCATCTGGCGGCCTGCCACTTCAATCACAGGCTGCGGGGTGATGAGTCGGACGGAGACGCCGCCTTCGTCGCGGAATACTGCCGCGGGCATGGCATACATTGTTTTGAGGGCAGCGGCGACGTGCGCGCATGGAGCTCGCAGCAGGGCTGCGGCATTGAAGAGGCGGCAAGACAGCTGCGATACGCCTTTTTTGAGGACTGTTCAAAAAAGCTGGGCGGTGCCCCGGTAGCAACGGCGCACAACGCCGACGACAATGCCGAGACATTTATCATGAACCTGATGCGCGGCGCAGGCGGGCGCGGTCTTGGCGGTATCCCGCCAAGGCGCGGCATCTATGTCCGCCCGCTGCTTGGTGTGACCCGCTCCGAGATCGAAGATTACCTCGGCCAAAAGGGCATTCCCCATCGTGAGGACAGTACCAACGCCCTTGACGACACGCTCAGAAACCGCATCCGTCACCATCTGAGCCCGCGGCTTAAAGAGCTCTGCCCCCGCTGGAGCGAGAATGTGGCTGAGGCGAGCCGCCTTGCACGGCAGGACGATATGTATCTTGACAGTCTGGCGCAGAAGTTTATTGACGATGGCGCGCAAACCGGCTCCGTGTCCGCAGCGCAGCTTAACGCGCTGCCGGCGGCAATTTCCACCCGGGTGGTGCGGCTTATGGCGGGCGTATCCCTGTCCCGGCAGCACACGATGGCGGTGCTTTCCCTGGCGGCATCGGATGACCCCTCGGCGCAGATCGACCTGCCCGGCCTTAGGGTAAGGCGGGAATACGACCGGCTGATATTCGGCGCAGCGGAAGAGCTCACTTTCACCCCGCGTCAGCTGGTATGCGCCCAGTGGGCACAGTTTGCGGAGCTTGGTGGGCGGATTCTGCTGGAGAAGGGCGTTTTTG
>JAZUPH010000024.1:0-5049 GCA_045605145.1 Oscillospiraceae bacterium | reverse complement strand
GGAAGTTGGGATTGACAGATGTCAAAAACACCAAAGTGTACCGGGCAGACAGCCAGGCAAGGGCGGAAGTCATGGCGGGGAAGTAGGTGGTCATGGTAAACCATCCTATGTAGTAGCCGTAACGGCGGCCTACGGTAGCCTCGGCATAGTCAATGAGGCCGTTGACTTTTTCGTATTTCTGACCCATGTTGGAGGAGGTCAGAAGACAAACCAGCATAATGGCGCCGCCGATGATCCAGGCAATAATGCCAAGGGGCAGGTCGCCGCCGGTTTTTTGAAGAATGGTTTGCGCTTTGAAGAAAATACCGGAGCCGATAACGGTACCGACAACCATACAGATGGCTGTAAACAGGCCGTATTTCCGGTTGAGTTGGTTTTCCATACAGTTTCTTCCTTTCGGATAAAGATAGTATAATGATACCCCAGAAAGGAAAAGTTGTCAACTGTCAGAAAGACATAGAAATAACCCCTGACTGCTGCTTCTTTACGCAAGCTGTCAGGGGTTATCTCTGTGAGTGCTTGGGCTCGATCATCAATGGCTACCTCGCTTTCTACTGTATCAGCCGTCCTTCTGCTTAAAACTTACTCCGCTCCACGTCCTTTAAACCTCGTCCCATCAGCGGGATGTGCTTATGTGTGGGAATCTTCTCTGAGCTGAAGGCGCTGTATAGACGCTTGCTCTTTCCTCTGCTTACAGTGGGCGATCATGCGGTTAACTTCTTATTACACGATGTTTATATGAGAACGTTGTTATTTTCAGAATGTTTACGAACTTTTACTTCCTGCTTATATATCAACTTTCTCCACTGCAATCAGTTCGCTGCGTCTTTCGGGGGTTTTACTTAGTACATTGGTATCACCCTTTCTGACTATAATTTAGCACAAACATTGCGCCATTTCAATATGGAGTTTTGTACAAAATCCACGAACAGATTTTGTGATATAAGTAGATTTAGCGACAAGTTGACTGATTTGTGTTGACAGGCGCATCAGCGATTTAGTATAATAAATTTGTTGGGCGGCTTTCGGGCGGCCTTATTTTATGGCGGGCAGCGCCCGCCCAACCGGAGGGAACAATTATGGATGCAAAACAGTTTCTCAAGAACTATCTGAGCCCCAGACCCTGGTTTCTTATCGTGACGGTGGCGGCCTTTGTGATCGGCTTCCTGTTTATCTTCATTGAGCAGAGCGTGGCCTTTACTGTAATGATGCTCGATCTGTTCCCGGTGATCATTGCCCTGTCCGTCCAACTGCCCTCTATTGTGCGCTACAACAAGTGCATTAAAGAGCTTGAGGCAAAGGGCCTTGTGGAGCATGCTGCCGGCGAACTGAGCAGCCAGGGCGCCACACCCATTTGCAACAACAAGGCGGTGGTCACCCAGAACTATCTGTTCATCAAAAAGAGCGGCGTTGTCTGCCCCGTAAGCGACATCGTGTGGACATACAAGCATCGACACACCACCACCTTCTTCCTTATCCCCATTTATGTGGTGGACTCCATCTATATCTGCACTGCCCGCAAGCTGTATGATATCTGCCTCGGCAAAAAGGATAAGGAAGGGCTGCTTACCCCCGCGATTATGGAGCTTTATAAGCGCAATCCCCGCATGATGGTCGGTCACACCCCCGAGAATAAGAAGGCGTACGACCAGATAGTAAAGCAGGCCAAGCTGGCGGCAAAGAATAAGTGATACATAATAGCAAAAGCAGTAAAAGCCATTGGAGCAAATGCCCCAATGGCTTTTTTTGTGTCTGTTTTCGCTTCAGTCGATGCCGAAGTCCTGCTTCTGCTCATCACTGAGCGTGTAACCGTTGAGCTGTTCATAGGCTCTTTCGATCTGCTCCTGGGTGCTGTAGCGGTGGAAGAGCACCAACTGACCGCCGGCCAATGACACCAGCTCATCCGTGTTCTGTCCGTAGGCCATTAGATGCGGCACAAAGGCGCGGCACTGCCACCCGCCGCAATCGATGATGTTGCCTGCGTTAAGGGCGCCCACGATCAGATCACCGTCGCCGGTGAAGTGCCAGAAAATGCCCATAGGATCGGTGTTCAGTGAGACTCTTGACGAGAAGGTGCTGTATATACTCAGTGTCGTCTGGCTGAGCAGAGTGCCGTCCGCGGCGTAGCGGTATATAATGCCATCGTCACACAGTACCAGCAGCTCATCCCCATAGAAGCACAGGCTGACGCCCTTTCTGCCATCCATCAGGGTGCGCATGGTGATCTGCCCGCCGTCGTCCATAAGCGTTATCTCGCTGCCAACCGCCAGCGCGATCCGGTCGCCGCCCTCGGACACAAGGCCAATGGGCGCTGATGCCGCATCGGTCAAAACAGTGTCGATCCGGCCGCTTTCGGTGTCCAGCCGGTATATGCTTCCATCCTCACGCCAGAACCAGATGTGCTCCCCGGTAAGGCCCAGAATGCGGCTTGATTTGTTGTAAATTGCCGAACCCACCGCCGTAAGCTGCGGCAAAGGCCATTGGTCGTGGCTGCCGGAAGAAAGCTCATATCGGATAAGCGCCGTCTCGTCACGGGTCTCCAATATGTACAGCAGGGCCCCGTCCGCCACAAAAAGCTCCGACTCGTAGTAGGTGTAGTCGAATTCGCCGCCGATATGACACGGCACCTGTGCGGTGCTGATATGTCCGTTTTCGGTGTCCACGGCGATGACGCTGTCCGCCGTCAAATCCCACATCCACAGTGTGCCCCCGTCCCCGGAGAATGACAGAAGGCTTGTCAGGTTGGTGAAGCTGTGCTGAAATACGAGTGATTTTTCCTCAATATCGAAAAGATACAGCGTCTTGTAATACACCACCGCCAGCAGTTCGTCCTGCGCCAGATGCCCGTCCACCGATGACAGACTGTAATCACCCTGCAGAACCTGCCCGGAATCGTCTTTTACCGAGCGGTATACCGTTACCTGTGTGCCAAGGGGCGGCAGAACAAAGTACGCGTTTGCGATCTGCGCCCGGGCAACTGCGCCGTCCATAAATGGGTAGCAGAAGCAAAGCCCCCGTGCATGTTCGTAGACAAAATATGTTCCGTTGTCCAGTATGCCCCAGGTGGAGGTCTCATCCACATTTACCGTCAGCGGCACGCCCAGCGTGTCGCAACTGCCCACGACATCACCTGTTGCGGCATCGTGCAGTTGGAAGATATTGCTGTACTGGCACAGAACGAGACCGGTGTTTGGCACGGGATTTATGGAAATGGTGCCGCCGAATGTGTAGGCGGTGATCTCCGACTGCCATATCAGACGCCCGCTGTCCGCTTCATAGCAGAATATTTCGGACACTGCCGGGCTGGTCACCGAAAAGGTGCCGTAATTGCCGTTGTATATGCCACTGCCGGTGCTGACCATGGCGTATACGCAGCCGCGGTCGTCGGAGGTGACGCAGTCGATGCTTCTCGTCCAGTTGTCGCCTGAGGTGTCCAGGCTCATCAGGCGGAACAGCTCACCGTTTGATGCGTCCAGTGTAAGGATGTAGTATTCCGTTCCGGAATAAGCCTTTATGCATATTGGCCGACCTTGAGAATTGTTCTGTTCATAAAAACCGTTTACGGTGTTGATTCCCTCCGGGATACTCAGCTTCAGCTCCGGACGCAGTGCTTCGCCGGTTTCGGGGTGGAGGAATTTTATGTATGTGTCGGGGTAGCGCAGACTGAGCACCATCAGTATGCCCTCGTCATTGAGGTAGGCGCTGTCCCGGCAGTTTTCTTCCTGCCACCTGAGCACACCGTCAGGCCCGTAGCAGAACAGATGCCCGTCGGCGGCGCCTGTCCACAGCAGTACATTGCCGCCCGGGGTGGTACAGACTTTTTGCAGAGTGTACCCGCCCGCATCTATGGTTGCCAGCTTGCGGAAACTGTGGGTGTCCCAAACGGTGACAGTTTCTCTGCTGTCTGTAATGTAAATGGTGCCACCGTCGTCGGTGACGCAAAAATCGTCTATCAGCGCGCCCACATCAAAGGCGCCGTCGGCGCTTGCCTGCGCGTCGGATACATAGGAGCGGAGCGCGTTGCTCAGCGACAGCTCCGCCTGGGGCACATAGGGGCGCTCGCCGCCCTCACCGGGCAGTGCCGCGAGAGCCAGTGCAATAGCGGTCAGCCGGTCGCCCGATTCCAGATGCTCCTGCGCGCTGGACGCCAGATACTGTGACTGATTTCGCAGAGCTTCGTCCAGATTCTCCTGTATTTGGATGTTTGCCTGCTGTATCTCTTCGTTGGCCGCGCGTATCTCTTCATTTGCGGCGCTAATTTGTGCATTGGCCGCGCTTATCTCTTCGTTGGCGGTCTGCAGGTCGTCATTTGCCTTTTGGATCTGAATACTGGTGTGCAGGAAATATGCCGCCAGGCACAGTGATGCCGCGGTGGCCGCAGAAAACAGTGCCGCCATGCGCCTTGTCCTGTACTGCCGCTGTCTCTGGCGTAGCTCATCATAGCCGCATCCCAGCAGCGCCGCCGCCAGCCGGGGCAGCTCTTCCCGCACGGCCTTTTTCCGCTTCATGCGCCAGTCGCAGGAAAGTGGCTCATACTCAATGCGGCGCGTTTCCCCGCTGATGGGGTCGACCGCGTCCTCGTACAGCAGTATCTCGGGGATAACATCGTAAGGCTCACCATTCACCAACACGGTCAGTACCTTGCTGCGGTCGTGAGTGCTTAAAAATGTCTCTATCTCCCGCTGTACCCATACGGATTCCTTCGTGTGGACGGAGCATATGACGATAAGATAGTCGGAGTTTTTCAGCGCCCGCGTTATATCGTCCGTCAGACTGCTGGTTATAGGCAGCTCGTCTTTGTCCCGGAAAATGCGGCTTATACCCGCCGATCTTTTACGTATTGCCCTGGGCACCTTGAAACGCTCCAGCCCGCGGTGTATCTCCGTCGCCGCGCGGATATCATCGGGATGGTGCCGATATGAAACAAAGGCGTTGTATTTAATATCCATGAACTCCCTCCGGCATCAATCCTCTGCCGCGATCAGATTGCTGAAATACTTCGTCTTTCCCGACAGTACATCGTCGTAAAAGCCCTGCTTCCAGTCGATG
>JAZUPH010000023.1:0-9067 GCA_045605145.1 Oscillospiraceae bacterium | reverse complement strand
TAGGGTACCTCAGTGGTGTATCCGTCGGGGTACTCATACTGCAGGCCGTGGCTGAGGACGGGGTTCTGGTTGCCGGATGCGCCGGCGGTCCAGGCTACGATGGCGTCGCCGCCCAGATACTCCTCAACAAAGCGGCAGGTTATGCCGGGGAAGTTGCCGGAGGTTTTGCACAGGCCGTCAAAGTCTTTCTGCAGGAAGGCGCAGGTGGCGTGGGTCTCGTGGTTCAGAAGGGCGGCAATAACCTTACCCTCTTCGTCAACAAACTTGACCATTGCCAGGGTCTTGCAGCTGTAGCCGCCAAGGTTGCGGGCCTCAAGCCAGTAACCGTTGAAGCTGTGATAATCACGGTTGGTGTTGATGTAGCTGTCGATCTCGCCATAGCCGTAACGGGCGGGGCGCATGGTGGCAGCCGCCTGCTTTGCGGCGTTGCAGGCCGCAGCGATCTCGATGGGCTTATACGCCTCGCGGCGGGCATCTTCTTCGGGATTATGGCGCATGCCATAGTCACAGATCGAACTGTGGTTGTGGGTGACGGCGCAGACAACATCCGCGGCATTGAAGCCGCAGGCATCCGCGATCTGCTGCTTAAGATCGGGAACTGTGGGCATATCGCTCAGCTCGTAAATCACCAGCATTATTTTGCGCTTGCCGTTGTCTATGGCGATGGCGCGGCAGTAGCAATCGTCGTACTTGCCCTGGCACTCATTAAAGTGAGTGAGAACGGGGTACATATCCATTGGGACATCAATCAGGGCCTTTCCGGCGCCAACAAGCAGCTTACTCATATTATTCTTCCTTTCATATAAACTAAGCGTTTCCCGTACCGCGTCACAGGCGTTTGGCCATTATGCTGTCAAGGAAATCGCAGATCGTGTCGATAACAGGCTTCGTCCAGAAGCCCTCATCGTGGTCGGCGCCCACAACACGGTAGTATTCAACACGCTTGCCCAATTCCCTTAACTGCGTGACGAAGCGTTCACTCTGGGTAATGGGCACGGTCTTGTCGCAATCGCCGTGCATCACAAGATATGGGCACAGCGGCTTTTCTCGGCTGATATGATTGATTACCGACGCGTGTTTCAGCTTACTCTCCCAATCCGCGTCGTCACCAAACAGCAGCTCGGACGCCGGTGGCCAATGGCTGGGCGGCAGCTTGAGCGCCGCAGTATCGGCAGCAATATGCTCAATATCCACAGGACCGTAAATATCCACCACCGCACAGACGGCTGAGGAATACTCAAGATTCTCTCCGAATTCGAACTCAGGCTCACCTTCGGTTGCGCCCACCATGGCGGCGCAATGGGCGCCGGAAGAGTCGCCGACAATGGCGATCCTGTCGGTGTCTATGCCAAAGTTCTCCGCATTGGCGCGAAGGAAGCGGACAGCCTCTTTACAATCCTGCACATGGGCGGGATATGACACCCCGTCCCTTTCGGTGCCCTGGTACTCAATGCTGGCCACGATATAGCCGCGCCTTGCAAAGTCCACCAGCTGGGCGATCTCCGCTGTACTGCTGCTACCGCGCCAGCCGGAGCCGCGGGCATACACAATGGCGGGATAATGCCTGCCCGACAGCGGAAGTCCGCGCCGCTGCAGCAGCATGGGATTCTCCGGCATGAGCAGCTGCATCAAAAGATCGCGTTTCTGACGATGCGCATACACAACATCGTTCTGATACAGTATCCTGTATCGGTTGCTGCGGTCAGAGTCCAGAACTCCTGTTTCCTGTATCATTAACAATCGCCCTCCCTCGGTACACTAACCGAATCTATTCGACGCGCATCCGTATCAGGACTCAAGCATATGGTACAAATGCGTCCTGAATGAGTCGGACAGGTAGCCGGGTACTGTGGGATTTATCATTTTTGACCCCGGTCTCATGCCGTAACCGCGGGCCAGAGCTTCATCATCATGGATGTAGCCGCACAGATGGATAAGGCTGAGGTTGTGATTGATGACGGCAGTATTGGTAAAGGGTGACGCGGCTTTCATTTCCTCCGCGAAGGAGTTGAACAGTTCTCCGCCCATCCCTATCAGCAGGGTGTCGCCGATGCGCAGGGTCTGCATACGCACATCGTAGGTGTTCTCATCGAAAGCTGTTGGATCCACATCAACCGGTCTTCCGCCGGGGCCAAGTACAGTTTTATACCGCGGCGTTTTTGACACTTCCACCGCACCCTTGATGTCCGCGGCAGAAGAGTAGTACTTAATGTTGTTCATCGCCTCCATAACGCTCATATACTGGGTGGAAACCACATATTTGAGCAGTTCTTCCGCCACGGTCTGCAGATTGAGGGTCTTGAGCTGATTGGTGGCCGGATCAACATAGTCGGCAAAGCTGTTGGGGAAGGGGTTCATGTCGCCTGCCGCTCCGCTGGACCATGCCGCCACCGCACCGGGGAACTTGCGCTCGATAGTCTGGCTGATATTGCCGGCTACATCGCCGCTGATAAGGTCGCGGCCGTCCTCGCAAAGGGCGTTTTCAAACATGACCACGCAGTGCATGGGGTAATTGACCAAAAAGGCGATGGGCTTGTCTTCCATATCGTTTACGCGCATGACAAACATTTCATGGCTGGCGTTGGCGCCGAAGTCCCGGCCCTGGCTGGCTCTGACAGACTCAAGCGTGCCGTCGGCACCGTAGAAACGGAAGTCCTGAACGCGGCGCACATTGGCGTAGCACTGTGCCTTGCCGCAGCCGATGCGGCAGGGTTTCATGTTGTTCAGCGCCTCGTCGATCGCCTCGTGCATCATGGAGAAGAAAAGCTCTTCATATTTCCTGGTGCACTCGGTGACATACTCGCGGGTCTCATCGGTCATGCCGAAATTCAGCTCGCGTCTGCCGGTGTGCATGGGCGCGGAATGGGTATGTATGCCGAAGTACAGCACATTTTCCTCGGGGATGCCCCAGCGCTGGCTGATGTACTGAAGCTCTCTCACCGGGGCCTGATCCTTATCGGTATCGGGCTGGATGATAAGGGCCTTCTGCTCACCGTTGGAGAAGGCAATGACGCGAACTTTAAGATTGTCATGGATGCCGCCGAATTTGCGACCCACCAGACCTCTGATTCCGTCAAGATAGTCAGCAGCGGGTGTAATGTCTCTTATTGCGGCGCCGCAAAGAATCTGTTTTTTCATTATTGCGTCCTCCTTTCATTCCTCAAGAAGCTGTTTGAAGCATTCCTGAAGTGAAGCGGATATATAACCGGGAACGATCGGCGTACCGCCGCCGTGCAGACCGTAGTTGCGGCTGATGGCATCATCATCAATAATATAGCCCACGCGGGAGATAAGGCTGAGATTATGGTTAATTACGGCAGTGTGCTTGACGGGTGACATGGCCTTCAGCTCCTCAGCAAAGGAATTGAACAACTCGCCGCCCACACCGATCAGCATTACATCGCCGATTCTCAGCTTCTGCACGCGGATATTGAAGGTATTATCGGAAAGCTCATTCTTATTGACTCTCATGCGCGGTCTGCGCCCCGGCTCGGGCGGGGTATTGTCCACCGGCTCCATCTTATAAAGCGGGGTCTTGGACCAGGCGACGCCGCCGCTTATTTCGGCCCTGTCGGTATAGTAGCGGATATTATTGATCGCGCCCATAACACTCATAAACTGGGTGCCTACGAAGTAGTCGAGGATATCATCGGCGCGGGTATTATACAGCACCTCACGCAGTTCGTTGGTATCGGGATCAACATAGTTGTTGAAGCTGTTGGGGAAGGGGTTCATATCACCGGCCGCTCCGCTGGACCACACCGCCACAGAGCCGGGGAATTTATTCTCCACCGCCTGGCTGACATTGCCGGCTACATCGCCGCTGATAAGATTCGTTCCGTCCGGAGCCAGCTTGTTGAGGAACATGATCACGCAGTGCATAGGGAAGTTGATAAGGAAGGCGATGGGCTTATTGTCCATGTCGTTGACACGCATGACAAACATATCATGGCTGACATCTGCGCCGCCGTCGGCACCCTGTGTGGATACAGTCTTGTAAGGCAGGCCGTTATCGTCATAGAATGTGAAATCCTGCACGCGGCGCACATTGGTATAGTCCTGCACCGTGCCGCAGCCGATGCGGCAGGGACGCATATTTGCAAAAGCCTCTTCCACGGCCTCGTAAAGCATGGTCATGAAAAGCTCTTCATATATCTTTGTACAGCGGATGACCTCAGGATCGTCACCGTCTTTCCCCTGCTCTCCCCTGCCGGAAAACATCGGGGCAGAATGGGTGTGGATGCCGAAATACAGGATATTCTCCTCGGGAACATTCCAGCGCTCGCCGACGGTTTTCAGCACCTCAAGAGGTCTCTGATCCTTGTCCGTATCGGGCTGAATGATGACGGCGCGCTCATCGCCGTTGTCAAAAGCAATCGCCCTGACCTTCAGCGGGTCGTGTATGCCGCCGTAGGGGCAACCCATAAGACCGCGCAGGCCGTGAATTATCTCCTCAGGCGGCGTAATATCGCGTATCGCAGCGCCGCACAGTAACTTGCTCATAAACATACCTCCGTACACAAATAGTAGTTCCCGGGACGCGCAGTACGCCCCGGGAAAGATTCTTATTCGGGGAAAATGACCTCATGTTTCAGAGGCAGGAAATCGTTCAATCCGTCCTTGAGCATCTTGTCCCAGAAATTCCAGGAGTGGCCGTCACCCTCTTCATAAAGGCGGGTAAGGGGCATACCCATTTCATCCAGCTTGTCGATGACGGGGGTATAGGCGGAGAAGCCGCGGTCACCGCTGCCGGTGGCGAAGAAAAGATGAGGCAGCTGGGCGCCGAAGGCCAGATTCTTCTCAGCCAGGCCGTACACATCAAAGAGCAGATGATTTACCACATTTTCACCGCGGAAATGAGTGGTGCCGGCAGCACTCATCACAAGACCGGCGGCATAGCGGTCGGGATGCTCAAGGCACAGCTTCAGCGAGCAGTCACCGCCATGGGAAAGGCCGGCAACAAAGTTATCCTCTTTCCTGTCGCTGAAGGGGAAGATTACACGCAGCACCTTGGGCAGCTCTTCCGACACCAGCTCATAGTAGCCGCCGTCATAGAACTTATCGGTGCAGGCGGGCATAACGACGGCGATGCGGGCCTCTTCTGCATAGCGCACGATGTTGGAAAAGTTGATGAAATCCTGGTCGTCACCCAGTCCGCCATGGAGCAGCCAAAGCACCTGATACTTCACCCCGGGAACATACACGGACGGTGCACCGTCCTTGGACATATCGGTGGGAAGGATGATGCTCACATTGGTGGAGCGGCGAAGTGCGGCTGAACGGAAATTGAATCTGATAACTGCCATATGTGCCTCCTAAAAATTTATATTATATATATGTATATATAGCTTCTGTATCAATACCCGGATTGCCCGGGCAGTTTGCCTGTCAGCGTCGGGTAAGTCGCCACTTGTTCAGCCTTCCTCCCGGAAGGCGGCTTCCGGATCGAGGTCCGGTTCAATCGCTACCGAGTAGTAAGCATACTGCGGGTTTGCGTAAATGTCCGCATATTCAAAGGTACCCGCTTCACAGTTGGAAATGCGATTGGTATGCAGCAAGGCCTGACCGATCTCCATACCCAGAAGGTTGGCCTTCAGAAAATCGGCATTGACACAGCGGATTTTCTCCTTTCCGTCCAGGAAATGAAGGCCGTAATTATTTTCAATGACACGGTAAATCGACGCCACATGGTCGCCAAGATGGCGGAGCAGATCCGGAAGCATATCGGCATTAAAATACTGTATCATATACATAACAGGTCTGCCGCCGGACTTCCACAAGCGCTGAAGCCGATATACCGGCGTCCCTTCCGCCATTGAAAAGGCCTCCGCCACCTGGGCCGGAGGAATAAGCATATCCACGGCAGGTGCAGTACAGCTGATGCTATCCTGTGCTGCATCATATATACCGTCGCCCTCGTTTTCAACGACAAACTGCACTTTGGGGGAATTGATATGCGCCGGGACGCTCTTCCTGCCATACTCACTGCCGGAAGGCAGAACCGTGACCCCGCTCCCGCGCAGGGAGGATACCAGCCCCTTGTCGCGCAAGAGTGCGATCGCGTGGCGCACAGTGTTGCGGCCGGCAGAATACATCTGCATCAGCTCCGTCTCAGGTGGGAGCAAGGTGCCGGCAGGATACTCATTGAGCGCGATTTTGTGACGCAGATCGTTATATATCATTAAATATTTGTGCATGGAAGCGTCCGCGCTGCCCTTCATCTCTGTCTCCTTTGTAACAAGTCCGCCCAATCGACCGCCTTATAAAAAGCCCCCAAAGTTGTTCCATTTTTTACCGCACAACTTTGAATATATTCCGATTCAAATATTACATCAGCCGGGGATATAAGTCAAGATCAAAGGCGTCAATTGGGTGCAAAGTGGTTTCCGCCTGTGAAAACCGTCAAGATTAACAAATAGTCGGCACAGCACTCAAAAGCCGCAATACTCATCCAACAATTCAATGTGCCTGCCTTACACCCACCGGAGACAGCCATAAATCGGCATATCCAACAAAATTCGCTGCCCGATTTTATTGGATATGCCCGTAGACGATGCAATTTCAATATGCTATACTGCACCTGTGGTATATCTATAGTATATACCCAGTAACTTCTTGTCGGCCGGGCTTTTCGCCCGGGTAATTATTTTGGGGATTAGGATGTTAACGCATCTTAACAAAATATTTTAAAGGAGAATTACCATGACAGATTTAACCCGCAGAGACTTTCTGAAGTTTATGGGTCTCGGCACCGCAGGCATTGCCAGCGCTCTCGCTCTTGCATCCTGCTCCAATGGCGATGAACCCGCCGGCAATTCCAACAACGCTGCTGATCCCGGTTCCTCCAACACCGCATCCTCCGACACCTCCGATGTCGGCCAGATGGAAACCACCACTACAGTTGATCTGACCACCTCCGGTTCCAAGAACGGTGATGTCAAGGCCGGCCCCGATGGTGGAGATAAGAGAACTTTGGTCGTCGCTGCTGCTAAGGCCACCGAGACTCTTGACCCCTTCTATGCCACCGGTGCAGGCGCTCAGCGTCTGGCCACCCTGCTCTATGCTCCCATGTGGGATCTGGCATACGGCGGAAGCGAAGATGTCGGCGTTGGCGTTAAGAGCTGGTCTCTCGAAGATGATGACACCACCGTCGTTTTCGAGCTGCATGACAACATTTATGACCACAACGGCAACCAGTACACTATGGACGATGTTATGTGGTATCGCGAGTACTACACCGGCGTCGTCGGCAAGAAGCTGTCCCACATCCTGGACATGGAAAAGATCGACACCTACAAGGGCAAGATCAAGATGAAGCTTCCCTACTACCCCGGCTATCTGACCGCCAGCATCGGTTTTAATATGTTCACTCAGGCCTCCTACGAAGCCGCCGGTGATGAAGGCTTCCGCAACAGACCTGTCGGCACTCTGAACTACAAGTGCATCGACTTTGTGTCCGGCGCCTCCTCCACCTTCGAGCACACCTATGAGTACTGGGGAAACACCGATGATCTGCTGCCTCACAGATTCGGCAACACCGACTTTGTCCGTCTGGATGTTATCACTGAGGAATCCCAGATCGCTACCGCTCTTCGCACCAACACCATCCAGGGCTATGACATCCAGGTCTCCACTGCTGAAGACTTCCTGGCTGACCCCGGCAATGTCGACGTGAAGAAGTACCCCTCCCTGTACCCCTCCTTCCTGCAGTTCAATATGTATCCCGGTTCCATCTTTGCCGACAACAAAGCTCTGCGTGAAGCCATTGCTTACGGCATCAACTGGGAAGATGTTGCTTACGCCGCCACCATGGGCCATGGCAGCTACACCGGCGTCATCGGCCATGATGCTCTGGCAGGCTACAACAAGGATTGGGAAACTGACGGCACTGCCTGGCACTATGACAAAGAACTGGCCAAGCAGAAGCTGGAAGAGGCCGGCTACAAACCCGGCGAGCTGACCATCAAGTTTACCTACAACCAGACTCCCAATGACTTCGCCGTCATGCAGCAGAATCTGGATGAGATCGGCATCACCCTCGAGATGGAACTGCTGGACGAGGTCACTTACATGACTCGCCGCGGCCAGGCCAACACCCTCGAGTGGGACATCATGGGCCATGACGTCGTTCCCAAGGGCTTCATCACCAACATCTTCTACAACATGTCCGACAACACCAGCTATGAATGGGGTCAGGTCAACGGTGCCAACGATCAGGAGATGTATGATCTGGCAGTTGCCGCCCGTTACGGCACCCAGGAAGACATCGACAAGGCATATCATGCTCTGGTCGAGAGAGTTTGGTACATCCCCCGCTTCAACGGCAACAGCTTCATCGGCTCCTACAACAAGATCGAGCAGATCGTTGTTGACTCCAGCCAGGAGCTCGTCGGTCAGGCCGCTCTGTTCGCAGACGACTACGACATCTATTATTAATCGCGCAGTCTGAACATTTGTTGTCAGCCTGAAACCTTGAAGACTAACTGACCTCTTGGGGCTGTTTAATATATGACAGCCCCAAGAATTTTTAAGAGGTAAACACATGCTAAGATACGCACTTCAACGCATTTTAATGCTGATCCCGGTCATCATTGGCGTAACTATTGTTATCTTTACCCTGATGTACCTGGTCCCGGGTGACCCTGCCGTCGCCATTCTCGGTTCCACCGCTGAGCCTTGGGAGTATGAAGAGCTGCGCGAGGCCATGGGCTTCAATGACCCGTACATAGTTCGACTGTTCGACTATATCGTTCAGGTATATATCAAGTTCGACCTTGGTCAGTCTTATCTTACGGGCGTGTCCATCACCACTGAGCTGTTTGGCCGTATGCCCCGTACCCTTATCCTTGGCTTCATCAGTACTATCGTATCCGTTTCCATCGGTATCCCCGTCGGCATCACCGCAGCCGTCAAGAAGGACACCGTTGCCGACTGGCTGCCCCTGTCCATCGCCCTTCTGGGTGTTTCGATGCCCGGTTTCTGGTTCGCTCTGATGCTGGTCGTCATCTTCTCCATCAAGCTGGGCTGGCTGCCTGCTTACGGTATGGGCGGCATTGAAGTCGGATCG
>JAZUPH010000022.1:0-21494 GCA_045605145.1 Oscillospiraceae bacterium | reverse complement strand
GCCGGATTCAAGACCTGTCTTGCGGCGCACATTGTCACGGGCGCGGCGGGCAGCCTCACGGGCGCGGGAGGCGGTGAGTGCCTTTTCAATGATGGCCTTGCCCACGGAGGGGTTTTCTTCAAGGAATTTGTCCAGCCCGTCGGATACAACGCCGTCAACAAGGGTGCGGATCTCACTGTTGCCCAGCTTGGCCTTGGTCTGACCTTCAAACTGGGGGTTTTCCAGCTTGACGGATATGACGCAGGTCACGCCCTCACGGCAATCCTCGCCGGAGAGAGACTGATCCTCTTTAAGCAGCTTCTTCGCCTTGCCGTAGGAGTTCAGGGCTCGGGTAAGAGCGGCCTTGAAGCCGGTTTCATGCATGCCGCCCTCGGGGGTATGAATGTTGTTGGCGAAGGAGACGATTACCTCGTTAAAGCCGTCGTTATACTGCAGTGCCACTTCGGCAACACTGCCGCCGCGCTCACCGTTCATGTAAATAACGCCGGGGTGTATCTGTTCCTTATTTTTGTTGATGTAGGTAACGAACTCGCGTATGCCGCCTACATAGCACATATGCTCCTCACGGGGCTCATGGTCGGAGCGGCTGTCCTTTATGGAAATCTGTAAACCGGCGTTCAAAAACGCCTGCTCACGCATGCGGGTGTGCAGTGTTTCATAGTCATATTCTGTGGTGTCAAACATCTCCGGATCCGGATGGAAACGGACCTGTGTCCCGGTCTTGTCGGTGGTGCCGACCACGCGCATCTCCTGCGTCATGATGCCGCGGGAGAACTTCATCTCATAAATATTGCCGTTTTTGTGAACGCGCACCTCAAGCCAGTCGGACAGGGCGTTGACGACACTGGCACCCACGCCGTGCAGGCCGCCGGACACCTTGTAGCCGCCGCCGCCGAACTTACCGCCGGCGTGCAGGACGGTAAAAACAACCTCAAGTGCGGGTTTGCCGGTCTGCTCCTGTATATCTACGGGGATACCGCGGCCGTTGTCAGCGACGCAGATTACATTACCTTCTTCGATCTCCACCTCGATATGGTCGCAGTAACCCGCCAGCGCCTCGTCGATGGAGTTATCCACGATCTCATACACCAGATGGTGCAGACCGCTGGCACTGGTAGAGCCGATGTACATACCGGGGCGCAGACGGACAGCCTCCAGACCCTCAAGAACCTGGATATTACTGGCGTCATAATTTTCGCTTACTCTGGTTTCGATCTCGTTCATCACTATTCTCCGAAAAAATAAAAATTATCAGTATTGCAAATTAATATAATACATATATCGGGCGGATAATAACTGTCCCCCTACTGCAAAAATTGGATCTTCAAGATAAGCACATTTCCGTAGGGGCGATTCATGAATCACCTGTCAGCTATTGCTCAATATCCAGAATCCCGGACTCACTGCGCCTAAGCAGTGTCTGTGAGCTAAGCTGACTCAAATACACAGTCACGCCGCCATCGGACACCCGGCATACGACAAATGACTTGGGCAACTCGCCGCTAATATCCACCACTCGCCCCGCCTTTTCCGCACGGCGCAGGTATTCGCGGGTCACATGGCTTTGTGTTGTGTTGTCTGTGTCGAATACACCGATGATGCTGTCTTCATGCACCACTGTGTCCTGACCCAAATGCAGATAAATCATGCCAACGCTCCGTTTTTGATGGTAATGACTTTGCCGCCTGTGCGACGGGAAATCCCCTCATCCTCACAGCAGGTGATAAAAACCTGACCGCCGCTGATGCGGTTGAGGACAAAGCTCTGCCTTGCGCTGTCAAGCTCACTTAAGACATCATCCAGCAGAAGGATGGGATACTCACCCAGCTGCCGGGCCATTATCTCCCACTCGGCCAGCTTCATACTCAGTGCCGCGGTGCGTGTCTGCCCCTGTGAGGCGAAGGATTTGGCGGCGCGTCCGTTGATGTCGATGACCAGATCGTCACGCCCGGCACCGGACAGGATCTGCCGCGCCTCCAGCTCAGCCGCGCGGTGACTGCGCTGATGCTCCAAAAGCTGGGTCAATATTACATCAGCCTCAGCCAACGGATCGGTAACCGTGCTAACTGTTTTGTAGGCGATGGTCATTTCATCCCGACCGCCGGAAAATTCGCTCTGAATCTGGCCGGCAGATTCGTTAAGACTCTGCACAAACTGGGCGCGGTAGCGAATGAGAACCGCTCCAAGCTCAACAAGTCGGGTATTATATTCGTCCAGCATCTCGATAAGTGACGGTTTATCACGCCAGTCTTTAAGGATGCGGTTTTTCTGTTCAAGGGCACGGTTAAAATCGGCCAGTGCCGCCGCATATCGCGGGCGAAGCTGGCTTATACACTGATCCATGAAGCGCCTGCGTTCCGCCGAGCCGGCACGGATAAGGTC
The DNA here is from genome assembly GCA_045605145.1 of Oscillospiraceae bacterium. Taxonomy (GTDB): domain Bacteria; phylum Bacillota; class Clostridia; order Oscillospirales; family Oscillospiraceae; genus CAMNAO01. The sequence continues at coordinate 19,112 of JAZUPH010000022.1, read as the reverse complement.
AAGATCCTCCGGACAAAACAACACAGCGGTAAATTTACCGCTAAGCTGCACAACGGTCTTCAGTTTGACGCCGTTCAGGCTTATCTGTTTGCGCCTGCCCTCACTGAGTTTTATCTCCAGTTTCTGCTCCCGCCCGGCGGAGAAAAAGTCCGCCTTAATACCGGCATCGACACAACCAAAGCGGATCAGTTCCCTGTCCGCTCTGGTTCTGAAGGAACGCCCGCAGGCAAGCAGATACACCGCTTCAAGCAGGTTGGTTTTCCCGTGGGCGTTATCACCGATTATAACATTGGTGCCGGGTATAAATCGGGTGTTAAATTGGGTATAGTTGCGAAAATTTTCGAGAGATATGCCGTTAATTATCATATCACTGATCGCTTTCGGCGGTCACCTCAAAGCGCTCGCTTCCGATCCGCACCCTGTCTCCGGGGCGCAGTTTTTTGCCGCGCATGATGCAAACCTCATCATTAACCAAAACCTCACCGCCCTGTATCCTTATCTTGGCTTCGCCGCCGGTGGAGACGGCATTTGCCAGCTTAAGAAATGAATCCAGCTTTATAAATTCGCCGGAGACAGGGATCTGTTCGTATTTCGGCGCGGCCTTGACGACCGCTTTAATCTTCTTAATTTTCATTAGCCTTCATCCTTATCGGCAGTACCATGTAAAGGAAGTTTTCTTCCTCACCGCAGGGGGCAAAAATACAGGGGGTAATGGCGGTGTTGAGCTTAATCATGATCTGATCGGCAGGGGCCGCACGCAGGACATCAAGCACATACTTGTTATTAAAGCCGATCTCAAGATCCTCGCAGTTTCCGTCAATGACGCTCTCATCGCTTGCCTTACCCAGGGCAGTGGAGCTGGTAACCTGAAGGATGCTGTCACCGAACACGCAGCGAACAGGGCTCTTCATTTTTTCACTGATGATGAGGGATACGCGTTCAAATGCGCTGGACAGGCTGCGCACATCGGCCTTCACTTCATACTTAAAGTGTCTGGGCAGAGCATTGCGCCAGTTGAGGAAGGTACCCTCAAGACGGCGTGAAATGAGCTCAGTATCGCCGACGGTAAACATTACAAAGCGGGAGCCCAGAGTAATCTCTGCAGTTTTGTCACTGTCTTCACAGATGCGCTCAACCTCATTAAGGGCAGTACCCGGTACCACAAAGCTGGTCTTTTCTATAGTGGTCTCAGCGATCTTTTCCCTGCGCAGGGCAAGGCGGAAGCCGTCAACCGCCACGATAGTAAGTTCACCCTCCTCAACCTCAAACAGGGCGCCGGTATGTATGGGGCGTGCCTCATTATCACTGACGGCGAAGGTGGACTGACGGATCATGCTGCTGAGCTTTTTCTGCTCCATGAGAATGGAATTCTGCTTTTCAATGCTGGGCAGCTCCGGATAATCAACGGCGGCAAAGCCGATGATATTGAAGCGGCTGAGGGCGCAGCTAATGCTGGCGTTGAGGCGTTCATCCACATCGATCATTACCACGTCATCGGGCATTTTGCGGATGATGTCGCAGAAAAGACGGGCATTGAGGACTATGGAACCGCCTTCGACTATATCGGCAGCGATGTGGGTACGGATACCGGTCTTAAGATCATATCCGCTTATCCAAAGCATATCGTCCTCAGCCTCGAGAAGCAGACCTTCCAGGGCGGGAATAGCACTTTTTGACGCAGTTGCACGGGATGCGGTGGCGGCAGCCTGCAAAAGCAGATGTTTTTCGCAAGAAAGCTTCATAGTTCTCATTCTCCTTAGAAAGAATAGATTATGTTTTAGTAACAGTAGTAGTAGGTAAAATTTATGTGGAAAACTGCCAAAAACCGCTAAATCAAGGGATTTTTGCAGTGAACTCATATGTGGATAAGCCCGGTGTTTATATGGGAAAATATTGTGTATTTTGGTTTTCAACCCTTTTTCCACTGTGGATTCCACAATTTTGTGGAAAATTCTTTGTGGCTTATTAAGTGAAATCAGGCTTTTGCATTGATATTTGCCGTAATGTCTCTTATAGTCTGCGAGAAGTCCTTGGATTTTTCGATATTCTTCTCAACATACTTGATGGAATTGATAATTGTCGAGTGGTCGCGGCCCTCAAATACATCGCCGATGTCGTTGAGTGAGAGGTTTGTAAGGCTGCGGATAAGATACACGGCCATGTGTCGGGCAGTGACAGTGTTCTTGGTTCTGCTCTGTCCCTTAAGATCTTCTTTCGTAAGGCTGAAATACTTGGCGGTCTCCTCAATAATAAGGTCGAAGGTTATTGCCTCAGATTTGTCTTTATACATATCCTTCAGAACTTTTTCAACGAAGGGTACGGTAATGGTGTCACCCATAAGATCACGGCAGGCCATGATCTTTTTGACGGAGCCTTCTATCTGACGGACATTGGCGGTCATCTTCTCTGCGATGTACTGGCATACATCTTCCGGCAGTACGATGCCCAGCTGTGCGGATTTTTTCTTGATTATGGCCATCCGCATTTCATAGGAGGGTGGGTTGACCTCAACGATAAGACCGCTTTCAAAACGGGTTTTGAGCCGGTCGGTGAGCTGATTGATCTCATTTGGCGGACGGTCAGAGGTAAATACAATCTGGCGGTTGGATTCATACAGTGCGTTAAAGGTATAGAAAAATTCTTCCTGTGTACTCATTTTACCCGCAATGAACTGTATATCATCCATCAGAAACAGATTTGCCTGGCGGTATTTATCCCGGAATTCCGCGGTTTTACCGCTCTGTATTGCGGCAATAAGCTCATTGGTAAACTCCTCACCCTTGACATAGACAATGTTCCAGTCGGGGTGATTTGCGCGTACGGTATGGCGGATAGCGCACAGCAGATGTGTCTTGCCAAGGCCGGAGTTGCCGTAGATGAAAAGAGGATTGTATGCAGTGGTCTGCTCCTCGGCAACGGCGATGGCGGCGGCATGGGCAAAACGGTTGGAAGAGCCCACGACAAAATTATCGAAGGTATAATTGTCGCCGTCCAGAAGGCCCATATTTTTATTGGCGGTTTTCTTGACTGCGTAGCTGTTCATATCCTCGTCGCTGAGAAGCTGTACATCGAAGTCGCAGGCGAAGATCTCTTTCAGGGCATTTTTCACCGTGTCAAGAAATCTCTCTTTGATGATGCCGCGCTTAAAATCGGACGGCACATGAAGAACGAGGGAATTATCCTTAATTTCAACCGCACGGCAGTCATCAAACCATGTGTTTATCGCGACACTGGTCAGATCATTCTGCAGTATTTCGAGCACGCGGCTCCAAACATCGGCAACTGAGTTCATTTTTTTCATCCTTTCGGGGTGAATTGGGACACTTCTCCATTAAGATAATAACCAATTTATTATAGCATTTTTCCACAGTAAATGCAAGCAAATTGCACACTATACTTATATAAAAAAGATTTTGCATTTTGTATGTCGAAAAAATGGATAAATATTAGAAATTCATAAAATGTTCATATTTAATGGGGTAAATCATCAAAATATCTTGACATATGGAAAGCAAGGAAATATAATCTCTGTGTATGTTTCAAAAATTTGAAATATCTTAATATCAAATGCTTTTATGGAGGTAAACTACCATGTTTGAAAAGATTCAGAGCATCATTTGCGATCAGCTGGGTATTGAGGCTGAAAAAGTCACTGCTGAAGCCAAGTTCATTGAGGATCTGGTATGCGACTCTCTGGACATCGTTGAGCTGACCTTCTCCGTACAGGATGAGTTCGGCATGGAAGACATCCCCGAGGATGCCCTGACCAAGATCCAGACTGTTGGTGATCTTGTCAACTATGTTGAAGAGCACAGCAAGTAATTTCGCACAATCCAAGGAATAAGGGAAAAAGAGGAGTTAGTTTATGGGAAGAGCTGACGGAATCAGAGTTAAAAACGAAGTCCCTATGTATTACCTTATCCCCCAGTTTCTTGTTCGCCGCTATGATGCGCAGAACATGATCACGGTGGATATTCCGGTTGAGCCCCTGCGCAAGTACATGAATGAAAAGCGCCGTGAGGGCATACATATCAGCCATGTAGGACTTATTCTGGCCGCATATCTGCGCGCCGCAGAAAGATACCCCGCTGTTAACCGCTTTATCGTAAATAAGCGCATTTATCAGCACAATGACTTCACCGTATCCATGGTGGTTCTCCGCCCGGGCAACGGCGATCAGGACACCATGTCCAAGATCTATTTTGATACCAAGGACAACATTTTTGAGGTTCAGAAGAAGATCGATGAGTACATCGATTCCAGCCGCGATGCTGCCAATGAAAACGCGCTTGATAAGCTGATGAGCATCCTGCTCAAGCTGGGATTCATACTGCGCGGCGCCTGCAACCTGCTGCGCTGGCTCGACTGGCACAACCTGCTGCCCAAGGCTGTCATCAAGGCCAGCCCCTTCCACGCAAGTCTGCTTATCAGCAATCTGGCCAGCATCCGCACCAACCACATTTACCACCATCTGTATGACTTCGGCACCACCTCCGTGGGTATTACCATGGGCAACATGCGCGATGTAGCCCGCCGCACAAAGGACGGTATCGAGCTTGAAAGATGCATCCCCCTGGGCGTGGTTATGGATGAGCGTATCTGCAGCGGTCATTATTTCGCAAAGTTCTTTGCGTATGTCAAAGAGCTGCTGAGCGATCCCCACCTGCTGGAAGAGGACATTAAGTAAAAAGAGAGAAGGCACCAAAACCTCGTTTTTGTGCCTTCTTTGTGTCGTTTTATACTTGCATAATTCCGCCTGCGCTGTATCCCGGGCAGAGGTGAGTTACTTTTGATTAAATCTCAAAATCTATGGCGGCGCGGGCCTCACTGACGGCGTGGCAATGGCTGCCGAAGGCCTTATGGGCGGGGTTGAGCTTGTATGCGGCAAGGGCGTCAAAGCTCTCAATATCGCAGATTAAGGTCACGTCGTAGTTGCTGTCCACCTGCTGCTTGCTGCCGATGCCGCACTGGAAATACTTAAGCTCCGGGATTTCGCGGGCCATGTCATCTGCCAGCTTACGGGCGATAGCCAGATTTTCATCCTTCGTCCTGCCTTCGGCTTCGGTTTTGTACTTATACATAACGATGTGTCTGATCATAATTCTACCTCCTGCGGCCTGTGCCGTTTTGACCATTATATCAGCATACAGGCAAAATAAAAACCCTGAATCTTAGGATTCAGGGTTCTATTTTTCAGCATTCGCTCAGAAACTGCAGGCTCAGGCCTTCATGTCGTTGAGCTTCTTGGCCATAGCGCTCTTCTTATGAGCAGCGTTGTTCTTATGGATAACGCCATGAGCAGCGGCCTGGTCAACCGTTTTTGCAGCAACTTTATAGGCTTTCTCGGCTGATTCGGTATTGCCCTCGTTGACAGCTGCGTCGAACTTCTTGATCTCGGTCTTAACCTCGGACTTGATAGCGTGGTTTCTGATACGGTTCTCCTCGGCGATGAGGACTCTCTTAGCTGAAGATTTGATATTGGGCATAGTGTTGAGCCACCTCCTCCTATAAAGTCACGCGAAAAAACGCCTAACGCGTGCGGAAAACTATATTAGCATTAAAGTCAAAAAAAATCAAGTGTTTTCTTAAAATTTTTATTATTTTTTCTTGTAAGGTTAGGAATAAGACCTATGTGATGGGTAAGAATCACTATATATCCGCATGCGCGGCGTGAGTATTACTAAATATTGGGGAATATTGGAAATGTCCATAAGAACAGACCTGGCCTTTGAGGCCAATGAAGCGTACAGAGCCGGCGGGAATGAGCCGGAGGGCGTTGAAAGTGAGGAGCGGGAGCGTGAAGGCTTCGGCATCCACTGTGTGACCATAACAGATGAACGCGGCGAGCAGGCCATTGGAAAGCCGAGGGGCAGATACATTACGCTCGAGCTGTCCAGCCTTATGCGCCGGGAGGATGATGCGTTCAGGCGCGGCGTGCGTGCCGTGGCGGCGGAGCTGAGTCCCCTGCTGCCTGAGGGGCGTGGTTGCGTATTGGTGGTGGGTTTGGGCAACAGGCACATCACCCCGGACTCCATCGGGCCGGAGGTGGTGCGTTGGACAATGGCGACCCGCCATCTGGTGGCGGGGCTGGAGGAGACATTCGGAGCTCTGCGCCCTGTGGCGGCGCTCAGTGCCGGGGTCCTGGGTGACACCGGAATGGAGAGTGCGGAACTGATAAGCGCGGTGTGCAGCCGTCTGAAGCCCGACTGCGTCCTTGCGGTGGATGCACTTGCCTCCCGCAGCATTGAACGGCTGTGCCGCACGGTACAGATAACCGACACGGGTATCGTGCCCGGCTCGGGCGTGGGCAACAGACGCGTTGGCATCAACAGAGAGCTTTTGGGCTGTCCGGTGATTGCGCTGGGCGTGCCCACGGTGGTGGATGCCCGTACCCTTGCCGCCGATATTACCGGGGCCGACATCGGCAGCATAAGCGAGGACAGCGCACCGGGCCTTATCGTAACGCCCCGTGAGATCGACCGTCAGGCGGCAGACATCTCCCGCCTTGTGGGTTACGGCATTGATCTTGCCCTGCAGCCTTCGCTGGATATCGGGGATCTGGATATGCTGTTAGGGTGACGTCCTCGCCGTATCCAAGTGTTCCACGTGAAACACGTCCTCGCAAGCTCCATATCGTTCGCATCGCCGCGGGCGGCAATGCTCATTCATTCCGCTGCTCGTCCTCTCCACACGCGACCCACTTTGTTGGGCTCGCGTGTGGTTTGGAATTGGGTCACTGCCTTCTTTGATTTATAACTGCGTCAAAGACGTGTTCCACGTGGAACATCGGAATTCAAACAAAACGCGCAAAATTAAATCTATCCCTTGCAAGGCGGGAGTAATTGTCATATAATACGCTCAGAAATTTGTGTAAAGGAGCGCCATATGGCACGGATAATCGCTGTTGTCAACCAAAAAGGCGGCGTGGGCAAGACCACCACGGCGGTGAACCTGTCTGCGTGTCTGAATAAACTGGGCAAAAGGGTGCTTCTTGTAGACGCTGACCCCCAGGGCAACGCCACCACCTCTATGGGTATCAATAAAAACCGAATCCGCTCCGGTGTATACGATGTGCTGATTAACGGCGCAAAGGCCGACACGGTGACGGTGAAGACACCTTACTGCAGTGTACTGCCGGCCAACCGCGACCTTGCCGGTGCGGGCGTTGAGATGGTAGGTCTTGACAGCCGCGAATACATACTGAAAAATGCGCTCAACGAGGTGCGCGGACAGTATGACTACATAATTATCGATTGCCCGCCCTCTCTTGAGCTTTTGACGGTCAACTCACTGTGTGCCGCCGACCGGGTGCTTATCCCGGTGCAGTGCGAATACTTTGCGCTGGAGGGGCTGAGTGACCTTATGGGCACTGTGCGCATCATCCGCCGCAGGATGAATACCGGCCTGGATGTTGAAGGCGTTCTGCTGACTATGTTCGACGGACGCACCAATCTGTCTTACCAGGTGGCCACGGAAGTCAAGAAATATTTTGAGAGCAAGGTTTTCAAAACCGTTATACCAAGAAATGTACGCCTGAGTGAGGCACCCAGCCACGGAAAGCCGGTGCTGGCCTATGACAGTTCGTCGAAGGGTACCGCGGCGTATATGGAGCTGGCGAGGGAACTGATTGCTCGCCACGGGAAGGAGGCGTCGGGCATATGAAAAAGCAGGCAAAGGGCCTTGGCGCCGGTCTGGGCGCCCTGTTGGGCGAGGGTGTATTTGAAGAGGAGAACGGAAGCTCTCTTCTGCCGATAAATCTGGTGGAACCCCGTGAAGACCAGCCCCGCGACTATTTTGATGAGGCGGCGCTGGGCGAACTGGCGGACTCTATCAGCCAGCACGGACTGATCCAGCCCATCACAGTAAGACCCATGGGCGACGGATTTTATCAGATCATCGCCGGTGAGCGCCGCTGGAGGGCGTCCCGCATGGCGGGGCTTACTCAGATCCCGGCGCATATAATTGAGGCGGATGACCAGCTTGCTATGGAGCTTGCGCTGGTTGAGAACCTGCAGAGAGAGGATCTGAACCCCATAGAGGAAGCGGCGGGTTATCAGACGCTTATAAAGCGTTACGGATTAACGCAGGAGCAGGTGGCAAAGCGCGTTGGCCGCTCAAGACCGGCGATAGCCAATTCACTGCGACTTTTGAATCTGCCGGAGAAAACGAGGGAGCTTGTCAGCCGGGGCAGCGTGTCATTCAGCCAGGCCAGGGCTCTTCTCGAGCTGGACGATGGGGAAAAGATCGACGAGGCCGCCGCGATCATTGCCAGAGACGGACTTACCGCCCGGGAAGCTTCAGAGCTTATTAAGCGCATGGCGCAGGGTCCCAAGAAGGCCGCGGGCGGCAGGAAAACCGCCGAAAGCAAGGTCAAAGTGGATCATGCCGCGGTACTGGGTGAGAAAATGACCCGCAGCATGGGTCGCCGTGTGACTGTTGCGCCCGGCAAAAAAGGCGGCAGCGTAACCATAGACTACTATGACAACGAGGATCTGGAAGAGCTAATTCTGCTGCTTTGCGGCGAAATACCGGATTGACCGTTGGCAATAATAAATGAATTTACAAGGGCAACGCCCAATTTAAGGAGGAAGAAGAATGTTAGACATCAGGCTTATCAGGGAAAATCCCGAAAAGGTCAAGGAACTGCTTCTGCGCAAGGAGAGCGACTGCAATGCGGCCGTCGACCGCATACTTGAGCTTGACCGATCCCGCCGTGAGCTGATTCAGAAAAATGAGAACGACAAGGCCGAGCAGAATAAGCTGTCCAAGACCATTCCCGCCCTGAAAAAGGCCGGCGAGGATGTGAAGCCCGTTCTGGACAAGCTCAATGCCCTTAAAGAGGCCGTCAAGGCGTCTGAGCCTGCGCTGCGCGCTGTTGAGGCTGAGTTTAACGACCTTATGCTGGGTCTGCCCAACCTGCCAGACGAAGATCTTATGCCCGGCGGCAAAGAGAATAACCAGCCTCTTTACTACTTTGGCGAGAACCCCAAGTTCGATTTCGAGCCTCAGAACCATGTTGACCTGTGCACCGGTCTGGGCCTTATCGACTATGAGCGCGGCACCAAGCTGGCCGGCAGCGGCTTCTGGATGTACCGCGGTATGGGCGCGCGCCTTGAGTGGGCAGTCCTCAACTATTTCATCGACACCCATCTGGCAGACGGCTATGAGCTGATCCTGCCCCCCCATATGCTTGAGTACCAGTGCGGCCTGACCGCCGGCCAGTTCCCCAAGTTCGCGGACGAGGTTTATAAGATCGCCAACCCCACCGATGACCGCATTCACTACATGCTGCCCACCGCTGAGGCCGCCCTTGCCAGCATCTACCGCGATGAGATCCTTACGGAGGCTGAGCTGCCCCATAAGATGTTCTCCTACACCCCATGCTTCCGCCGTGAGGCTGGTTCTTACCGCGCCGATGAGCGCGGCATGGTACGCGGCCACCAGTTCAACAAGGTGGAGATGTTCCAGTTCACCACCCCCGAGGGCAGCGATGAGGCTTTTGAAGAGCTGGTCCATAAGGCCGAGGCTCTGGTTCAAGGTCTGGGCTTCCACTTCCGCACTGTGAAGCTGGCCGCAGGCGACTGCTCCGCATCCATGGCACGCACCTACGACATCGAGATCAATATCCCCTCCATGAACGGATATAAAGAGGTCTCCTCCGTCTCCAACGCCCGTGATTATCAGGCACGCCGCGGCAACATCCGTTTCCGCCGCGCCGCCACCGGCAAGGTTGAGTACGTCCATACCCTCAACGGCTCCGGCCTGGCCACCAGTCGCATCCTGCCCGCCCTTGTGGAGCAGAACCAGCGTAAGGACGGCAGCATCGTCGTCCCCGAAGTGCTGCGCAAGTATCTGGGCGGCATCGAGGTCATTGAGAAGAAGTAATCAAAAGCCACGCTGCTTTAAGAAAGGACAGAGTTTATGAGCAAAAAAGTTAAGAAGCCCTCCTGGTGGGAAGAGTTTACCACTTTTGCAATCAAGGGCAATGCAATGGCTCTTGCCGTCGGCACTATCATCGGCGGCGCCTTCTCCACCATCACCAAGTCCCTAACCGATGACATCATCATGCCCGTGGTGAACATCTTCCTGGGCGGAGCCGATTTCAGTCAGCTGAAGATCGCCCTGCCCCGTATGCCCTGGGTCGAGCCCACTTATGAACTGGTGGTCAATGAGGCCGGCGAAGAGATTCCCCAGCTGGTGCAGAACTATCTGACCGTTGGCAACTTCCTGTCCGCAATCATCAATTTCTTCATCCTCGCCCTCGTGGTGTTCTTCCTTGTGAAGTTTCTTAACAAGCTGGCTGAGGCGGGTAAGAAGAAGGAAGAGGAAGAGGCCGCCGCAGCCGCAGAAGTGGTGGAAGAAGCACCTCCCGCTCCCTCCAATGAGGAAGTCCTGCTGGCCGAGATCCGCGACCTGCTGAAGGACAAGCAGTGAAGCTGGAAGAGCTTATAAGCGCCGGCACGGTACAGATGGGTATTGACCTTGACCCTGCCGCGCCGGGCGTTCTACGCCGCTTTTATGACTTTGTCGAGGAAAAGAATCGGGTAATGGACCTGACCGCCATAAAAGGTGAGGAGGATGCCGCCCGCGCCCATTTCCTTGACAGTCTGGCACTTTTGCCCCTGATCCCACAGGGCGCGAAGCTGGCCGATGTGGGCAGCGGTGCCGGTTTCCCCGGTATGCCTGTTGCCGTTGCAAGGCGGGATGTGTCCGTCACACTTTTGGAGTCCATGCAGAAGCGCTGCGACTTTCTGCGTTCTGCCGCCGCCCTTGAGGGTATGCCCGAGGTTGGGGTGTGCATGACCCGCGCAGAAGACGCGGGGCAGAGTAAAGAGCATCGGGAAAAGTATGATGTGGTAACGGCCCGCGCCGTAGCAAAGCTGCACGTACTTGCCGAGCTCTGTCTCCCCCTTATTAAGCCGGGCGGAGTGTTTCTGGCCATGAAAGGCCCCGGTGCGCAGGAAGAACTGGCGGAGGCTAAGCGTGCAATCGCGCTGCTTGGCGGTGGGGAGGCTGTGATACACAGCTATGAGATCCCCGATTCCGACAGGACCCGCTGCGTGGTCGTGATAAAGAAACTGCGCGCAACACCTGCCGGTTACCCGCGGCGTTATGCTAAGATGGTGAAAAATCCTCTGGTGTAAGGCGTCATAAAGGGTTTCCGGACGCATAAAATATAACAACAGTGTTCCACATGGAACAACGACACCCCGGGGCAGCTCGCTCCGGGGATAGCGGCGTTTTGCCGCAAAGCGGGAATTTTACCAGTTTTGTACGCCAAAACGCGTGACGAAGCTCTCAAATTGAGATTTTGTGAGAAATATTACCCGCCACACATGACAGGTTTAAATACCATCCTATACGGAGTTTATATATGAAACAGCTTATTTTAGCCACCGCGCAGGAGAAAGCGATAGTAAATACCCGTGCCGCCCTTGAGGCGGGGCGAAGCCCTGCTCTTATTACGGGCCTTGCGCCGGTGCACCGTGCCCTTGCGGCCACGGCGCTTACCATGGACAGCGGCAGACCCGTGGTGATCGTCTGTGCAGACGATGCCGAAGCGGCGCGCATGGCCGCCGACCTGACCGCCCTTACGGGGAAACAGGCGGGCACGCTTCTTGGGCGCGACCTCAACCTCTTTGGAGCAGATGCCGCCTCCCGCGGCGCGGAACAGCGCAGGATGCACACCCTTGCACGGCTTGACAGCGGTGAAATTGAGGCGCTGGCCGTTACGGCAGATGCACTGATGCTGCGCACGATGCCCCGTGAGCTGTTCTCCAAGCTGTCATTCACCCTCACTGTGGGTGATGTCATCCCCATGGGCGTTGTTGCGGAAAAATTGGTGAAGGCCGGATACACCCGCGCAAGTCAGGTGGAAGGCCCTGGGCAGTTTGCCGTGCGCGGGGGAATTCTGGATGTGTTCTCACCGGCCTATGATGAGCCGGTGCGCTGTGAATTTTTCGGTGACGACATTGACTCCGTGGGCTTTTTCAGTGTAAGCACCCAGCGCCGGGGTGAGGGGGCAAGAAGCGCCCTTATTATCCCCGCGGCAGAGACTTTACCTGTGCATCCCTTGTCCATGTCCACTATGGAGAGCTATGTAAAACGGCTCGGACGGAAAAAAAGCCTGCCGCCGAAGGTGCTTGTGTCCGCCCAGAGAGATCTTGAGCAGATGCAGGCAGGAATGGTGCCTGCCTGGGCCGACCGCTATCTGCCGCTGTTTTACCCCGCCGCCACGGCGTTGGAATACCTGCCGCCCGATGCGCTTTTGATCCTGTCTGAGCCTGCCCGCCTGCGGGAGAGGGGCAAAAACTATATGTGGCAGATCTCGGAGGACGCCGCCGCAATGGCGGAAAGGGGCGAAATGGATCCCGCCGTGGGCGAATATGCCATGGATTGGGATTGGGTCTGCGCCCGGCTGAAAGATTATGCCATCGTGATGATGGACAGCTTTACGGCGTCCAATTATCCCATTGCGCCAAAGAATATTGAAAGCGTCATGGCAAAGCAGCTGCCCAGCTACGGCGGCAGTGTTGAGACGGCCATGGGGGATGTGAAGCACTATATCCGCAGCGGGTTCAGAACAGTGCTTCTGTGCCAGGATGCGCGCCGCGCCGGAATAATGGCCGCCGCTGTGCAGCGCGAGGGCGTTGCCTGCATGCTGGATACGGAGCTGACGCGGATGCCCGAACCGGGCTGCTGCACGGTGACGGTGGGCATACTCACCGCCGGACTGGAGTTCCCGGATACGCGCCTTGCTATCCTCACTGAGGGGCAGATAATGGGCCAGAGCTTCCGCAAAAAGGCGCGGAAGAAGAAGGCGGACTCCAGCCGCCAGAAGCTGGAAAGCTTCACCGACCTTGCCCCCGGCGACCTTGTGGTGCACGAAAGCTACGGCATCGGCCGCTTCGTGGGCATAGTAAAGCGCCGCATTGACGGCGTGGATAAGGACTATATAAAAATAGCTTTTGCCGGCACGGATGTGCTGTACATCCCCGCGACCCAGCTTGACGCGGTGTCGAAATACATCGGCGGCGGTGGCGAAGATGCGCCGGTAAAGCTCAGCAAGCTGGGCACAGGCGAGTGGCAGAGGGCCAAGACCAAGGCCCGCGTTGCCGCAAAGGAGCTGGCAAAGGGACTTATCGCCCTGCAGGCGGAGCGGCGGCGCATACCCGGTTACGCCTTCTCGCCCGACACCGTGTGGCAGACCGAGTTTGAGGATGCCTTCGGCTATCAGGAGACGGACGACCAGCTGCGCTGCATAAAAGAGATCAAAGAGGATATGGAGCGCCCTGTGCCCATGGACCGCCTTCTTTGCGGCGATGTGGGCTATGGCAAGACCGAGGTCGCCCTGCGCGCGGTGATGAAATGCGTCATGGACGGAAAGCAGGCCGCCATTCTGGTGCCCATGACCGTCCTCGCCCAGCAACATTACCAGACAATTATGCGCCGCTTCTCAGGTTACCCTGTCACCACGGAGCTGCTGTGCCGCTTCCGCAAGCCGGCAGAGATGCGCGCCGCAGTGGCCAATATTGCCAACGGCAAGGCGGACATCGTTGTGGGCACTCACCGCCTGCTGCAGAAGGATGTGCAGTTTAAGGATCTGGGTCTTCTTATCATCGATGAGGAGCAGCGCTTCGGCGTGACCCATAAAGAAAAGCTCAAAGAGATGACAAAATGCGTGGATGTACTGACCCTGTCGGCTACACCCATACCCCGCACATTGAATATGGCACTTGCCGGCATCCGGGATATGTCCACCATTGAAGAGCCGCCAATGGACCGTCAGCCGGTGCAGACCTACGTCATTGAGCACGATTGGGGCATCATCGCCGATGCCATACGCCGAGAAGTGGGGCGCGGAGGACAGGTGTATTACCTGCACAATCTGGTGCAGAATATTGAGCGCACCGCCATTCGCCTGCAGGAGATGCTGGGTGACCATATTACCGTTGCCGTGGCTCACGGTCAGATGCCCGACGAGCAGCTTTCCGATGTGATGCAGCGCATGGCCGACGGCGAGGTGCAGGTGCTTGTGTGTACCACCATCATCGAGACCGGTCTGGACATTACAAATGTCAACACCCTTATTATCGAGGATGCGGATAAAATGGGACTTTCTCAGCTGCATCAGATACGCGGCCGGGTCGGCCGCTCAAACCGCCGCGCCTACGCTTATTTTACCTTCCGTCAGGGCAAGGTGCTCACAGAGATCGCCGAAAAACGGCTTAACGCCATCCGGGAGTTTGCCCAGTTCAACTCCGGTTTCAAGATAGCCATGCGCGACCTTGAAATTCGCGGCGCGGGCAATCTTCTAGGTGCGGAGCAGTCGGGACACATGATGGAAGTGGGCTATGATATGTATCTGCAGCTTATTGAAGAGGCGGTCATGGAGGAGCAGGGCAAGAAACCGCCGGTGAAGACCAGCACCTCCGCCGATCTTACGGTCTCGGCCTTCATTCCCGAAAGCTATGTACCCATGGCCGAGCAGCGTATGGACCTCTACCGCCGCATCGCTCACATCTCCAGCGAGGCGGACGCGGACGACATGACAGACGAGCTTATCGACCGCTACGGTGAGCCGCCGGCGTCGGTAAATGCCCTTATTCTTATTGCACTCCTGCGCGGCGAAGCCTCAAAGGCCGGTATAACCGATGTGACGCAGAAGGGCGACACATTGATCTTCGCCATTGACGCGGCCTTTTTCGATATGAAAAAGATCTCTGAGCTGTATGCAAAGCCCCGTTACCGCGGCCTGCTGAAGGTTCAGGCCGGCAACAAGCCCGCCGTCAGTCTGCGCCACGACCGCAAGCGCGGCGTTGCGGAGTTTGCGCTGGGTTTCATCCGCGATTGGAGCGAAGCGGGAAAGGACTGAGCCAAAAGCGCAGAAATTTCCAACCATTAAAATAGCAACATTGGCAAAGATAAGGCCGGAACATTTTGTTCCGGTCTTATTTGTTAGCTATGCGGCGCTTTTGCCGGAGGAGGGATGCCTATGAGCGCTATTGCACCGGGTCAGGCACTGATAAATAGTGTGGCGGCGAAATTTGAGGGCAGCTTGGACTTTAAGCAGCATGCGGCCTATGCCGGCGGCAACGGAGCGGAGGCGCTTCTGTGTTATCTGGACAGCCTTGTCTCCACCTCACAGGCCTCTGAGCTTGTCCTGCGCCCTTTCACCGATCCGGAACGCTTTGGCGGCATCCACGGCGCGTCAGATGCGGCGCGCCTTATACTGCGGGGCGGAATATCCTGCGTCATTGCAAACTTGCGCGCCGATGCCGAAAGTATAGCACAGGATCTTCTGGACGGGCACTGCTCCATTATATTTAAGGCCGAGGCCATCGCCGTCACCTTTGAGGTGCGTGCCCAGGAGCGCCGCAATGTTGAGGCGCCCAAGGAGGAAAAGGTGGTCAAGGGCGCAAAAGACGCCTTTGTTGAGACATTGCGCATCAATATCGCCCTTGTGCGGCGAAAAATGCGTCATGAGAGCATCGTCATTGAAAAGGTCACCACAAACAGCGCCTGCCCGACGGGAGTGGCTATGGTGTATAAGCGCGGGTTTACCTCAACCGGGATCGTGGACGAGGTGCGCCGCCGCCTTGAGCGGATCGATGCCGATGCCATTATCTCTGCCGCCGTTATAGATCAGGCACTGTGCGACAGGCCGGGCAGCATCTTCCCCCAACTTATAAACACCGAGCGTGCAGATAAGTTTGCGCTCAATATACTTGAGGGGCGCGTAGGTGTTCTGGTTGACGGCCTGCCAATGGGCTGGCTTGCCCCCGGCACATTCGGGCAGTTCTTCCGCGTGCCGGAGGATGAGGCACAGCACACCGTTGTGGCCTCCATTCTAACACTGCTGCGCTACGGCGCACTCATTCTGTCACTTCTTCTGCCGGCGTTCTATGTGGCGGTTGCCATGTACCATCAGGAGATGCTGCCGGTTAAGCTGATGCAGGCCATCATCACCGCAAAGCAGAGTGTACCCTTCCCCACGGCGATGGAGACGATAGCCATGCTGCTTGCTGTTGAACTGCTGCAGGAGGCGGGACTGCGTCTGCCCAACCCCGTGGGTGAGACGGTGTCCATTATCGGTGCCCTGCTGGTGGGGCAGGCGGCAATAGACGCAAAACTCGTTTCCCCTGTTGTTGTCATCGTCGTGAGTCTTGCAACCATCGCGGGTTACACCGCGCCCAGCCAGGATATGGGCAGCGCGCTTCGCGTGTGCCGGATGCTTCTGGTGCTGTCAGCTGTTGCGGCGGGTATAGTGGGCGTTGCAGCGGGACTAACCATGATAATCTACTATCTTTGCACCATCGAGTGCCTCGGTGTGGCCTATACAACCCCGTTTTCCACTGGTAATGCCAAAAGGGTGATAAAGGGCTTTATGCGCTTCAGAGGTGACGCCGGGCATCGTGCCGAGACGGCGCTGCATTGCCGCCAGGAGGGAGAACAGCGGTGAAAAACAGAGTTATCACTATTCTGACATCCTTTTTGCTAATCCTGCCCCTTTCCGGCTGCGGCGGTATGACCATCTATTCCCAGTACCGTGAGGCGTCTGACCTTGAGCTGGTGCGCGTTGTGGGCGTGGATTCCGATGACGAGGGGCTGACAGTGTCTATTTCCACCGGTACCGACGGTGAGGGGAGCAAACCCATTGTCATCAGCCGCCGGGCAACCTCACTTGCCGGAGCGCTGCAGGCCCTTGCCAACAATCCCAGCACCCGTGAGCCGTATTATTCCCACGCAAAGCAGGTGCTTATCGGGGAACAGGCGGCTAAGGACGGCATCGCGCCCTACCTTGATTTTGTAGAACGCTCGGCGCAGATGCGCGGCTCAGCGCATTTGGCCGTTGTCTGCGGCTCGGCACAGGAGCTTATGACCGGTGCCACGGACAGTGAGGTGTCGGCGGAAATGATGCTGACATATTTAATTGAAAACGCCGCCAGGACAGGCGAAAGTTGTGTGTTTGACGCCAGCGAGGTGACGACCGCACTGGCCGTCAGGGGCTGCGCCCTGATAATGGCCATAAGCGCCCGCAACAGCGACACAGAGAAGGGGTCCGAGGCGGAAAAGCGGGTCGCACCGGCGGGTTTTGCCATAATTTCAGACGGGAAACTGGTGGATTATGCCCAAGGGGAGGCGGCGCGCGGTGTGCTGCTGCTCACCGGAAGACTAAAATCCGCCGAGGTGGAGGCAAAAGACGCCGATGGGCGCGCGGTCTCGCTGCAGCTTACCGGCGCGAAGGTAAAGTGGAAGCCGGTCTTCGACAAGAACGACAAACTTAGCGGCATTAGCGTGGATATTCACCTTGAGGGGAATATCACCGCTGCCCATGAGGGTTGTGACTTGTATAACGACCAGTGGCGCGAGAGCGTGCAGGATAATGTTTCCGCAGCTTATGAACGCTGTACTGTAGCGGCCTTTGAGCAGGCAAAGTCACTGAAGCTGGATTTCCTCGATATATACGGAAATATTGACAGGGTGGCACCATATAAGATGGAAAAGCTGGGTTTTGATGAGTTTACTCAGATGCTGCCGGAGTTGAAAATAACTGTAGACGCAAAGACGGAGATAAAGCGCACATTTGACCTTGAATCTCCTATGCCGGTGGACGGCAGCTTTAAGCGGGTCATTGGAGGTGGCAAATAGTGACGACAGATAAATTCATCAGCCGCCGTCAGCTCATGGCCCTGGCCTTCGTGGGCATTTTGTCCGCCATGACCCGCCTGCTGCCTGGTGCGCCGGCGCAGATTGCCGGCAACGCGGCCTGGCTGGCGCCGGTGGCTGCTGCCCCCGTCTGCGTTCTGTATTTCCGAATGCTCAGCGATATGAACTGCCGCTGCAGCGAAGGTCAGGGAATGTGTGAGCTGCTGGACATGGCTTGGGGACGCAAGCTGGGCGGAGTTGCGGCGCTTATCGTGGCTCTGTGGCTTATGTTCTACTGCGGCTTTACCCTGCGCAATGCGTCCGAGCGGATACTCAGTGCGGTATACAACTCCGGCAGCACATGGCTGTTTTCTCTTGTGCTGACAGTGATGGCGGTGATTGCGGCCCGTGGCACTCTGCGCAGCCTTGCCCGCAGCGCACAAATATTTGCACTGCTTGGCGGGGTAATATTGGCACCCTTGTTGCTGATCTCGGCGTTTAAGGTGAAAGCGGCGTACCTGCTGCCGGTGACGGCCTATGACCTGCCGGAAATACTGCTCTCTGCAATCGCGGTGGTGAATCTGGTCAGCTACTTTGGCTACTTCACATTTTTGTACGGATATACTCGGCGCTGTGATTCGGACGGCGGCGTGACGATGCGCTGGATGGCGGTGGCGCTTGGTGCCGCGTTTGCGTTGATATTCACAACCGTGGGCTCGATGTCCCCTGCGCTGTGTGCAAGACTTCAAAGTCCCTTCTTTATTATGATACGCAACATTACCCTCTTCGGCGTCGCCGAGCGGGTAGAGGCTCTCGTGCTGGGAATTTGGGTCATAACCGACTTCGTGTTCCTTGCCGGGCAGATTATGACTGCATCCTATATCCTAAGCCGCTTTTGCTCCCGCATTCGCCGACAGGACTGGTGTCTGCTGATCGGTGCCGTAAGCTATGGGGTGTCCTTTGCGCTGGGCAGCAGCGCATTTGACCTGCGCATGCTCAGCCGGCAGATCGTACCGCTTACAAATATGATACTCCTGCTGGCAGTCCTTCCCGCGGCCTGGCTGACACTGAAAATTAAAGATGCGGCGATGAAGCGAAGAACGAAGAAGGCACAGAACTGATATTAAAGGGGCGGGCGGCTGATTGCTGCCCTACATATATAGAGTATGCCGCGGGGCTGAAACTCAAGATGTGGCGCGAAAATGTAAATACGACCGCAAGATGTTGATATATGCCTGAAATGGCAAAAAATCCTGAAAATTTTTCGAAAAAAGTGTTGACAATGGGGTGGGGAGGTGGTATATTAACAAAGCTCACCTTTCGGGGCGGGGCGAGAGAAAGGCCACGACGGAAAAGATTTTGAGAAAAATCGAAAAAAGTGCTTGACAAGTACTTTTGGTTGTGGTAATATAATCGAGCGCCTTGAGAGAGGGGCCTCCGAAAAGCGGAGAGATGCACCTTGC
>JAZUPH010000021.1:0-21993 GCA_045605145.1 Oscillospiraceae bacterium | reverse complement strand
GTTTCAAGTTCGCCGCGTCTGGCGCGGCCCTCAGTTGCCTTTAAAGTAAACAAATCCGGCCTCCTGTCATAATATAAGCATCGCGTCACCGAAGGAGAAGAAGCGGTACTGCATCTCAACAGCCTCGTTATAGGCCGCAAGCACCTCTTCCCTGCCGGCAAAGGCGGAAACGAGCATGATAAGTGTGCTTTCGGGCAGGTGGAAGTTGGTGATAAGCCCGTCCATGCATTTGAAACTGTACCCGGGATAGATAAAAGCATTTATCCAGCCGGCATGGGCATCGATATGCCCATCGTCGTTGGCAAGTGCCTCAAGACTGCGGCAGGAGGTGGTGCCGACGCAGATCACGCGGCCGCCATCAGCCTTGGTACGGTTAATAAGATCAGCCGTTTCCTCAGAGATACAGCAGTATTCCTCATGCATGACATGGTTCTCGATCTCGTCCTCCTTCACAGGACGGAAAGTACCAAGACCCACATGGAGAGTGACGAAGGCAACATTAACGCCCCTCGCCCTGATCTCATCAAGCAGTTCCGGCGTAAAATGCAAGCCGGCAGTGGGTGCCGCGGCAGAGCCGGGAACCTTGGAATACACGGTCTGATAACGCTCAGGGTCCTCCAGCTTTTCATGTATATACGGCGGCAGGGGCATCTGCCCCAGGCGATCGAGAGCCTCACTGAAAGACCCATTGCAGTTAAAGCGGATAAGGCGGTTACCGCCCTCTGTCACATCTTCCACAACTGCGTCAAGTCCGTCACCGAAGTTAAGATGCTCACCGGGTCTGGCCTTTCTGCCGGGGCGGGTAAGGCACTCCCAATATTTATCTCCAACTTCCCGCAGCAGCAGCACCTCAACAGCGCCGCCGGAATCACGGGCACCCATCAGTCGCCCGGGTATGACGCGGGAGTTATTAAGCACCAACAGATCGCCCTCTTTGAGCATATCGGGCACATCATAAAAGTGCATATGTCTGCGCTCACCGCTCTGACGATCCAGAAACAGCAGGCGTGAATTTGTTCTCTTATCCGCCGGTGTCTGGGCAATAAGCTCCTCCGGCAGGTTATAGTTAAAATCGCTTCTTTTCATCCTGTGATCGCGGGAATATCCCGCACCCCTTTGCTTGACACTACTACATTAAAGTGCTATACTATTTTGGCTCGACTCATTTAGGGTCAAATTCCACAGTTTACTATTATACAATAGCTGTCAATACATTTCCAGTACAGCATGGAGGTTTATATGGAAAAATATCGCGTGGGCGTAATCGGCGCGACCGGCATGGTCGGCCAGCGCTTTGTCACTCTTCTGTCCGGTCACCCCTGGTTTGAGCTTACCGCTCTTGCCGCCAGCCCCAGATCCGCCGGCAAAACTTATTCCGAGGCGGTTGGTAAGCGCTGGATGATGGACGGCCCCATCCCCACCGAGGCCGCCGACCTTATTGTTATGGACGCGACCGCGGATATTGAGAAGATCACCGCACAGGTCGATTTTGTTTTCTCCGCTGTTGATATGAAGAAGGACGAGATCAAGGCCCTTGAGGAGGCTTACGCCAAGCATGAGCGCCCTGTGGTATCCAACAACAGCGCACATCGCTGGACAGAGGATGTACCCATGGTAGTGCCCGAGATAAATCCCGAGCATATCCAGGTCATCCACGATCAGCGCAAGCGCCTTGGCACCACCAACGGCTTCATCGCCGTTAAGTCCAACTGCTCACTGCAGAGCTATGTGCCCGCACTGCACCCTCTGAAGGATGAATTTGGCCTTAAGTCTGTTCTCGCCTGTACATACCAGGCCATCTCCGGCGCCGGCAAGAATTTTGACACCTGGCCCGAGATGATCGACAATGTCATCCCCTACATCGGCGGCGAAGAAGAGAAGTCCGAGCAGGAACCTATGAAGCTCTGGGGTCATGTGGAAAACGGCGTTATCGTCAATGCCGACTCCCCCGCTATCACCGCCCAGTGCCTGCGTGTTCCCGTTACCAACGGTCACATGGCCGCAGTATTCTGCAGCTTTGAGCGCAAGCCCACTATGGATGAGATCATCAGCCGCTGGAACAACTTTAAGGGCCGCGCCCAGGAGCTGGAGCTTCCTTCCGCACCCAAACAGTTCCTCAACTACTTTGAGCAGCCCGACAGACCCCAGACCCGTCTGGACCGTGATCTCGAGGGCGGCATGGCCGTATCCATTGGCAGACTCAGACCCGACACTCAGTACGACTACAAGTTTGTCTGCCTGAGCCACAACACACTTCGCGGCGCTGCAGGCGGCGGCGTCCTGCTGGCAGAACTTCTGTGCGCAGAGGGATTTATCGCCAGAAAGTAAAAATAGGCATAATAAAATGCGGTATAGCATGGGCTATACCGCATTTTTCTTACTCGTCATCGTCCTCATCATCCGGATTTGCCAGCTTGTCAGCGATCATTTCACTTAGGTCGCGGGGCGTGAACACATACTTGCTGTCACAGAACTGGCAGCCGACTTCTATGTCCTCACCATCCTTGAGCATATCCTCAAGCTCGGCAACGGCAAGACTCTTCACTATATCGTACGCTCTTTCGTGGCTGCAGAAGCATCTGTACTCAACATGCTCAGTTGTGAGTATCTGGGGATCCATAGCGCCAATTACGGCATGGATAATTCCATCAGTGCCAATTCCCTTCTCAAGCATGGTGGTAACAGGGCCGGCGTCAGCAATGCTCTTCTCAAGGGCTGAGATCAATTCTTCATCCGCACCTGGGAGCAGCTCAACAATGTAGCCGCCCGCCGCGATAACATGCTGATCTGCTGTGGAAACAAGGACGCCCAGCGCGCAGGCGGCAGGTGTCTGCTCACTCTCAACCAGATAAGCTGTCACATCCTCTGCGATCTCACCGCTGATAAGCTGGGTGCTGCCGATATACGGCTCTTTAAGATTAACATCCTTAATAACGGTTATAAGACCGTTGGTGCCAACAACTCCACCCACATCCAGCTTTCCGTCCGGCCTGTTTGGCAGATTCGCCCTGGGCTCCTGTACGTACCCACGCACATTCCCCTCCGGGTCGGAGACAACGATGATGCTGCCGCATGGGCCGCCGCCGTTGATGCGCACTGTCATGGACGCGCCACGGCCCTTAAGCTGGTTGCCCATGATGGACGCCGCCGACAGGGTGCGCCCCAGCGCCGCAGTCACAACAGGCGTTGTGCCGTGCATCACCCGTGCCCGTTCAACAATATCGCAGGCGTCAACCACGCACATCTTCACAAATCCGTCAGAGCTGATCGCTCTTGTCAATGTTCCCATTACTTCACCTTCTGCACACAAAGAAAAGTCTGTCCTCACCGCCATTGACGGCAGAGCAGTTCATATCGCCATAGGTATCGATGTCCCTAAAACCGGCTGACTCAAGGCACTCCTTCAGCCACGCGGGATCGTGGGCATATTCAATATGCTCCTCAGTGTTGCGAATATACCTGTTCCCCCGCGCCTTTTCAAAACAATCAAGGCTGTAGCAGATGCAGTTGTCACCCTCATCAAAAGACGCACGCCAGATGCAGAACACATCCTCCTGCTCGTCACAGAAGACCTGTCCATCCAGTGATCTGAACCGTCGTGGCGTGATGACATCAAACATAACTACACCGCCCGGCCGCACAAAAAGATGCAGACGGCGAAAAACCTCAGGTATATACTGCGGCTGCACATAATTCATACAATCAAGGGAGCTGACAGCGGCGTCTACAGTACCGTAAAGATCGAGCTGTTCCATTCTCTGGCAAAGCAGAAGAACTCTATCGGACAGCTCCGCCTCAACCATCTTCTCCATCGCCTCAGACAGCATCTCAGGCTGGGCGTCAACAGCGGTCATGTCGTAACCCGCCTGCGCCAGAAGCAGGGTAAGACTTCCTGTACCGCAACCAAGGTCAAGGACGGAGTTTACCTCCGTCCCTGAAGTATCAAAAATTTTCATACAAAAGCTCAGATAAGATGCATAGTCCACATCGGTGGTCAAGGCATCATAACTGGAGGCAAGGCCACTGTAGGGCGTCAATCCGCATCCTCCTTCAATTTACCAAGGCGTTCAAAAGCAACTGCATAACCGTCGGCACCGTACTGCAGACTGCGGTTCACGCGGCTGATAGTGGCACTGCTGGCACCGGTCGCTTCAAGAATCTCATTGTAAATATGCCCCGCATTAAGCAGACGGGCAACCTCAAAGCGCTGCTCCATGGCGCGAAGCTCAGTCACGGTGCAAAGATCGTCAAAGAATTTAGTACATTCCTCAACCGTCTCAAGGGTAAGTATGGCCTCATACAGCTCGTTGTTGCGGGGCTTTTTGTTGCTTTTATTCATGGTATACCTCCTGCCCAATGTATTCATATTTTACATCATTAAAGTGTAAAATTAAAGGGAGAAAGCCGCCAAAATATAAGCCAAAATTTGTGCAATTTAACCAAAAGCAACAAGCACCTAAGGACTTTATGAGCTTTTACGCCTCAGCAAAGCAGCATTTCAGACAACTCGCGCACACTGCGTGCTATTCTATCGGCTCCAAAATAGCGCAGCTCATCATAACTGCCATATCCGTAGCTGACGCCAATTGAAGAAAGCCCGTTTTCTTTAGCGCCCACGATGTCATGGAACCTGTCGCCAACCATGAGAGTGTTCCTGTCGCCGCATTCACGGCCACAAAGCTCCAGGGCGTAGGCGATTACCTCGCCTTTTTTCGTGCGCGTCTCGTCCATGGTACTGCAGGCGGTATGGTCAAAAAACATGTAAAGATCAAACTCTTTCAGTATTCTGACAGCAAACTGATCCGGCTTTGATGTTGCAAGGGAGAGGGTAAAACCTCTCCCTTTTAGTTCTTCAAGAAGCTGGGGTATGCCTTCATATACCTCATTTTCCATCAGGCCACGCTGTGCAAAATAGACCCTGTACAGGCGCACCAGCTCTTTTGCATCGGCAGCATCCGCACCGCAGAAATTCATAAACGAATCAATAAGGGGCGGGCCGATGAATTTGTAGTAATCCGCCCTCTCCCCTACCTCGAGACCGAACTCACGCAGGGCATACATCACAGAATTAGTGATGCCAATACCCGGATCAGTGAGTGTCCCGTCAAGGTCAAAGAGGATCAGCCTGCCGTCAGCGCTCTTCACGGAAATATGACAGGCCGAGCGCCGCGGGAGGATCGTTGTCGCGGCTCTTACGCATACTGGAGATAACCAGAACGATTATGGTGACAACATAGGGCAGCATCTTGTACAGCTCTTTAACAGCGAAATTGGGGCTGGGCAGGAACAGGTACAGGATGTAAAGTCCGCCGAAGAGGATGGACGCGATAACACCCACATTAGGACGCCAGATGGTGAAGATAACCAGCGCAATGGCGAGCCAGCCGCGGTCACCGAATGCGTCATTGGACCACACGCCGCAGGCATAGTCCATAACATAGTACAGACCGCCCAGACCCGCGATCATACAGCCGACACAGGTTGCGATGTACTTATAGCGGTTTACATTGATGCCGGCAGCATCCGCAGTACCCGGGTTTTCCCCCACGGCGCGAAGCTGCAGACCCACGCGGGTGCGCTTGAGAATGTAGGAGACAATCAGCGCAACGGCGATGGAGATGTAAACAAGAAAACCGTAGGAGAGGAAAATCTTACCGAACCAGCCAAGTTTCTCAGCAAAAGGCAATGAACGGCTGAAGAAAGAGCTGGTAGCGGAAAGGGCGATGGAGGGAACATCGGTGTCAACAAGGCGGATCAGAGAGCCGCCGAAGAAGTTGCCGAAGCCCACGCCGAAGGTGGTCAGTGCAAGACCCGCCACATTCTGATTCGCGCGCAGAGTAACGGTCAAAAAGCAGTAAAGAAGGCCCATCAGAAGCGAGCCCACAAGACAGCTCATCACAGGGATGAATACGGCGAGAAAACCGTTCATATCAGCCGAAGAGGCAAGAGAATGCTCATACAGGAACGCACCGATAACGCCGCAGATACCGCCGACATACATTACGCCGGGGATACCAAGGTTAAGGTTGCCGGATTTCTGAGTGAGAGTCTCACCGGTACTGCCGAACAGAAGGGGTACACCCTGCATAACTGCACGAGGGATAAAGGAAACAATATCAAACATATGCTTACTTCTCCTTTCTTGCAGAACGGCGGAAGCTGATCTTATAGTTGATAAAGAACTCGCATCCAATGATGAAGAAAAGGATAATGCCGGTAAGAATATCGCCGAAAGACTGGTTCAGCCCGAATATCGTGGAGATCTCACTGGCTCCGCGGTCAAGGAAAACCAGCAGGAATGTGGTGAGAATCATAAATATCGGGTTAAACTTGGCAAGCCAGGACACCATAACTGCGGTAAAGCCACGTCCGCCGGAGATTGTGGTGGTGATAGTGTGGTCAGTGCCGCCAACCAGAAGCAGTCCCGCAAGTCCGCAAATGGCACCGGAGACCAGCATGGTGCGCATGATGACCTTCTCAACCTTGATGCCAACATAGCGAGCGGTACGCTCACTCTCACCAACGACAGAGAGCTCATATCCGTGCTTGGTGTAGTTGAGGTAGATGTAAACAAAGACAGTAACCGCGGCAACCACCAGAATATTCAGCAGATACTTCTGTCCGCCGATTACGGGCAGCCAACCCGCCTGAGTGTTCTGATTGATGATGCCGATTTTGCCCGCACCCTTGGGAACCTCCCACAGAATGACGAAGAAGGCAACAAGCTGAGTTGCCACATAGTTCATCATAAGGGTGAACAGAGTCTCATTGGTGTTCCACTTCGCCTTGAAGAAGGCAGGTACAAATCCCCAGATCGCGCCGGCAAGTAGGCTTGACGCGGTCATAACGATTATAAGCAGCCAGTTAGGCAGCTTGTCACCAAGCAGAATCATGCAGGCGGCAGCGCCCAGACCGCCGATAAGAACCTGACCCTCGGCACCGACATTCCAGAAGCGCATCTTGAATGCAGGAGTAACAGCCAGGGATATACACAGCAGAATAGCGATGTTCTGACCCATTATCCACATTCTGCGGGGTGTGCCGAAGGCGCCGTCGAACATGGTAGCATAGATGCTGATGGGATTCTCACCGGTGGTAAGCATTGTAACGATCGCGCAGACAACCAGTGCAAGAACGATGGCAATTGCTCTGACGCCCCAGGCCTTTGAGACAGGGATGGCGCCGCGCTTGGTGATCTGGATAAGAGGCATCTGATTATTCTTGTTCATCTGCATTACCTCCTCCCAGTTTCGTCATCATAAGACCGACATCGCGCTTCTTTGCGCCGCGTCCGTCAATTATACCGCTGACCTTGCCACCGCACAGAACAAGAATCCGGTCGGAAAGCTCAAGCAGAACGTCAAGATCCTCACCGACATAGATGACCGCAACGCCGGCCTTCTTCTGGCGGTTGATAAGATCGTAAATTGTGTATGAAGAGTTGATGTCAAGACCTCTCACGGCGTAGGCGGTCAGCAGGACATTGGGCGCGGACGCGATCTCTCGGCCAACCAGCACCTTCTGTACATTGCCGCCGGAGAGTCTGCGCACCGGGGTCTCAACACTGGGTGTGTTGACAGACAATTCATCAACCACCTGCTCTGCCAGCTTATGGGGAGAGCTACGGTCAACAAACACGGACTTGCCGCGACGGTAAGAGCGCAGCATCATGTTGTCGGACAGGTCCATATTGCCCACAAGTCCCATACCCAGACGGTCCTCAGGCACGAAGGACAGGGTGACGCCCATGTTGGATATGGTCAGCGGATCCTTGCCGATAAGCTCATCACGGGTACCGTCATCCTCGATATACGTAATGCTGCCGCTTTCAACCACCTGCAGGCCGGCAATAGCCTCAAGCAACTCCTTTTGACCGCTGCCGGAAATGCCGGCAATACCAAGGATCTCGCCGCTGTTGGCGGTGAAGGATACATCATCCAGCTTGACAACGCCGTCTATGTTGCGCACGGTAAGACCCTTAACCTCAATGCGCGGTCTGGGATTGACCGGCTCGGGTCGTTCAATGTTCAGCGTGACAGGACGGCCGACAAGCATGTTGGTCATTTCCTGCGCGTTGGTATCGCGTGTGGGCATATCGCCGATGAAGTGACCCTTACGCAGTACCGCAACGCGGTCACTAAGCTCCTCCACCTCATGCATCTTATGGGTGATGATGACTATGGCCTTGCCGTCATCACGCATATTGCGCAGAACGGCAAATAGCTTATCTGTCTCCTGCGGGGTGAGAACGGCGGTAGGCTCATCAAGGATAAGGATATCGGCGCCGCGATACAGAACCTTGATGATCTCGACAGTCTGCTTCTGGGAGACGGACATATCATAGACCTTCTGCCAGGGGTCGACCTCAAAACCGTAGGTCTCACAGATCTCGGTAACACGCTTGGCAACAGCATTAAGATTCAGTCTGCCGGGCTCGTTAAGGCCGAGAATGATATTCTCGGCGGCAGTCAGGACATCAACCAGCTTAAAGTGCTGATGGATCATGCCGATGCGATGCTCAAAAGCCACCTTGGGGGAGCTGATGACCACCTCTTTATCGTCAATAAAAATCTGACCCTCATCCGGGAAATAGATGCCGGAGAGCATATTCATAAGCGTGGTCTTCCCGCTTCCGTTCTCGCCCAGCAGGGCCAGGATCTCACCACGGTATATATCAAGCCAAACCTTGTCGTTGGCGACAGTAGTACCGAAGCGTTTGGTAATATCGCGCATCTTTACTGCGGGAATCTTGTCAGCCAAATGAGCCACCCCCAATATCATAGATTACATAGATTACATTTAAAAACAGAATACTGCAAAGGGCAAAGCGGCAGCAGAGCGCTGCTCTCCCCTTTACAGCACTACAAGGAAGTCCCGTAAAACACGGGACTTCCCCATATATAGCAGTTACAAATTAGAAAGCAACATCAAGACGTACGATGCCGTCGATCTCCAGATCGAAGTAAGGCGCAGAACGATACTCAGACTCATGATAGTAACCGTCAGCAACGACCTCGGTGTCGGGAGTGTAAGCAGCGTCGGTGTCGACGTCAGCCTGCCAGGAGGTGAGGGTCTCACCATTGACGGTGAAAGTAGCGGTGTCGAAGACATGGATGGTGCCGTCGATCAGGCCCTGACGAACCTCTTCCAGCTTCTCAACAGTGCCTTCAGCAGCAACATCGGTGTTGACATCGGTCAGAACGACAGAGCCGGAGGTGGTGGTGCCGGTCCAGTCAGCAGCGATCTCTTCGCCGTTGAGGTAAGCATTGATGACATACTCATAGTAAGGAGCCCAGTTGATTCTGGAAGAAACGATGAAGGTGTTGGGGCAGGCAGAAATGGTGCTGCCGTTGTAGGAGACGTTGGGAACGCCGGCCTGCTCACAAGCAGTGGGAGCACCCATGGAGTCAGCGTGCTGGCTAATGAGAACACAGCCGTTGCTGATGAGCTTCTGTGCGCCTTCCTTCTCGGCGGTCTCGTCATACCAGGAGCCGGTGAAGGTTACTTCCATGGTAGCGCTGGGGCATACAGAGCGGGCGCCCAGGAAGAAGGAGGTGTAGCCGGAGATAACCTCAGCGTAGGTGAAAGCACCGACATAGCCGATCTTGGCCTGGTCAGCAGTGATCTCGCCATTGTCGATCATCTCGTTGAGCTTCAGACCAGCGGCGACGCCGGCCAGATAACGGCCCTCATAGATGGCGGCGAAAGCGTTGTGGTAGTTGTCAAGACCCTCAGTGTGAGCCTTGGTGCCGGTGGCGTGGCAGAACTGGACATCGGGATATTCCTTGGCAGCCTGGATCATGAAGTCCTCATGACCGAAGGAGTCGGCGAAGATGATGGAGCAACCGTCATCAACCAGCTCGCAAGCGGTGTCGTAGCACTCCTGGCCCTCGGGAATGTTGGTGCGATAGATGAACTGATCCTCGTTGAAGCCCATGGACTTGCAGGTCTCTTTTGCAGCGTTCAGAAAGTTCAGGTCATAGGTGGAGTTTTCGTCATGCAGGAAGATGAAGCCAACCTTGAGAGTGGACTTATCGATCTTCTCTTCGCCGGCGTCAGCGCTGGTATCAGCATCGTTGCCGCAGGCGCAGAGAGCAAAACAGAAAACAAGCGCGATAAGAAGAGCGATGATCTTTTTCATGTTTTTCCTCCATAAAATTTGTTTGATCTTCTTCTGTATATTAAGCCGCTGTGCGGCAAAATACCCAAATATGTAAGCGAGTCTGTCAGCAGAACTCAATTCCCTTTACGGGATCCATGGATTTTATGCGTGCCAGGGATTCAACCCTGACGCCGCTGCTGCGGATAAGCTCACCACCGGCCTGATAGGCCTTCTCAATGGCTATGCCGACACCGACTACTGTGGCACCCGCCTGCTCACACAGGCTTATAAGTCCCTTGAGAGCCTCACCGGTCGCAAGGAAGTCGTCCACGATCAGCACCCTGTCAGTGGGCAGCAGGTACTTTTTGGATACGATGACATTTGACACATTGCCGTGGGTGTACGATACAACTTGTGCGGAATAAACATCATCGGCAATATTGCTGGACTTGTTCTTCTTTGCGAAAAGCAAAGGGCACCGGAACGCTTGCGCAGCAAAGCAAGCTATGCCGATGCCAGAGGCCTCGATAGTAAGGATCTTATTGATTTCGCAGTCGGAATAAAGGCGCAGAAACTCATCGCCCATCTCCCCAAGGAGCTGCACGTCCATCTGGTGGTTAAGAAAACCGTCAACTTTTAGAACGTCACCGGGTAAAACGAGACCGTCTCGGGAAATACGTTCTTCGAGCAGCTTCACTTCTGGCACCTCATACAATCAAAATATATCAAAACACAAGATATAGCGAACTTACGCCAACAGATTACAGGAAATTGCGACAATTTTCAACATTTAAATTAACAATATAATCACAAAAAGTTCACAACTTTATTGTCAATTTGCCATTACAGGAAATTTGAGTAAAATCAGCGTTTAAAGCTGAATTTTCTCTCCTGACCGGCGATAAGTCTCTTAATATTTGATCTGTGCATATAGGTGACTGTAACGCAGGCAAATACAGCCGCAACAGCCTGTGGTGAAATGCCAATTTTGAGGACAAAGCAAGCAGGAATCGTGGCCAGAACCGAGCAAATGGAAGACAGGGACACAATGCGGCTTATAAACACCACAGCGAAGAAAGTGACAAACATAACAGCAAACAGCCGAAGGTCAACAAAGAACATGGCCGCAAAGCACACAGATACGCCCTTGCCGCCCTTGAATCCGAAGAAAACGGGATAGCAGTGACCGACGAAGCAAGCAACGAAGGCGATGAGCTTCCCCATATCGGCACCCAGCCACATACCCAGAAGAGCAGCGGCGGCGGTCTTTGCAATATCGCCCACAAGAGTCCCAACACCGGCAACTATGCCGTAAGTACGGCTCATATTTGTTGCGCCTGCATTTCCGCTGGCATGGTCACGCACGTCATCTTTATAGAAGTGTCTGCTTATAAGAACCGAGCAGTTCACGGAACCGAGAAGGTATGAACCGACCGCAATGACAGCAGCAGACAGTAAATCAATTTCAAACAAGGCCAAGGCCCTCCATATTGTATTACAACGCGACCATTGTACTACAACTTGTTACCAAATGCAAATACATACGATACAAGATTACAGGAAAATTTAAATTAATTTTCGTTTATTTGCGGCTTTGCCTGTTAGTGCTTTCTTTTACCGCGCGATCTATCTCGGTGTTTGACTAAATTTGTCTTGAATATTATAATATTTGTGTTTGTATATTTTAGTTCCAGCTGAATTCCCGTCTCATAAGCATCAATATATACATATTAGATAACAACTGCGCATCTTCAACGAAAGGAGCCCTGCATATGAAATATTGCCAGATTTGCGGCGCAGAGTCGGACAACAACAACAGTTTTTGTACTAGTTGCGGTGCCCAGTTCCGATATCCTGCTGAAAGCGCAGGCACGGGTACTGCCACCACTCAACAGCACAGTACCACTGCGGCAAAAATGCAATACTATATGCAAGCGCAAAAATACAGCGCCATCAACACAAGGAAGAAAGCCCAGGCTAAGAGCGCGAATAAAAGATGTATTGCCATCATTCTTGCTTCAGTAGTTTGCGCGTTGACTCTATTGTATATTGGTGTGCTGATCTTTTCAGATGGTTTTAGAAGCCTTTTTCCCTCCCAAAAGGCGAATATATATGAAAAGGCAATTTCGGATCGAATTAACAGTGAGATGTACTTGGGAGACGACCTACCGCTTAGCTATCAGTTCTGTAATGCGGTTGTGCAAGCTATTGAATTTGAAATTCTGGATACTGATAAGGCCAATCGTACTATGCACGTGCGTTTCACATACATTGATGTACTTGAACTTGCAGAATGCTACGATGATGATTCACCTTCCCAGGATGAGTACTACAAATTCTGCCTTAACAGTATTGTCGGAGATGATGCACCGACCGTCACCGAAACGGTATCTCTTACCTTCACCCTATCTGAGTCGGACGGCGATGTAATCATAATCCTTGATGACTGTATTGAGTTTGCAGATGTGCTAACAGGTGGTACCGCATCAGAATATCTAAAACTGCTGGGAGGCGCCTGAAAATGTGTTATTCAAAAAGGCTTAAAACAATAATTGCTACAATCTTGCTTGCGGTTTTAATGTTCACAAATACGGTTTCGGTTTCGGCCGAAGTAAGCGAAGTCGTACAGGTACCCGTGCGATGCGGAGACGTCACCTTGGTGCTTGGCATTGTCAGGGACAACGGTGAGTGGTATGTTGCCCTATATGACCTTGCCACCCTTGCCGGATGCAAGGCCAGCATAAACAATACACTTAACATAGTATCTTTGTACAAGGAGGAACCTTTTGTCAGTCTTTTCACTGCAAGCGCCGACAAATATTTGTACTACTGCGGAGATTACTTTGTGCCATTGCAGGAGGCCTCACTGGCTGTGGGCGTAAGGTTTGATGTTGATGACGGCATAAACGCTAAGGTTTATCGCACACCCAAGGAAATGCTGTCCGAATTGTCTCGCATTTTCCTCGACCAGCGCTATCAAATCGCACAACTTCTTCTTTCTGACGGGTTTGCCACAGGGTATACCTTTGCTAAAATTTACTCGATCATGCCTTTTGTTGGAAGCGCCTCCTTTATTAAAGTCGTATCCGGCACTGATTTGGCTGACCAATATCGAATAGCTATGACTTCTGTGCTTGCAAATGAAGGGAACACCTCAGAGTTTGTCGACATTTTTTCGGATCTTAAAGGCGATGTCGATGACTATGCAATGATTATGGATTTTGTTGTAGAATTAACAAAGCAGGGTGGCGATCTCTACAACCGCCTGTTGGGCGAAGGCATCAGCCGAGAATTGTTGGATGCACTAGCCTACGCAGAAGATCCGTACGAATACGAACTTGAGATGTTCCAGGAAATATCCGGCGCACTCGGTACGGTAAACTTCGGTCATTTTTTAGACATTGCCGCCTTCTATGCCGTGTCCATAGATACTGAGGAATCGATACTGGCTGCGATGCTCAAGGTATTCAAAGATAGTGATGATGACTATTCCCGCCAAGCTGTCGAAAAACTTATTAATAATCGCTTTGGCAACAGCCTAACAGCAGTAGGTGATGTTTACGGCGGTATGCTTTGGGATTTAGCAGCAGAGTCCATCAACAAATCCCTTTATGACTTACTCCTTGGTTCTTTTACTTTAAAAGAGGAATTGCTGGCAAAAGTTATAGATAAGTTTTTCAGGGCCTCGGACATAGCAGAAGCATTGTTGTATTTTCCGATCTATGCCAACATTCAAAACGATCTCTACGACTACTATATCGAGCACCGTTATGACACAGAGGAGTGGACGATGTACGATATGCGTGCTGTCGCAATCATGTACATTAAGGCAGCTATCGCAGCTTACGAATGTGCTTCTTTTGACAAATCAATGGCTTCAACGCTTGAGACGGCGCTAGGCACACTAAATAATGAATTGTTAAATATTCTCAGCTATACTGAGCCTGAGTATGCCCCCAAATATACTAACCAAGAGCTGATTGACTGGTTAAACAGTAAATATGCGGATAACTTTGCAAATACAGGTGAGCAAGGCTCTCTGTCGTCCCCAGAAAGTTCTTCCGAACTTTTGGGTAATTGGATAACATATTCCAGAAGGAATGACACTAACTATATTTGGCAGCTACAGTTTGCGGATAATGGGGATGTATGGATCTTGTACGGTATATATGCTACTGATTCAGGAATAGCATATTTCGGTCAGTGGTCAATTGTAGACACGGCAGAAAATCGGTACACCATTAAACTTGTTCTGGAGGACCCCAGCGGCGAGGACCCGAAAGTCTATCATATTACTCTGCAAGCCTTGTTCAACGGCGACTCAATGCTGCTGGAAAAAATATCCGAAGAACACGAATTGATATGCTACGATCAATGGTATAGGCGTAACTACTCCTTTGATGATTGGCTTGAAGAATACTGTCTTGAGCAGGGACTCGGTCTTGATGACGGTGTATACTCAACTTACAGAAATGCAAACTGCTTCGACGGACAATATGCGGACCTCTATGTTTGGGGCGAGTATTATGACCCATTTGAAGCTGAGGAATATTGGTGTTATGACTTATGCCGAATTAAATTTAAGTGCACATCGGAACAGGGTAACATCACAATGGTACACAGCTTAAGAATTATTACCATAGAATACGACCAACGAGGTAACATCAATTTGACTGCCGTGGAACCCAGCGGCAATTACCACATCAGCTGTTCTATCAGCCCTGACAACAGCATCAAGCTGAGCCAAACTTTTCCGAGTAGTACACGAGCACACGATTTTTACGGTGTTGATGCGCAACTGAGTTTTGCAAACCGAGCATTACTCAGAATAGCATTTGACTGCGTGTACACATACCGAGTTACAGACGAGGTGATCGAAAAAGCAACCGAGAGTACTCTTGATCGAGGCGATGCGCTTGATATGCTGGCGAATAAATACATGCAGCTCACGATCAGAATTGTGGAGGGAATAATCGTCGAGGCAATATTTGACGACTATTTAACACGCTAATGCAGATACTACTGCAATGCTCCTTGCTTATCAAGAATCACACACTTAGCGATTGCAGTAAGACCTCGTCACAATCCTGCTTTATATTTCAATAGACACAGCGCGAATCTTATAGTTATTTTCAGGTCACTGCACTCCAGAGAATGTACATGATATTTCCCTTCATTGTCTGAATTACACGAGGCGGCAGTTGGCACCATACTGTGTCAACTGCCGCCTATTATTTGCAGCACTGCCCCTATTGGCGCAGACTTTCATTTTGCAAGCGTATCATCTATAAATTTCGCAATCGCTGCCCTGGATTGAGGAGCCGCCACCGTGCCGAGGAGATTTCCCTTATTAAACAGGGCGATTGTCGGGATAAGTTCTATCTTATACTCCCCGGCAATTTGCGGCTGCGCGTCTATATTGACCTTTGCCACCATAAGCCTGTCGGAATACTCCTCCCCTATCTGCTCGTATGCAGGTTCTATCCGTTGGCAATAGGTGCACCAGGGCGCCCAAAAGTCGACCAAAAGAGGCTTATCCGCACTAATGAGCTTCTCAAACTGCTCTTTATTGATTTCAATAACCGCCATTTTCCGTCCGTCCTCACTTCCTATCAGCACTCAGATTGAAGAAGGCAGCTTTCCCGGGATAGTGAGCATTTGCGCCCAGCTCCTCCTCGATACGCAGAAGCTGATTGTATTTTGCCACCCTGTCACTGCGGCTGGGTGCGCCGGTCTTGATCTGCCCGGCATTGACCGCGACGGCAATATCGGCAATGGTCGTATCCTCGGTCTCACCCGAGCGATGAGAAACAACGGCGGTGTAACCGGCTCTCTTTGCCATTTGTATGGCCTCAAAAGTCTCTGTGAGGGTACCGATCTGGTTTACTTTTATCAGAATCGAATTGGCAACCTTTTCCTCAACTCCCTGTTTTAGTCGATCTGTATTGGTTACAAACAAATCGTCACCAACCAGCTGCACTCGGCTGCCGATCGATTCTGTGAGCATTTTCCAGCCCGCCCAGTCCGTCTCACCCATGCCGTCTTCCAGGGAGATTATGGGGTACCTGTCACACAGGCTGTGCCATCGTTCCACCAACTGCTCGCGGGTACAAACGGCACCGGCCTTAGGCAGGCGGTATGAGTCACTCTCCTCGTCAAACCACTCGGATGCGGCCGCGTCGATGGCTATGACGAAGTCATCATTCGGTCTGTAGCCGGCCTTTACTATAGCGGTCATAATCATCACAAGCGCATCTTCATCACGACTGAGCATTGGGGCGTAGCCGCCCTCGTCGCCGACACCGGCAAAAGCGATGTTGTTTTCTTTTAGGACGTATTTTAGTGTATGGAACACCTCTGCACAGCGGCGCAATGCCTCACTCCAGCAGGTTGCCGATATGGGCATTATCATAAATTCCTGAATATCCACATTGTTTGCGGCGTGTGCGCCGCCATTGAGGATATTCATCATCGGAACGGGCATGGTCTTTGCCTCAGCTCCGCCGAGATAGCGGAAAAGGCCAACGCCAAGGTGGTTTGCCGCCGCCTTTGCACAGGCCATGGATGTTCCCAATATTGCATTGGCACCGAGTCGGCTTTTATTTGGCGTACCATCCAGCTCAATCAGCATCCTGTCAACACCGTGCTGGTCAAGTACATTCATACCCGTGAGCGCCTTTGCAATCTCTCCATTCACATTACCGACGGCCTTCAGTACTCCTTTACCCAGATAACGTGAAGCATCACCGTCCCGCAGTTCGCAGGCTTCGTATATGCCTGTCGACGCGCCGGATGGCACTGCAGCCCTGCCCACCACTCCGTTTTCAAGGATCACATCCACCTCTACAGTGGGATTGCCGCGGGAATCAAGAATCTCCCGCCCTCTGACTGCGCGGATCAAAACGCGATCATTCATATCAGCACGACCTTTCATTCAGGTATATAGCAGCAGACACTCGTCACTAGCCAAGCCGCTGTGCACACTATTATTTCCCATATGAAAGCGCATGGACATATGAATGTGGAAAATTTATTGGTAATTTCCGGCATTTACTCCTCATCCGGCTTCCCCTCAGGGAAAATGATCTTGAACACGAAGAAGAAGATCACCATGGAAATGCCTCCGGTGATGACCGTAACAAGGATATTGTAGATGGCGGGAGAAACATATACCGCCGCAACCGGCATCCACAGGTTATTAAGGCCGTTGCAAATAAGGGATATCAGTACCCATGCGATAAAATACCACATTGCCTGATACCAGGGGTTTCCCCTGCTTTTGAAGGTGATATTCCTCTGCAGCGGGAAATTGATGCACTGGGCAAGAAAGGAGCCGGTCTCGTAGCTGATAAAATATCCCAGACCGCCGCCAATCATCACCTTGCCCGAGGCATCCCGCAGCACATTGTATCCCAGAAGACTCCATGTGAACCTAACGCCCAGAATTTCCACCGGGATCTGAGGCCACATAAACTCCGTACCCGCAAGACCGATGCCAAGTATACCCGGCATGAAAGTAAACACAAGGTACTGAAAGACAGTGACACCCATGCTGAACACAAGAAAACAGAATATCTGATACAGCCACTTTGACAGAGTGGGGTGCCCGGCAGAGAACTCTGCCCATGCGTTTTTCAAACGACTCACCATTTTTGCACCACCTCAGCGCTTTCCGATGCTGACCCTGACAAACTTTCTCAAGCCGCCCTTTTTGCGGTTTATCATATCAAGCATGGCGTACACCTGCTCTTCCGTGAGTACTCCCGCCATTCTGGCAACACCGCGCCAGGGCAGGTTCATAACAAACATCACATTGTTTGCAATCTCCTTCTTCCCCGCCGCCAAAAGAGTTTTGCGTACAAACGAAATGAGACCGTACAAATGCCTACCCAGTCCGCCCTCAAGGTACTCGCCCTGAGAAATCGTGTCGTTAAAGCCGATGGGCGCACTGCGGTCCCACTTCGACTCTGGAATCGGGCGGCCAAGCAGTGCCGCGAAACTCTCATCCGGAACATTCATGATGCGTGCGCTGTAATATGGCGCAAACAACTCACCCTTATAGGGGTTGATGGCGGTGCCGGATTTGGTCACACGGGCGGTCAGGCGTATATCCCGGCTTGATGCGCCGATGCGAAGCTCAAAGTTACCCTGTTCAATGACCCAGGCGTTTTCGGCAATGCTCCACAGGGCAAAGCTGCGGTTATTAAGTGGGATAGTGACCGTTTTCTCTTCACCGGGCTCCAATCCAACCTTTGCAAAGCCTTTCAGCTCCTGCACAGGACGGAATGTCCCCGCCGTCATGGGATGAATGTAAAGCTGCACGATCTCTTCCCCGTATACTGAACCGGTGTTGCGGACTCTTACGCGCACAGCGTCATCTGTAAGCTCGACAGCGCCGTATTCAAAGCGGGTGTAGCTAAGACCGTGTCCGAAGGGGTATTTGACCGGCTTATCAGCTGTGTCATAGTAACGATAACCCACATACAGACCCTCACGATATTCTGAGGTCGCCTCCATACCGGGATAATAAGGTGCAGAAGGCACATCATCATAGCTCATTGGCACAGTCTCGGACAGCTTGCCGCTGAAATTCACTTCACCTGTCAAAAGCCTTGCCATCGCAACAGCACCGGCCTGCCCGCCGAGATAGCCGTGGACAACGGCCTTGGCCTTAGCATCCCACTGCATCAGCACACTGCAGCCGCAGGACAGCACAACGACCACATTTTGATTGACCTCAGCCACAGCATCAAGCAGTTCAAGCTGATTTTCCGGCAGGAGCATATCGCTTCTGTCAACGCCCTCCGCCTCACCGCCTTCATCAAGGCCCAGCCACAAAAGAACGACATCTGCCTTTTGGGCAAGTCTGCAGGCCTGTCTGAGCATGGACTCATCTTTTTTCCCACCGCGTCGGAAGCCTGCAGCAAAGCCAATTACATTTGCACCCACACATTTAAGCGCATCAAGTCCGTTTTCCAGCATGGTGGGGTTGATTTTTGAGCTGCCGGCACCCTGATAACGCGGTTCGCGGGCAAAGTCGCCGATAACGGCAATGCGGCTCTCTTTGCTCACAGGAAGAATATCGTCATCATTCTTAAGAAGCACCGCGGTATTCTCCGCCATCTTTGCCGCCATATTGTGATGGTGCTGCGGGTCGTAGGATTTGCCAACAATGGCTTCCTGAGTGGAGAATATCATATGAAGAAGCCTGTCCACCTGCTCATCCAGTACACTCTCCGACAGGCGTCCCGACTCAACCGCCTGAACAATATGGCGGTCGGTCTGCCCATTGGTGGAGGGCATCTCCAGTGTGCCGCCGGCCTTTAACGACTCGACACGGTCGTTGTTGCCGCCCCAATCGGAGACGACCATGCCATCATAGCCCCACTCACCGTAAAGAATCTCACGCAGGAGATGCTGGTTTTCATGGGCATAGACACCATTGACCCTGTTGTATGAGGTCATCAGGCACTTAACGCCACCCTCCTTGACCGCCATTTCAAATGCGGGAAGGTAGATTTCACGCAGTGTCCTTTCGTCAAGGACTGAGTCGTTGGTCATACGGCGCAACTCCTGAGAGTTAGCGGCATAATGCTTTACACAGGCGGAAATACCGTTGGACTGAATGCCGCGGATAAGCGCGGCCGCCATCTTACCCGACAGGTAGGGATCTTCAGAGAAGTACTCAAAGTTTCTGCCGCATAGCGGACTGCGCTTGATATTGCATCCAGGGCCGAGCAGGACGCTGACTCCCTCGCTGGCAGCTTCAAGCCCCAGACACTGCCCCATCTGCTCGATAAGAGCCTCGTCCCATGTGTTTGCGAGGCCGGCGGCAGTGGGATAGCAAGTTGCAGGGACGGATTTGTTAATGCCGAGATGGTCAGCGTTGCCCGCTTGCTTACGAAGGCCGTGTGGCCCATCGGTAAGCATGACCGAGGGCACACCCAACCTGTCAACAGACTTTGTGTTCCAGAAATTCGCCCCCGACATCAGAGAAGCCTTCTCCTCCAAGGTCATTTCGCTTATCAGTTCACGGTACTTCATTTTAGATCACCACATTTAAAATTAATTTATCACTCCACAGCGTTGGTGTAATTCAAAACACTGTAACAAACATTGTGGGCGCATCGGCGCAGGCCATTAATGACCCCAACTGGGTCAGATTTGTAGGACGCATCCACCACTCTCGCTGAGTTGGCAAGTCCCATCTCAAGCATCAGATCGTTGCCGTTGCGGCAGGCCAGAGCCGCATCCATGAACCCAGCAAGTGCTGCGTCCGTTGACACAAGGCCGACAAAGCCCCACTCATCACGCAGGACATCATAAAGCAGTTCGCTGTTGGCACCGGACCACTTATAACCGATGTGCGTGAACGCAGACATGGCACCTGTTGCGCCGCCATCCTTGACAGCCATCTCAAAGGGACGCAGATACAGTTCACGCAGTGCCTGCTCATTGGTCCAGCAGAAAATACCGCTGCGGGCGTTAGTCTCCTCATTATTGAGGACGAAGTGCTTAATAGTGACCATGACGCCCTCACTTTGCGCGCCGCGTGTTGTTGCCGCCGCCATGACGCCCGACAGGACAGGATCCTCGGAATAGTACTCAAAATTTCGACCGCCCTGCGCGGTTCGATGCAGGTTCATAGCAGGAGCATACCACACCTGAACGTCATACGCAACCGCCTCTGCACCGATGTGTGCGCCGAGCTGATAGGCAAGCTCTTCATTCCAGGTGGAGGCTACCATCATCTCGGTGGGATATGCTGCCGCTGACACAGGTACCATCATGGAGTTAATGCCGGCCGGGCCATCCAGCATGCGTGTGTCAGGTATCCCAAGGCGGTCAATGGCTATACTGTGCCAACCGCCCTCAGAAAACAGATTTCTTAGTTCCTTATAGGTGAACTGGTCGAGAAAACTCTCCCATTTTGGATCATTATACTCCAACCCTCTAAGATCTGAGAGGACAATGCCGTTGTCTGCGCCGGTCACAGGCATCTGCCCCTCTTCAGGCGCCGGGTTCTTATATGCGTCAAATGCCGCTAAAAGTGCATCAGATGCCTTATGGCTGATGTTGGTATCATCGGGATAGGTTCCCGACCAGTCACTGCGGGATAGATAGGTCAGATCCCCATTGGCATAGTCAAAGCGGTTTTCTATGGCAGTACCGGTTACCTCATCAGTGTCATAAACCACCGTCTCTGCCACCGCGTATTCCATTACCTCAACAGTATCATGGATGTTCCGGGCAAGTTTAATCTCGTAAGTTCCGGCGTCCAGAACATACGCCTCCTGGGTGGTCATGTCGTAGCTTGACATATCCCGAACAGGAAAGCTGAGAGTCAGAGTCTGGCTCTCACCAGGCTGGAGCAGGCGGGTCTTTTTGAATGTTGCCAGCTCAACTGCCGACTTTTCAATGCCGCCGGGCGTGTAGGGCGCGGAGAAGTTTAGCTGAACAACATCCTTACCGGCCAGGTCGCCAACATTTGTGACCTGAACCTTCCAGCTTACCGTCTCATCATCAGCTGTGAAACTGACAGTTCGCCAGTCAAAATCCGTATAGCTCAGTCCGTAGCCGAAAGGATACTGCACAGCATTCCAATATCCCGCCTCATCATCTGCATAGCGCGTCTCATAATAGCGATAACCCACATAGATACCTTCATTATAATTGATAAAGGCCATGTCCAGATTATCATATTGATAATCGCCGAAGTTGACAGCGGCGGGCGCACTGCTCACATCATAGGCGTAGGTGTCCACCAGGCGTCCCGAAGGATTAAGTTCGCCGGTGAGTATCTTACCCAGGGATACGCAGCCCTGGGTGCCGGGGATGCCTGTCCAGACAACGGCTTCGATAGAGTCGTACTCGTCAACAATGCCAAGCTC
>JAZUPH010000020.1:0-25131 GCA_045605145.1 Oscillospiraceae bacterium | reverse complement strand
GACAGCACCCTTTTGCCCGTTGCCGACGGCGAAAATCGCCTTGTTCCGATAGCCCCAGCGGCTGTCGGCGCCGGTGATCCCCTCGGTGCGCAGTTCAAGCCCGCCGATACGGGCAAAAGCCGCGTCTACCTTGCCGCGCTTGAAGCGCAGCTCCTCATCATAGCTCATATGCAGCACGGCACAGCCGCCGCAGCGTCCGTAATGGGGGCAGGCAGGGGCGCAGCGCTGTGATGAGGGCTCAAGCACCTCATCAGCCTTGGCAAACACCGCGTTTTTCGCCGCTTTAAGCACATGAATGCGGCAAAGCTCCCCTTCAAGGGCGTCACGCACGAACACTGCCCTGCCATCGGGACGGGCAACGCCCTGCCCCTCGGAGGAGTATCCCTCAATACGGGCGGTGAATATATCGTTTTTCTTCAGCTCTGCCACAGTTTCATCCTCCACACCGCCCAAGGGCGGCATATTAACAGAATTAGTCATACACTATAAGTATAGCACAGCAGCCCACCGCCCGCAAGGGATGGAACGGCGGCGGTTATGCACAGGATATGCAGGATTCTTCGCAGAAGCCGATGCCCTGTGTTGACAAATACGCGGCTATGCGCTACAATACATTTAACAATTAAGTTAAATGTTAAACAAGGAGTGAGATATATGGGTCTGCAAAACACTATGCGTGCGCTGGCTGACCCCACGAGGCGGGAGATACTTGAGCTGTTGAAGCAGGGGCGCCTTTCCGCGGGGGAGATCGCCGAAAAGTTCCCCGTCACCGGCGCGGCAATATCGCGGCATCTGTCCGTTTTGAAGGACGCCGATCTTATCAGCGACAGACGTGAAGGGAAATTCATTTACTATGAACTGAACACCACAGTGCTTGAGGAGATAATGCTGTGGCTGAGCGGCCTTAAGGAGGGAAACTGAAATGCTGAAAAAACGCATGAAGACGATTATCATCACCAGCCTGCTGATCCTTGTACCCATGCTGGCGGGAATCATTCTGTGGGGCAGCCTGCCCGACCGCATGGCCACCCACTTCAACGCCCTTGGCCAGGCGGACGGTTGGGGCAGCAAAGGCTTTACCGTTTTTGGCATTCCGGTAATCTTTCTGGCAATGCATCTGGTGTGCGTGGCCGTCCTTGCCGCCGATCCCAAAAACAAAGATACCAACAGCAAAGCCATTACGATGGTGCTGTGGGTCTTCCCTATTATGTCAGTGGTGATGTACGCCATCATATTTGGCAAGGCGCTGGAGATGGCAGTGGATGTGCCCCTTATAATGATGCTGTTTTTCGGACTATTCTTCGCCATTATCGGCAATTATCTGCCCAAATGCCGCCAAAACTACACCCTCGGCATCAAAGTGCCCTGGACACTCAATGACCCTGACAACTGGAACCGCACCCACCGCTTCGCCGGACGGCTGTGGACGGTCTGCGGAATTTTGATGATGCTGCTCAGCTTCACACGCAGTTTTCCGCTGTTCTTAGGCATCGCAATGGTGATGGTCACCGTCCCGGTTATATACTCATATCTCTATTATCGGCGGCATAAGAACGACAGTGCCGATGAGTAAAGCATTGACTTACAGCAGTTTCAGTAAAACACCTCGGCATCTGCCGTGTGTGAGGCAATATAGATTCAATTTATAAGCAAAGGAGCATTTATCATGCTGGTCATCAATAATCTTACAAAAACATACGGCAGCAAGACAGCCGTGGATAATCTCAGCCTGCACATAAGACCCGGAGAGATTTACGGCTTCATCGGCCCAAACGGCGCGGGCAAGACCACAACACTGAAGTCGGCCTGCGGTATTCTCCCCTTCGACAAGGGCGAGATTACCCTTGGCGGCATCTCGGTCAAGGCGGATCCCATAGCATGCAAGCGGATGCTTGCCTATGTGCCGGATAATCCGGATCTTTACGATTTTCTCAGCGGCATCGGCTATCTGAACTTTGTTGCCGATGCGTACGGCGTTGAGAGCGCTCTTCGCCGCGAGCGCACGGAGCGCTACGGCGAGATGTTCGGCCTGTTGTCAGAACTGGGGCAGCCGGTGAGTACCTATTCCCACGGCATGAAGCAGAAACTGGCTTTGATGGCAGCGCTGATACACGAGCCGAAGCTGCTGGTGCTGGACGAGCCCTTCGTGGGGCTTGATCCCAAGGCGGCATACCTGCTGAAGGGTGTGATGCGTGAGCTGTGCGACAAGGGCAGCGCGATCTTCTTCTCAAGCCATGTGCTTGAGGTGGTGGAGAAGCTGTGCGACAAGGTCGCGATCATCAAGGGCGGCCGCCTGGTTGCCGACGGCGATACCGAGACAGTGTGCGGCGACAAATCCCTTGAGGATGTGTTCCTCGGGCTGGAAGGCTGAAGCGGCCCATCCTTTACAGACAGGAGTGATGAACAATGCTGCTTAATCTAATTAAACTGCGGCTCAAGGCCCTGATTGCCGGTTTCGGCTCCGCTGTGCGGGGCAAAGGCAAGGCCGCCAAAGTGGGTTTTACCCTGCTGATGGTATACGCCTTCGGCGTGTGCGCCCTGTCAATGGGCATGACGATGTACTCACTGGCAGAGCCTCTGAATTCAATGGGGCTTGATTGGCTGTATTTCGCCCTGGCATCTTCGCTGGGCATGATGATGTGCCTTGTGGGCAGCATCTTCACCTGCAAGGCGCAGATATACTCCGCCAAAGATAACGAACTGCTGCTGGCGATGCCCATAAAACCCACGCAGATCCTTTTGGCTCGCATCATATCCATAACCGTGCTTAACTGGTTTTACTGCGCGATAACCACCCTGCCCGCCGTTGTAGTGTGGTTTATTGCCGTGGGATTTGACGCTGGAATTCTGATGCGCTTTATTCCGATGTACCTGCTATTGCCGCTGATAGCGGAGTCGCTGGGTTGTCTTTTGGGCTGGCTGCTGAGTCTTGTGGAGCGGAAGGTCGCCAACAAGAACCTTATGAGCACACTGGGCATGATACTGTTCCTCGTGGCCTATTTTGTGCTGGTGAGCAAAATGGAGAGTTTCCTCCCATATCTGATGGAAAACGGTGCTCAGGTCGCCGCCGGAATAGCGCCGATACTGCCGATATACAGCTTCGGCATGGCTGTGGCGGGGGATGCGCTGCACTTCGGGCTATTCAGCGCCATGTCGCTGGGCGCCATCGGTATAACGGTATGGCTTCTGGCGCGCAGCTTCAGCGCAATCGCCCTGACACCCAGCAGCACAAGACGCAAAAACGCAAAAATCCCTGGCTACACCCTGCGCAGTCCTGCCCGCGCCCTTCTGTCCAAAGAGCTGCGCCGCTTTGTGTCCAGCCCCATGTATATGCTCAACGCCGGTTTGGGCATCATTATGATGCCGATTGCCGCAGTTTCGCTGTCCCTTAAAGGGGATATGCTGGACGAGCTGACCGCCGCCTTCCCGGCGGGCATGGATTTCCCGATAGAGGCGATGGTGGCAGTGCTGTTGGCGGTGCTGGCGTCGATGGTGTTCATCTCCGCTCCATCCATCTCACTGGAGGGCAAAAACCTGTGGCTGAGCCGTTCGCTGCCCGTACCGACGGGGGATATTCTATTGGCGAAAGCCCGCTGTCACTATCTGCTGTGCCTGCCGGTATGTCTCGTTTCATCGGTGATATGTGGCGCGGGGCTGGGGGCTAAGGCCGCCATGTGGCCGGCACTGGTGCTGCTGCCGATGGTGCAGAGCGTATTCTGCGCCCTGACGGGAGTGGCGATAAATCTGCATTTCCCCAAGTTCGATTGGGTCAACGAGGTGCAGGCCGTCAAGCAGGGCATGAGCACGATGGTGACCATGCTGCTGGGCGTTGCATCCGTTATAACAC
This sequence comes from Oscillospiraceae bacterium, assembly GCA_045605145.1. Lineage (GTDB taxonomy): Bacteria > Bacillota > Clostridia > Oscillospirales > Oscillospiraceae > CAMNAO01. Next base: position 21,284 of record JAZUPH010000020.1, on the reverse strand, counting down.
CTGTGGTACTGTATGCGGCGCTTTTGGCGGAGCATATCAGCGCCGATATTGCCGTGTATCTGTGGGCGGCACTGCTGTCTATTGCCTGCCTGCTGATACGGCTGTACCTGACCAGAGGCGGAGCCAGACGCTACGAAGCGCTGGCGGGATAATAACAGTAACACGCAGAAAACCGGCACCCAATATGGGTGCCGGTTTTTATTGTATGCTTTTTATTCGGCTGCGCTCCCTTTAGGAGGGATCGTCGGCTGCAGCGCGCCGGGGATAATGCCCATGTCGCTGAGCACATATTCACCGGCCGTATCGGCCACAAGGCAGTAGCTGCCCGGGGTATAGAGGCCTACAACTACGGTATTCCCGCTGAGCCAAGTTTCAAACAGGGCAATATTCTCCGCGTTATTGCCCGCCTGGGTGCTGATAACCTTTGCCAGATACAGCACATCAGCCTGCCAGAAGCCAAACCATGTAGCGCCTGTTTCGCCCGTGGCAAAGCAGGCGGCGTAGGTCCCGGCGGCATCACCCACCACCGGAATCGCGGCGATAGCGATGTCCCAGTCGGTCTGAGCCGCAGCTACGGCAATATCCTCAGAGGTGGTCACGATCTCGATCTCAAAGTCCGCAGCTCCGCACTGTTCAAGGATCAGCTGGGCAGCGGCTGCGTATTCATCATTACACAAAAGTGTCAGGGGCTGACCGCGGTAACGGGCCGCATAAGCTGTATCTTCGGCGGCTTCAACATCCTGCTCGGGGTAGCCGCAGGGGGCGTAGCCCACGGTGTCAGACGGCACTATGCTGTCCGCCACCTCACCGACGGAGCCGGAGCTTATAAGGAAGGCGTTTCTGTCCAGCGCCAGCAAAAGTCCGTCACGGATGCCGGGCCGCTTCACCATGAGCCGATCCTCGTCGTCCATGTTGAAAAACAGAGCCACACACTCATCATCGAGTATCAGCACATCGGTATATCCGTCTTTCACAAGCTGGTAAAGCTCATCATCAATGCCGTACACCACATCGGCCTCGCCGGTAACGGCGTATCCGGCACGCAAAGCTGCATCAGGTTCATAGATAAATTTTATTAGGTCTGCATCTGCATCCACCATCCCGGTGGCATCTCCCCCACCCTGCCAGCGGGCATCATTGCGGGAAAGTGTCAAAACGACCTCGCTCTGCTCCTCCGCCACTACATAGGGGCCAAAACCCACGGGCAGCTCACCCTGGGTGACGGCAGCGCGAGCCTCATCCGTAATCAGCCACGTGCTGCGCAGCAGGGTCTCAAGCGCGTTTGCGCCGGCATTGGCAAGGGACAGCTCCACAGTCAGTTCATCCGTGGCAGTAATGGATTTGACGGCATCGCCGCTCAGACAGCTGACAAGATCCTGTGCCGTGAAAGCATTGCCCCGGGCATCCAAAATGCCCTCATGCAGCTTAAGACGCCAGTTATATCCGCCGATATACTCCCAAGATGATAGGACATCACTGCACAGCTCACCCTCAATGCGGTACATTCCCCGCAGGTAAAGGCAGTCAAACACCATGCACTGTGAATTATTCGGCTCATCCGTCCACTCAGCAGACACAGGATCAGCCACGACAATCGTAATACAGGTGGGATCGGGATCGGGTTCCGGCTCGGGCTCCGGCTCCGGCTCACTGGTCTGGGTATTGGCGCCGGCATCAACCACAGGCGCGGTATCGGGCAGAGGATCGTCCCCGGTGGTGATGACCACTTCCTCTTTACATCCCACAAGACAGCAGAGCAGTGACGCAATAAGCAGCGCAGTAATCCATTTGTTCCTCATAAATTTCTTCCTTATCTGCAGCGGCAGGACACCGCAGTGTACATTAATATTGTATTTTACAGAATATCATACACCATCCCACTTTTCAAGCGCGCATTGACAGTTTAGGACCTATGGATTATATTATTCCTGTGAAACGATGTAATATTGCCGCCTCACAGCGGCGGAACGGAGAGTATTATGACCGGAAACAACACCGAACTTATGTCTTATCTTGACAGCGCCGTATCCCCTTACCACGCGGTAAGTCAGGCAGCCGCCATGCTGGACGCGGCGGGTTTCAGCCCCCTCGAAATGACTGGCAACTGGACATTGGAAGCCGGTCACAGTTATTATGTAAACATGTTCGACTCCTCCCTGCTGGCCTTCCGTACCGGCAGCATTGAGGGCGGTATTCGCCTTTCCGGTGCACACACCGACTGGCCCTGTCTGCGCGTGCGACCCAATCCCGAGCTGGTCAGCGCAGGCTGCTGCAAGCTGAGTGTGGAGGTTTACGGCGGAGCGCTATTGAACACATGGTTTGACCGTCCCCTGTCCCTCGCAGGTCTGGTGATGCTGCGCAGCGACGATCCCCTTCACCCCAGGCATGTGCTTGTTGATTTTGCTGAGCCGGTGATCACCGTGCCCAGCCTTGCCATACACATGAACAGGGGCGTAAACTCCGGCGTGGAGGTTAACGCACTCAGAGACATGCCGCCAATATGCCGCACCATAGAAGCAGCATGGGAAAAGAACGGTTATCTGGCGGGCAAGATCGCCGAAAATCTGGGCGTTGAACCCAGTGATGTGCTCAGCTTCGACCTGGTCGCCTACAATACACAGCCTGCCACTCTGGTTGGATTTGAGAAGGATATGCTATCCTCCCCCCGTTTGGACAACCTGACAAGCTGCTTTGCCTGCCTTTACGGCATTATCCAGGCGCAGACCGACGCCTTCTGCGGCATCGTTCTGTACGACAACGAGGAGATCGGCAGCCGCACCAAGCAGGGCGCGGGCAGCAGTGTACTGAGCATGCTGCTGGAGAAAGCCTGCGGCAGTCTTGGCATCGGACGCGGCGAGTATCTTGACGCGATGATGGACGGAATACTCCTCAGCTGTGATGTGGCTCACGCCGCACACCCCAACTATGCCGAAAAGAGTGACAGCATCTCCCGGTCGCTGCTTAATCACGGGCTGTCCCTGAAACTGAATGCCAGCCAGAAATATGCCACCGATGCGGCAGGCTGGGCCATCGTTGAGGGGCTGTGCCTAAAGAACGACATTCCCCACCAGAAATATGCCAACCGCCCCGACATGGCCGGTGGCGGCACCATCGGCTCCATCGCTTCGGCACTGATGGGCATACGCGCTGTGGATGTCGGCGTACCGATGCTGGCGATGCACTCATCCTGCGAGCTGATGGGCGCAAAAGATCAGCAGGCGCTCAACGCACTGGTCAAGGCACTGTTTGAGGCCTAAGCGCACATCCCCGCAGTCCGGACAGCCTGTGCTGTCGTGGACACAGAATATCGAAAGGATGGTCATGGCATGAAATCCGTACGGGATATTTTCAAGATCGGGGTCGGCCCCTCAAGTTCTCACACCATGGGGCCGGTTTTTGCGGCGAAGCGCTTTATCGGCACCTATCCCAACGCCGACCGGGTGCAGGTGACACTTTACGGCTCTTTGGCCAAGACCGGCGAAGGCCACGGCACCCACAGGGCAATAATCCAGGCTCTTGCGCCCCATGAGGCGCAGATAATCTTCAACACCGACGACATAGAGCTGGAGCATCCGAACACCATGGACTTCATCGCCTTCCGCGGCGGAGCTGAACTGGGCAGGATGCGCGTGCTGTCCGTTGGCGGCGGCGATATCAGGGTCGTGGGTGAGGAAAACGACACTCAGCCCGAGGCAGAGGTTTATGCCGAGAATTCATTTGCCGAAATTGAGGCCATTTGCCGCGCCCGGGGCATAAGGCTGAGCCAATATGTATTTGAGCATGAGGGTGAGGATTTCAGGGAGTACCTGAACAGTGTGTGGAGAACCATGTCCCGCGCCATTCGCGCAGGGCTTACCCACACGGGAACGCTCCCCGGTGGTCTGGGGGTGGAGCGCAAGGCGCAGAAACTTATTAACCAGCGCCACATTGACGAAAGTCCCCAGACGAGAGAGAACCGCATCGTCTGCGCATACGCCTTTGCGGTGAGTGAGCAGAATGCCGACTGCGGCACGATAGTCACCGCGCCAACCTGCGGCGCCTGCGGCGTCGTGCCGGCGGTACTGAAATATGCTCAGGAGAAGAACGGCTTTACCGACAACGACATTATCCGCGCACTTGCTGTTGCAGGACTTATCGGCAATCTTGTGCGCACCAACGCCTCAATAAGCGGCGCGGAATGCGGCTGTCAGGCGGAGATAGGCACTGCCTGCTCCATGGCGGCGGCGGCTCTGGCGGAGCTGTATGAGATGGGTATTCACCAGATAGAGTACGCCGCCGAAATATCGCTGGAGCATCATCTGGGTCTGACCTGCGACCCTGTGTGCGGATTGGTGCAGATACCCTGCATTGAGCGCAATGCCGTTGCCGCGATGCGCGCCATTAACGCACTGAGCCTGGCCAACTTCCTGGCCGACAGCAGAAAGATATCCTTCGACCTGGTGGTAAAGACCATGTATCACACCGGCCGCGACCTTTCCCGCCTGTACCGTGAGACCTCGGAAGGCGGTCTGGCAAAGCTGTACACCCACGGAAGCTGACAGAACGACGAAAGAATATGACACAATTTATTCTGATACGCCATGGGCAGAGCACTGCCAACACCCAAGGCTATTTTGCCGGGCAGACGGACAGCCCTTTAACAGAGCTTGGGCGACAGCAGGCGGAGCTGACAGCAGATTACATCATTGCCAATTACAAGGTGGACGCCGTGTATGCCAGTGACCTTTCCCGGGCATATGAAACCGGCAAGACCGTCGCCGACCGGCTGAAGCTGCCAGTAATAACTGACAAAGCGCTGCGCGAGATATATTCAGGGCTGTGGCAGGGGGTCAGCTTCACCCAACTGGTGGAGCGATTCTCCGACAGCTATGGGGTGTGGCTTCATGACATCGGCAACGCCGTATGCCCTGAGGGTGAGTCCGTCAAACAGCTTCAGCGCCGCGTTGTTGACGCGCTTAGGCGCATCGGGCAGGAGAACGAGGGCAAAAGCCTGGTTATCGCCACACATGCGACGCCCATAAGGGCGCTGATGTGCCACTGCCAGGGGAAGAGCGCAGACGAGATGAAAGATGTCCCATGGGTGTCCAACGCATCGGTAACTCTTGCGCGCTGGGACGGTGAAGCCCTGTCCATTGTGGAAGCTGACATCTGCCGCCATCTGGGCGAAATGGTCAGCCGCTTCGGCAAAAATGTGTAAATCGGCTTTCCCAGTTTTTCTAAATATCCGAAAAAATCAAAACAGTGAGCTTTATACGGCTCACTGTTTTGTGTTTACATATCATATTTTGCCGCAAGACGGGCCGGCGGTATACACAGCAGGCGCAAAACCGGCAGCAGCGCCACCAGAAGCTGGTAGCTGAGTATACCCGCATACACCACCAGCGCCGCCTGCCACGGGAGCACCATGGAAAACTCCAGCGACTCAAGACGCGTCATTACACTTATCACAGCCCAGGTCAAAGCCGCAGCAGGCAGCGCGCTGACAAAGGACAGCATAAGATTCTCCAGCGCAAATATGGCAATCAGCTTACGCCCGGGTATACCCAGAAGACGGTACACAGCGATCATTCCCATGCGCTCATTCACCCGGGAGCGCTGCAGCAGATACAGCATGAGCATCAAAACGCCGATCACTGTAAAGGTGACTATGGTACGCGCATCCGCCTTGAGGTGGGAGGCGGCCACATATCTATCCCATGCCGCGGCGTAACTGTCCCGGATGCCGACCCGCAAAACTCCGTCCAGCTCTTCCGGCAGACCCTGAGCAAGATAGCTTTGAATGGCGGCCTTATCCTCACAATAGAGCATGAAATTGCCGTTAATGATAAGCATCTGGCGCAGGGCAATGTCCATAGCCGCATCTGAGATGGCCATAATAGCGAAGGTGTCAGCCTGGACCGCATCAACAATAAGGTAGTTCATGTTATTGTTGGCCCGCTTTTCATAGCCAACGCGGTTTACATAACTCTCGCCCGCGTTGTTGGTTATCATTATACATTCGTTGTCGGCAAGCTCGAGATCGTCAAACTGACCGGGACACAGCGCCTTAAGCTCGCTCAGGCTGATGGTGTCGGTGGCAGCGGAGCCCAGGGACACGAAGGCGTCCAGAGGCAGATAAACAGCCGGGTCACCGCTGTCGCAGATGCCCACAATGGTGGGTGCGTAGGACTTTTTGCTTAATTCAAGCTGCTTGCCCACGAAATATGAGGCGTCACGGATACCGCTCTGAATAATTCCGTCCTGGGCAAGGAACTTGTCCAGCACCCAGCGATCAATGACGATCTCCTCCGCCGTTTCGGGCATGCGGCCGTAGATGAGCGTGCTTTCATCAAGGCGGGACAGGGGCACATAACTGAAGCCGTATATCTGCTCGGACACAGAACCCATCTGCAGATAGGTGTCCACCGAGTATTTAAGCGGAGTGCTTATGTGGGGCACATAGTCAAAATCCAGCCCGGATGCGTCAAGCCAGTCCATATACACAGCCTGTGCTTCCTGTAAGGCAAAAACCGACGGCGACATTTCCACATCCCGCTCAAAGCTGAATTCCAGCAGGTGTGAATCGGTCTTGACGAAATCCTCGGGCACCACCGAAGACACCGTAAGATAGTCACCCGTTATAAATACTGTCAGCACCGTGACGGCAACAAGGAAGGCCCATATTCCCACACGGCGCAGACCTTTTTCCCGCATAAGGCGAAGCGCCTCGGAAAAGAGCATGCCAAAGCCGAGACCGCCGCCCGCCCTGGCAGGTGCATCCGTACCGGAAAGCCAGGAAAGCTGCTGCGGCTCAGTATCCTGGGTTTCAAGGCTGAGCACGGGTCGCTCACCTTCCACAATGCGCGGCTCATCCGCCATGTCGGAGCAGATCACCCTGCGCCGGTCATTGAGCTTGACGACAACCCTGTCGCCCGTTACAACAATGGTCAGATCCACAGGTTCTGCCCCCTGCTGGTTAAGAAGGCGCAGATTGATGCCATCGGACTTAACAGTTTCTTCGCTTAATCCGCCGGTGTAGATCGTATCCTCACCGCCGACAGTAAGCTCGTGGCGCTTCCATTCGCCGTGGTCATCGGATATACGCCCGTCGGCCATGGTGATGATCCTGTCGGCGAAAAAGCGGGCAATGCTCTCTTCATGGGTGACCATGACCACAAGGCTGGTTTTGGAAATGCGGCGAAGGAGTGTGCAGATATTAAGCGTGTTGGCCTCATCCAGATTGCCGGTGGGCTCATCGGCAAATATGACCCTCGGCCGGCGGGCCAGGGCGCGGGCGATAGCCACACGCTGCTGCTGTCCGCCGGAAAGCTCTCCAACAACGCGGCGGGCATACCGTGCCATGTCAACGGCGCGCAGAGCTTCGGTAACGCGGCGGAGCTTTTCTTTATGGCTCAGATCCAGTGAGTGAAGCCCAAGGTAGACATTGTAGGCTACGCTGTGTTCGTTAAGAAGGTAATAGTTCTGGAAGATATATCCAAAGCTGCGGTTGCGCTCGGCCTCCATAAGGCGGCTGCCGTAGCGCAGGCCGTCAGTGCCGTCAATGCTTATACTGCCGCCCTCAAAACGGTCGAGACCGCCCACGGCATTGAGAAGGCTGGTCTTACCGCAGCCGGAGGCCCCGAGGATGCAGACAAAGCCGGTATCCGGCAACTGGAAAGACACATCGTGGAGCACTTTATTGGCGCTGCGGCGGCCCCTGTCATAGGTTTTGCTCAGTGCATTCACTTTAATCACAGGCCCACCCCCTCTTCCATCATGCTCATATCAAGGTCGGCACGGCGACCGGAGAAGGGATATGTCCGGCGGCGGAGGATATGCATCATCCACAGCGTGGCGATGGCGCCGGCAGCCAGATGCACGCCGGAAAGCAACGCAATATAAGGTGCAGGCAGGTAACGAAGCACGTGTATTATCCGCTCCACCCCCGCGGCGGCGCACAGGCGCACCGCTGCGTAGCCCAAAAGCTGTCCGCCCAGGGCAAACAGCAGCATCTGCCACAGTACGGAGCGCTTAGCATCACGGCAGGAAAGGCCGATATTGGAAAGTATACGGTAGCCGTCCATCTGGATATTGAACATGGCTCTGAGCACCACGACCTGCAGTATCAGCACTGCCGCCAGAGCAAGGCAACATACCTTCAGGGTCTGCAGGCGTTCCGCGGCAAGGCTGGGATTCTGGGCGGTGGAGCCCTCACGGTAGGGTGAGATAGACACATAACCCAGGGTACCGGCGCTTTCTATGACACGCTCGGCATAGGCGTAGTCCTCAATGGTGATGGACACCTGATTGCCCATGCTGTCAGAAACGACCTCTGCAAACATCTGAGGGGAGACTTCAATATAATACTTGTAGCTGGAGTCGTGACAGCCGAGAAGCTCCGGCCCTGTGTATTCGCGCACGGGACCGCCGCCGGGGCGGTGCATAGGCCCGTCGGCGGGAGCGATCATATTCTTCATGGTCTGGTACATGGATTCAGCCACGAGGAAGCCATTTTCCAGCTCGTCCGTATAATTGGGTCCCACCAGATACTCACTGCCCATAAAGCGGGAAGTGAACATACGGCCCACATCATCAGCAAAGTAAAGGCCACTTCCCTCATCGGTCACGCCCACTATCTGCACATCCAGTTTCACATAGGCGTCCACATTCCAGTTCTGGCTGTCCCGGATATATACGGTGAGAGTTTCGCCCAGCACGGACGCGTCCCCGGCCGCCACCACCTCGCACACGGTTTCGGGAAGCCTGCCGGCAGTGATAAATTGGCGGCCGTCAGCATATACAGGCACCGTACGGACATACAGGCCAGTGTTTTTTATTGACAGCGCTGATGTGGGAGAATAGGTTCCAAGGCCTGCTGATGCCAGTTTGTACACATATTCATAGTCAACACCCTCGCGGTAGGCGTAGCTAACATCCGCAAGATAGCCATAGCGTTCGATGCTGACAATGTAATCAAGGGTAAGAAGGGTGCGGATATCCTCCTGCGTTATCTCACCGCCGTCATAGCGGGCGGCAACGATGCGGCACATATCGCCGTTCATAAAGGCGGAGTCGTCATACACGCGGGTATATGTATCGTCAAGATGGACAATAAAAGTCCCCAGGAAGGCAAAGACAGCAAAGGCCGTCACCGCAAAGAGGAGCAGCATCGCCGCCGTCCACACCGGGCGGGCAGAAAGCTGGAGCGCAGCGGTATAAAGTCCGAGGCCCCGGGCAGTATTCTTTGACGGGGCAGTTCCCCCTTCATTTTTCGGCAGGGCGGCATCGCGCAGGGTAACATCGGCGCTGACCGTGCCATCATGTATGACGATACGGCGGGTGGCACAGTCCTCCGCCTCGGAAAATTCATGGGTAATGAGAAGTACCAGCCGCTCTTTCGCCGCCTGAGCCAGGAGTTTTATCACCTTGGCGCTGTTTTCCGCGTCCAGGTTGCCGGTGGGCTCATCGGCAATGAGGATGGGCGCCGGCTTGGCCAGCGCGCGGGCGATGGACAGGCGCTGTTTCTGTCCGCTGGAGAGTTTTGCAGCGCGGCGGCCTTTATACTCGCAAAGCTCCACCTGTGCCAGGATCTTCTCCGCCTTTTCATGGGCGGCGGCCTTTGACACGCCGCTCAGCCGCAGTGCGCTGACCACATTGCTCATGACCGTGCAGCCGGGCAGGATATCGTAATCCTGGGAAATGTAGCTGATATTATTGCGCCTGTAATTCTCCCAATCCGTGCCGTCATAGTGCGAAGTGGGGCGGCCGCCGATCAGCAGTTCGCCCGACTCATAGGGCAGGATGCCGGCAGCGACCTTGGCAAGGGTGGACTTGCCGCTGCCGCTTTCACCCGTTATGGCGACAAACTCTCCGGTTGAAAAAGACAGGCTGACATTATTAAGCCCCATCACCACCGATTGAGCGGATGTATAATATTTTGACAGGCCGCTAAGCTCAAGTATCTTATCCGACATCACAAAACCTCTTCACTGTATTTGCACTGCTGTGAATATTTCTGAATTCTATTCATTATATTCCCCTTCGCGGGATGCTGTCAACCGACGCCGGGGCGCGAAACGCGGGACGATAAAACAGCGGCTGACCCGGTTTGGATCAGCCGCTGTCTCGCACCGTCTTTTAATTTCAGATTATTCCACAACGGGAAGGCCTGCGAAGCCGCGCTGAATATCCTCGTCAGAGGGAATGTAGTCGGTCATCTGGCCGTTGTTGAACTTTTCATAAGCCATCATGTCGAAGTAGCCGGTACCGGTCAGGCCGAATACGATGGTCTTCTCTTCCCCGGTCTCTTTGCAGCGCATAGCCTCATCAATGGCGACACGGATGGCGTGGCTGCTCTCGGGAGCGGGCAGGATGCCCTCAACACGGGCGAAATCCACAGCAGCCTGGAACACATCGGTCTGCTTGACGGCCACAGCCTCCATAAGACCGTCATCATAAAGCTGGGACAGGGTAGAGCTCATTCCGTGATAGCGCAGGCCGCCGGAGTGGCTGGCGGCGGGGATGAAGCCGCTGCCCAGGGTATACATCTTGGACAGGGGGCAGATCATGCCGGTGTCGCAGTAGTCGTAGGCAAACTTGCCGCGGGTAAAGCTGGGGCAGGACACCGGTTCAACGGCGATAATGCGATAATCCGCCTCACCGCGAATTTTCTCGCCCATGAAAGGTGCGATCAGGCCGCCAAGGTTGGAGCCGCCGCCGGCGCAGCCGATAATGATGTCGGGCTTTATGTTGTATTTGTCCAGCGCCGCCTTGGTCTCAAGGCCGATGATGGACTGATGCAGCATGACCTGATTGAGGACGCTGCCCAGCACATAGCGGTAACCCGGTGTATTGGTGGCTTTCTCCACCGCCTCTGAAATGGCGCAGCCAAGGCTGCCGTTGGTGCCGGGGAACTTGGCGTTGATCTGCCTGCCCACCTCAGTCTCCATAGAGGGAGAAGGAGTGACGGAGGCGCCGTAGGTGCGCATCACCTCACGGCGGAAAGGCTTCTGCTCGTAGGAAACCTTGACCATGTACACCTTGCAGTCAAGGCCGTAGTAGCTGCAGGCCATGGACAGCGCTGTGCCCCACTGACCGGCGCCGGTTTCGGTGGTAACACCGATCAGCCCCTGCTCTTTGGCGTAGTAAGCCTGGGCGATGGCGCTGTTGAGCTTGTGGCTGCCGCTGGTGTTGTTGCCCTCAAACTTATAGTAGATCTTCGCCGGGGTCTGCAGCTTCTCCTCCAGGCAGTAAGCGCGGACCAGCGGAGCAGGACGGTACATCTTATAGAAGTCCCGGATACTGTCGGGAATGGGGATATAGGCGTTGGTTTCGTCCAGCTCCTGCTTTATCAGCTCATCACAGAATACTCCGGCAAGATCCTCCGCCGTCATGGGCTTATGGGTCACAGGATCCAGCAGGGGCGCAGGCTTATTCTTCATATCAGCGCGCACATTGTACCACGCGCGGGGAAGCTCAGATTCTTCAAGATAGATTTTGTAGGGAATAGTGTTGCTGCTCATAATTCTTTTTCCTTTCCGGACATAATAAAAACGCCTCATGTCCATAGCAATAATACTGCTGGGACAGAGACGGAAAACTCTGCGGTGCCACCCGGCTTGATGCACTGATGCATCCACTCACTGCGCACAAACATGCGCCGCGCCTTTGTAACAGGTGCGCTGCCCGTCGGCTGCTACTGACGGAAATCCGCTTTCGGCCGCCCTCGTAAGTCCATTCACCTGAATCTCCACCACCGCATTCACACCACCGGCGGCTCTCTTTGCGCTTCGAATCAGGATACTACTCTTACTCATCGGTTTCACAATTTAGATTAGTAAATTTATACACCATTACGGGTGCTTTGTCAATATCAAATCAATCGTGATAAAAAGAAAAGCGGCAGCATATCGCGGCGGGTTTTCGTACATTATAAGCAATGTATCGCTTTTTACGCTCTCTGCGCAGGCGCCAAAAGCGGAAAGTATTCCGATATTTGGCTTTTAATTTCGGAATACTCAAAACTTTGCGGGCGATAATATGCTCGAAAGGCAATCGCGCCTTATCAAAGCAAAGGAGATCGAGACAATGAGTTCCAAGAACAGCAATCAGATCATGAACCCCAACGCTCGCGAGGCTATGGACCGTTTCAAGATGGAAGCTGCCAACGAAGTCGGCGTTAACCTGAAGCAGGGCTACAACGGCGACCTGACCAGCAAGCAGGCCGGCTCCGTCGGCGGCCAGATGGTCAAGAAGATGATCCAGGCTTACGAGAACGGCCTGCAGTAATCGAAAACAGCTCACAAAAGATTGGGTATGGGTCTGTCCCGTACCCATTTCTTTTTTATTATCTCGTTATGTGTACTGCAGTATATATTGTCACAGGAGGTGACAAATTTCGGATGTGTGATATAATTGCAGCAATATCCGACCCGGCAGCACTTAAGGCACTGCTGCGGCATGATGTTGAAAACATTGCGAAAACGGTGACAAAATGGTAAAACTCACAGATATAAATGAATATAACTGGCTGGATATCGCCCGTCTTTCGGTAAGCGATGAGCAGAAGAAGTATCTGGACAGCCCCATCGGCATCATCGCAAGGGGCTATGTATACCGGCACTGCAACTGCCGCGTATTCGGCATTGAAGCCGACGGTGTACCGGTGGGGGTCGCATTGGTGCGCGACTTCACAGAAGAGCCGTTGGGCTATGACCTGCAGCAGTTCATGATCGACCGCCGTTACCAGAACAGGGGCTACGGCACCCAGGCTCTCAGGCTAATACTGGCTGCGCTGAAAGACGAGAGCAGGTTCGACCGGGTGGAAGTATGCGTAAATAAACAGGCCGCACAGGCGCTGCGCGTTTACAGCAAACTGGGCTTCAAAGACAGCGGCTATATGGACGAAAGTCTTCCAAACTGCATTAATCTGGTACATACTTTTACGAATGTGTGATCTGAACACTTGAAAATCTCCCTGCTCCGTGATAGAATATTTAAGTTTCAGACCAGTGGATTTGTGTTAAAATTAATATTAATTACTATATAAGGAAGATGAAAACAATGATAAAGATCGACATTTTTTCCGGGTTCCTGGGCGCCGGCAAGACCACACTGATAAAAAAGCTGATTAAAGAGGCATATGAAGGCGAAAAGCTGGTACTCATCGAAAACGAGTTTGGCGAGATCGGCGTGGACGGCACATTCATGGAGGATGCCGGCATCGAAGTTACCGAGATGAACTCCGGCTGCATCTGCTGCAGTCTGTCCGGCGATTTCAGCACCGCGCTGAAGATGGTTGCTGACCAGTATCAGCCCGAGCGCATTCTTATTGAGCCCTCCGGCGTCGGTAAGCTGAGCGATGTTGTGTTTGCCGTTGAGAAGGCCGGCATCGAGGACATGGTCATTAACGGCCTGACCACAGTGGCAGACGCGAAAAAGTGCCGCGTTTATCTGAAGAATTTCGGTGAATTCTACTCCAACCAGTTGGAAAACTCCGGCTGCATCGTGCTCAGCCGCACCGCAGGCATGAGTGAGAAAAAGCTGGCTGAGGCCGTTGCCCTCATCCGCGGATACAACGAGAACGCCGTCATCGTCACCACCGACTGGGCACAGCTGGACGGCAAGCAGATCCTTGCCGCCATGGAACATCGTGACACTCTGGAAGCCGCCGTGGAAGAGCTGACGAAGCTGGGCGCACACCATGAGCATGAGCATCACCACGAGCACGGCGAAGAGTGCTCCTGCGGCTGCCATGACCACGACCACAAGCACGAGCATCACCATGAGCACGGCGAGGAGTGCACCTGCGGTTGCCATGATCACGAGCATGAGCATCACCACGAACACGGCGAAGAGTGCACCTGCGGTTGTTGCGGCGGCGAGCACGGACATAATCACGCGGCTGATGAAGTTTTTGAGAGCTGGGGCGTTGAGACGGCAAAAGTCTTTAGTGAGGACGAGCTGAACGGCGCAATGGAAGAGCTGGATGACTGCAATGCATACGGCATGGTCCTCAGAGCCAAGGGCGTAGTCGCCGGTGAGAACGGCTGGTACCAGTTTGACTATGTGCCCGGCGAGTATGAGCTGCGCGGCAGCAGTGCCGGAATCACCGGCAGGCTGTGTGTCATTGGCTCTAGCCTGAACCATGATGCCATTGCCGCACTGTTCGGTCTGAACTGAGGTGTCCCTATGGACGTACCGGTATATCTGTTCACCGGCTTTCTGGACGCCGGCAAGACAAAGTTTATTCAGGAGACATTGGAAGATCCCCGCTTCAACACCGGTGAGCGCACGCTTCTGGTCATGTGCGAAGACGGCGAGGAAGAGTATAATCCCGACCTGTTTGCCAGCGGTAATGTGTATATCCTGCCCATTGAGGATGCACAGGAGCTGAATGAGAAGAATCTGGCTTCGGCGCTGAAAAAGAACCGCTGCAGCCGCGTGCTGGTGGAATATAACGGCATGTGGCTTCTGGATGAACTGTTCAAGGTTCTGCCCAAGGGCTGGTTCGTCGCGCAGGAGTTCTTCTTTGCCGATGCGAACACCATCCTGACTTACAACGCCAATATGCGCAACCTGGTGGGTGACAAGCTGCGCAGCTGCGAGCTGGTAGTATTCAACCGCATGGAGCCCGGCACGGACATCATGCCCTATCACAAGCTGGTGCGTGGTATGAGCCGCAGCGCTGACATCGCATATGAGGCGCCGGACGGTCAGGTGCAGTATGACGAGATCGTCGATCCCCTGCCCTTCGACATAAACGACAACCCCTGCATCATCAAGGACCGGGACTACGCCCTGTGGTACAGGGATATGTCCGAGGAGATGGACAAGTACGACGGCAAAACCGTTTCTGTCAAGGGCGCGGCCGTTATTCGCCGCGACTTGGGCAAAGATGAGTTCATTTTCGGCCGGGATGTTATGACCTGCTGCATCGACGATGTGCAGTTTGCAGGTCTGGTGGTGCGCACGAATGGGCACAAGAAGCCCCTTAACAGGGAGTGGATCAACCTGACTGCAAAGATCGACATCTGCGACAGCCCGGTTTACGGTCGCAGGGGTCCTGTGCTCACCTGCCTTTCATGGTCGGACGCCATCGAGCCGGATGAGCCCATCGCCACATTCTATTAAGCGGCACAGGAAAAAACGCAAAACCAAAAGGCTTCCCTGCGAAGGGAAGCCTTTTTATGTACCCAAATACTTAGCGCGCCAGAAGATCCTCAAGAAGAATTTTCGCGCCGATGAGAATGACGATAATTCCGCCCGCAAGCTCAGCCTTGCTCCTGTACTTTTCGCCGAAGATATTGCCGATCTTCACGCCGATTGCCGAAATGGCAAAGGTGATAATGCCAATCATCAGCACAGCCGGGACAACGCCGATCCACTGAGTGCCCTCGGCAAGGAAGGCGAAGGTGACGCCCACCACCAGTGCATCAATACTGGTGGCAACGGCCATAACAAACATGGTACGCACGCCGATGCCGCTGTCGCAGCATTCTTCGTCTTTGCTGAGTGCCTCGCGGATCATATTTACGCCGATGAAGCCCAGCAGTACAAACGCGATCCAGTGATCCACCGCGCTGACATATGCGGCGAACTGAGCGCCAAGGAAGTAGCCCAGAAGCGGCATGCCGCCCTGGAAACCGCCGAACCAGGCGCCGACGATACAGGCCCTCTTCAGTGTGACCTTTTCCATGGCGAGACCTTTGCAGATCGAGACGGCAAAAGCATCCATAGCAAGACCCACAGACAGCATCAAAAGCTCAAATACAGACATTGCTTTCCTCCGGATACATGAAAAAATCGGGTGCGCACAGCGCCCCGAACAACAAAACAATAAAGTGAGGGCACAGTGCATAAACTGCCACCAATGAGTCTCGCCATTTAAGACATGCCAGGCTGAGCCATTATGTTGACATGCCGCGCTGTGCGCCGGCTACTCCCCCACTTGTTTGCCTGTAAATGGTAACACATAAGGTGGGACTTTGCAAGAGATAATCAGATATTCAACAAAATTTGTTTACAGTTTTTGCATCCCGATATATAATGACACTGTGTGCTTTTGCCGGAAGCTAATTTGGCAAAACGCTGCATCTGACTTGTTTTACAGGAGGAGCTTATGAAAAAACGATTGATTGCTTTATTTTTGGCGGCAATAATGCTGCTGTGCGCTTCATGTTCTCAGGAAACAACAAGCGGCAGCGCACTGCGTGACAAGGCACAGCAGATTGGGCAGATGGCTCAGGAGGCGAACGATGCGCTTGAGGCATTGGAAGCGCTGGCAATCGACCGCTCCGACCATGTCCCCTATGCCAGTCTGTCTCACACGGACATCATGGCTGAGGATATGGAATATTACATCTACGACAGCACGCTGTTCCTGGAAAAATGCGATCAGCTTGCCGCCTGTGAGGATGTGTACGAGGCCATTGACCTGTATAACTGGCTGTATAACGAATACATAATCGTGGAATCACAGTACAGCATCTGCTACATCATCTACTGCAGGGATGTGAGCAACCAGCAGGCGCAGGACGACCAGATCGAGTGCGAAAAAGTAGCCAACGGCTGCTGGGACAGCTTCTGCGCCGCAGTGCGCGACTGTCTGGCGGGCCCCGTAGGTAATGACTTCGCCATTTTCCTGGGCGAGGATGAGGCGGACGCTTACAGAGAATACGAAAATATGTCAACCCGCGAAGAAGAACTCAACGAAGAGGAGACGCGGCTTATCGCCCTTTATTATGAAGAGCTGGAGCGCGAGGACGAGGTCACCTTCTATTATAACGGCAAAGACTGGACCATGGAGATGCTCTACGGCAGCGCGGGCAGCAGGCTGAACTATAACGATTGGTACAATGTATATTTCGGCATTCAGGGTGAGGTGAACAAAATCCTGGGTGAGATCTTCCTGCAGCTTGTTGCCGTGCGCGATGAGAAGGCGGAGCTGGCCGGTTATGACAGCTATGCCGACTATGCGTACGAAAATGTCTATGGCCGTGACTACACCCCCGATGATGCCCAGATGCTGTGTGACATTGTAAAAGACGGCATAGGAGCCCGGTTCTATGACTGCCTGTACAACAGCGACCTGCTTTACAGCGATTATTCCTACGACGCCTCGGCCGAGGAAATGCTGGAGATCACTGGCAGCTACTGCTATATGCTTGACGAGCGGCTTGGTGAGGCCTGGGATTATCTGATGAGAAACGAGCTGTACTACATCTCCGACTCGCCGGATATGCTGCAGGGCGGCTTCACCACCTCTGTAAGCATGTATAACGCACCTTACATCCACATTGCGCTTTCCGGCCAGATCCAGGACCTGGGCACAGTGATCCACGAGTTCGGTCACTTCTGTGACGCGTACTGGAATCAGCAGAAGGATGTCTTCCTGGACGGCGGCAGTTACGACATTTTTGAGATACACTCCAACGGCCTGGAAATGATGATGATGCGCTACTACCCTGAGATTCTGGGCAGCAGAGCAGTGCCGGCAGAGTTCTATTCGCTACTTGAGACGGTATACAGCGTGGTGGACGGCTGTCTTTACAACGAGTTCCAGCGGATAATATACGACAACCCGGACATGACCCTCGACGAGATAAATCAGCTTTATTACGATCTGTGCATCGAGTACGGGGAGCAGGAAAGCTATGGCGTGGATTATTACTGGATGTATGTACACCACAACTTCGACGCGCCCATGTACTATGTCAGCTATGCAGTATCCGCTCTGTCCGCGCTTGAGCTGTGGGATATGCAGCAGGACGACCCCGATGCGGCACTGGAAAAGTACATGGAGATACTGGGTCTGGGCGCATATGACTACGGCTACACAGAGCTTATTGAAATGGTGGGCATGACCCCCTTCTATGCAGAGGGTGCCGCCGCCCGCATCTGCTTCCGTGTTATTGAGTATATGCACGAGCTGGATTAAGCATCCCGCAGAAAGGACGAGATACATGAAGATCACTCCCGACCGCAGCGATGCCGTCACCCTTCTTGAAAAATACAACAAAGATCCTTTCCACATTCGGCACGCGCTGACCGTTGAGGGCGTGATGCGCTGGTATGCCAACGAGCTGGGTCACGGAGAGGATGCCGATTTCTGGGCCACCGTGGGCCTGCTGCATGACATCGACTTTGAACAATGGCCGGAAGAACATTGCAAGGCCGCACCCCGTCTGCTCAGGGAGATCGGATGCAGCGATGAGTTCATTCATGCGGTGTGCAGCCACGCTTACGGAAGCTGCAGCGATGTCGAGCCGGTGCATGAGATGGAAAAAGTCCTGTTTGCCGCCGACGAGCTTACCGGGCTAATCTGGTCCGCCGCGCTGATGCGTCCGTCAAAAAGCTGCATGGATATGGAGGTTTCCAGCCTTAAAAAGAAGTTTAAGGACAAAAAATTTGCCGCAGGCTGCTCCCGTGATGTGATCCGCGACGGAGCGGAGCGTCTGGGCTGGGAACTGGAGAAGCTGTTTGAGATGACAATTCTTGCCATGCGCTCCTGCGAGGTTCAGGTGAATGAAAGCATCAATGGATAACAGCATTATGTCAACCAAGCCGCGTGTTTTTACTGTTTTTCTCTGTGCCGCGGCACTTGCACTGCTGATTGGCTGTGGGCAGGGTGCTGATGACAGCGGCTCATATTATGACTCGATTTCTCTGATGCCCGAGGACGCCGCCGGGCCGGAGGTTGAACCCAAGCCGGTTTATGAGCTGGATCTGTCCGGCGAAAACGGAGTGGATTTGGCCCAACTGGCGGAATACCCACAGCTCAAGCGCCTTGATCTGCACGGTCTGGGGCTTGATGATCTTTCGGCTGTGACCGGCTGCGTCGGGCTCGAATGGCTGGATCTGCGCGGCAACATGATAGACTGCGATGAATATGACGCCATCGCGGCGGCACTGCCCATGTGTGAGATACTGTGGGATGTGCCGTTGGGCGGTGAGAGCTATGACTGCACAGTGGCGGAGCTTACACTCCCGGATGTGGATGGAGCCGAGCTGGAAAAGCTGCACTATTTCACCGCTCTTGGCTATGTTGACGCCACCGCCGTTACGGATGCTTGCGCCGTGGCCGAGATAAGCAAGGCGCTGCCGGAGTGCAGATTTGACTGGTGTGTGACACTGTGCGGTGCCACATACTCTGCCCACACCGCCGAGCTGGATCTGAGCGGCGTGGAAAACGGCAGCACCGATATGCTGGCCCCCCTTGCCTGGTTCAGCGGGTTGGAAAAGGCAGACCTTCGCAACTGGTCACTGACCCTTGATGAAATGAACGGAATTGCCGACAGTGTGCCGGATACGGAATGCGTGTTTTCCTTTACTTTCGCGGGGCAGGCGGTGGACAGTACGGTGACCGAGCTGGACATCCGGGGCAGCACCCTGTCCGGCACGGAGGATGTCATGCCATATCTGCGCTTTATGCCCCAGCTTACATATCTGGATATGTGCGGTTGCGGACTGAGCAACGAGCAAATGGAAGAGCTTTGCCAGGCTTATCCCAATGTAAAGTTTGTGTGGATAGTGCAGATGCGCAAGTGGTCCCTGCGCACCGATACGGTGGCCTACTCCACAAAGAACGCCTCCGACAGCGCAGTGAAGCTGACAACCGAGGATATTCAGGTGCTGCGTTACTGCACCGACCTGGTGGCGCTGGATCTGGGGCACCATCTTATAGACGATATAAGCGTCATTGGAGAGCTTACCGAGCTGCGGGCGCTGGTACTGGTGGACAATCTGTTCAGTGATCTTACCCCGCTGGAAAAACTGACGAAGCTGGAATTTGTGGAGCTTTATGCCAACCCCAACATCACCGACATTATGCCCCTCGTCCGTCACCCTTCGCTCAAAGAGATCAATCTGAGTAAATGCCCCGGTATTACAGATTTCCTGCCCTTTGCCGAGATGACGGGCATCGAAATGCTGTATATGAACGACACCTGCTGCGACGATGCTATGCTGGAAGCACTGCGTGCCGCACTGCCGAATGCGGTGGTTCACTGTGACTCGATCTACTCCAACGGAAACGGCTGGAGAGACAGCCAACGATATAAAGCAATGTTCGCAATGTTTGACGGCAACTTTATCCATGAATTGTTCCTTGACCCAGAATCTACAAAACAATAAGGATGTGTATTTAAGATGTTGAGCAATAAAACATATTTTGCCTTTACTGTTATTGCACTCATGTTCGCATTAACTGCCTGCATGCCGGGCGCAACACTCAACAGCACCCAGACACAGCCGCCGTCCGTCACCGCCGACACATTATCCGGGCAGCGCGCCGATAATACGCGGGGCGGAGACCCAACGGAAGAGGCTGCAAGCAGCGCCCCGCCACCTGCACCCGGCCCCGATTTGCGCGACCAAAGGTACTCCCTTGAGGAGATGGAAGCCATTTCCAGTCAATACCCGGACGTTGAATTTTTGTTTTCATTTGAAATCGCCGGTGTTCCCACCGACAGCACCGCAGAACACCTTGACTTGAGCGGGCACACATTAAATACCCCGGATGAGATAGGCGATTATATTCCCTATATGCCCAATTTGACTCAGGTGGATATGTGCGGCTGTGGGCTGACCAACGAAGAGATGGAAACACTGTGCAGCACGTATCCGGACATCAAATTTGTTTGGACACTTACCCTCGGAGTTTGGCAGCTGCGCACCGATGCGGTCGCGTTTTCTACATTGAGCAGTGCGGATAATCCTGTAAAACTAACCAGCGAGCAACTGGATATATTGAAATACTGCACCGATTTGGTCGCTCTCGACTTGGGGCATCACAACATTACAGATTTGAATTGGGCTACGCCACTTTCCAAATTAAAAATTCTTATCCTTGCATGCAACAACATAACCGACCTTACTCCTCTATCACAGCTCAAGTCACTTCGATATGTTGAACTGTTTGAAAACCGTGCCATCACAGATATAACGCCTTTGGCCCAACTGCCACATTTACAGGATCTTAATTTAGGCAGTTGCTTCAACATCGAAGACTTTACCCCCCTGCTGGAGATCAGCAGTTTAGAGCGCCTTTGGGTCAATTTCACCTGCATCACCGGCAAAGAGCTTTCGTTATTCGACCAATTACTGCCTGATTGCAAAGTATGTTATCTTCCCGACAGCGGCGCAACCGACGGCGGCTGGCGCACGCACGAGCGTTATTACGCAATGCGGGATATGTTTGAAAACAACTATCTGCATGAGCTGTTTGTGTGAAACCAGGCAACCGGCAGCTGAATTATGCAGAAAGATCAACCACAAAAACTGAAT
This sequence comes from Oscillospiraceae bacterium, assembly GCA_045605145.1. Taxonomy (GTDB): domain Bacteria; phylum Bacillota; class Clostridia; order Oscillospirales; family Oscillospiraceae; genus CAMNAO01. The sequence goes on along the minus strand of JAZUPH010000020.1, from coordinate 20 downwards.
ACACCAGAGCCCGTCCGCTT
>JAZUPH010000019.1:0-5073 GCA_045605145.1 Oscillospiraceae bacterium | reverse complement strand
TGGTGCCGATATGAAACAAAGGCGTTGTATTTAATATCCATGAACTCCCTCCGGCATCAATCCTCTGCCGCGATCAGATTGCTGAAATACTTCGTCTTTCCCGACAGTACATCGTCGTAAAAGCCCTGCTTCCAGTCGATGTAGGCGATGGCGTCCTCTATGCGTTTGCGCTCAGCCTCCAGCGCCTGTTGCTTTGCCTCCAAAATCACCTTGCGCTGTGGGATGCTTCGCTCACCCTGCAGGCAAAGGTCGAGGTACTCCTTCATTTCAGCGATGCTCATGTTGCAGTTTTTCAGACAGCTCAGGCTGTTGATCCACGCAATGTCCCGGTCATCAAAGGTGCGGCGGTTTCGGTCGTCCCGCTTCACATTGGGTACCAGGCCCTGATTGCAGTAGGATTTCAGGGTTTCGTATGCAAGGCCGGTTTTTTCACAGGCTTCTTTCATCGAGTACATAAAAAAATCTCCCGTTTGCCAATATTTCCTCTTGACCGGTAGCTGCTACCGCCACTTATAATGGCAGTATAACACGGCCTTATCCGTAAGGCAAGAAGGAGCGCTTGGTTATGAAAAATGTTCTCATTCTGTCCGGAAGTCCCAGACGAAAGGGCAATTCCGACCTGCTGTGCGACGAATTCGGCAGGGGTGCCGCCGAGGCAGGGAATCAGGTGGAGAAAGTTTTTGTCCGGGATAAGAAGATCGGCTACTGCAATGCCTGTTACGGCTGCCGACAGAGCGGAAAGTGCGTTATCAATGATGACATGGCACAGGTTCTGGAAAAGATGCACTGGGCGGATGTGATCGTCATGGCCAGCCCTGTCTACTTCTATTCCATCGACGCCCAGATGAAGGCGCTTATCGACCGCACCCTGGCCCAGTGGACAAAGCTGGACAACAAGGAATTTTACTACATCATGACCGCCGCAGACGATACCGATACCGTGATGGACTGCACTCTGGAATGCTTCCGCGGTTTTGCGGTTTGCCTCAACGGCTCGGTGGAGAAGGGCGTTATCTTTGGCAAGGGCGTGTATGGCGCGGGCGATGTGAAGGACACCGTCTATATGCAGCAGGCTTACGACATGGGGAAGTGCGTGTAAATTATGATGACCAATGATTCTCGGCGGGGAGCCGCCGTAAACAAGAATAAATAACGGAGGTTGCGTTATGAACTTTACTTTGTCCAACGCAGTCCAGATGCCCGCTGTGGGCATCGGCACTTTTATGATGCGCCCTGAGCAGGCGGAGCAGGCTGTCCTGACCGCCATGAACATGGGCTATAAAATGATAGATACCGCCAATGCCTACATGAACGAGCGTGCGGTTGGCAGAGCCATGCGCAAGTCCGGTGTGGCAAGAGAGGATATTTTCCTGTCCACCAAGATCTGGGCCTCCGAATACGAAAAGGAAAACGCCGTGGAAAAGACCCTGGAGATTTTGGGTGTGGACTACATTGACCTTCTGTACATCCACCAGCCCTCCGGCAATTACATGGCGGGCTACCGCCTGCTGGAAAAGGCCTATCGTGCGGGTAAGATCCGCGCCATCGACCTGGATTCCCAGCCATAACGAAAGGAGAATGATATGGTTTATTACTTCTCTGCCACGGGCAACAGCCGTCATGTGGCAAACAGACTGGCTGCCGCACTGAACGAATCAGTTACCCCGGTTCTGGATGTTCTGGGGAAAGATGTCGCGGTTGATGAGCGTATGATCCTTGTGTACCCCAACTACTGCGGCGGTGTCCCATCTGTAATCCGGGAATTTCTCCAGGAGAATAAATTCAGCATCGGGAAGGATGCGCAGTTGATGCTGGTGGTCACCTACGGCAATAACACCGGAGCCAGCGCCGCCGTCGCCACCAAGTATTTTAAGAAGAATACCAGGCGTAGTTTTGACGCCATGTACAGCGTGAAAATGCCGGACAACTGGACCCCGGTCTTTGACCTGACCAACGCCGATGAGGTCGCTGAGATAAACCGCAAAGCAGATGAGGAGATTGACGGTATTATCCAAAAGATTAAAGCGGGCAATCTGGGCGACCATGTGAACGATAAGCTGGGCAAATTCATGGAAACCGTATACCCCGGCTTTTACAAGTCGCTGAGCCAGACCAGCCATCTCCATGTGGAGAGTAGCTGCATCGGCTGCGGCCTGTGCGCAAAAAACTGCCCGGTGAATGCCATCGCCATGAAAGACGGCAGGCCCACATGGACAAAGGCAAACTGCGCCATGTGTCTGGGCTGTCTGCACCGCTGTCCCCAGTTTGCCATCCAGTACGATGACAAGACGAAGAATCACGGGCAGTACCTCCACCCGGACGAAAAGAAGAATTCCCGATGAGAAATTCCGGCAGCCGTTTTTGCGGCTGCCGGTGTTGTTTTACGCCCGTATACACTTGCAGAAAAGGCCACCCGTATAAGGGGTGGCCCTGCCTGTTATCTGTTTGTTTTTACACCAGCTGACCCGGCAGCTTCAGCTTCACCTTCGGCGGGAAGTTTTTGTCGAATTCCTCCGCCTCCGCCTCGTCAATGAAATATCCCTGCGGCGTGTGGTAAACGCCCTCGACCCCGTCGAGGAATCCCTCCTCCAGCTCGCACAGCAGGAAATAGGGCACCATCAGCTTGTCCGGCTCACCGTGGTAGCGGATGCCGCGGCTGCCTGCAATGACAAAGCCGCTTTTGCCGTAGAAGGCGATATTTCCCTCGATACACAGCGCACCGGCGCCCATGGCCTTCGCGCGGGCCATACCCTCGCGCAGCAGTATCGTTCCCCAACCCTGCCTTTTGTGGGCGGGGGCTATGCTTATGGGGCCGAAGGTCATTATGGGTATCTGCCGCCCGTCGTCGGCGGTGATGGCCGCCCGCATAAAGCAGACGTGGCCGATAACGCCGTCTGCAGTTTCCAGCACCAGATCCAGCTCCGGCACAAAGTCCGGGTCGCTGCGCAGGCAGCGGATCAGCCAGTGCTCGTTGCAGCCGGGACGGTAGACGTTCCAAAACGCCTCGCGTGTCATGTTTTCCACATGGTCATAGTCACTTGGTGTTTCCAAACGGATGATGTAGTCATTTTTATTCATTATTTTTACCCTCCTGAAAATTGTTGACTGCAATGAGGGAGGTCTTTTCGAGCCTTTTGCCCCGACCTCCCGGGTCAGGCGGCAAGCTCTAAGGTGTTGTTAAGTTTCAAACAGCACTCTCCATATATTATTTGCTCCGGCGGTGCCGGGCCTGAGGACATTATATAATACTATCGGCGCGGTGGCAATACCGCGCCGCAGTTATGTTGAAAAAGTATCAAATAAAGAGTTGTCATTGCGAGGAGGCGGAGCCGACGTGGCAATCCGTGCCTATATAGAACGCCTTGCTTTTAGGGGCAGAAGCCTCAGCGTGTCGCAGGGGGTGAAGAAATGCTCCAGCACCGGCAGAAGGATAAGCGCCGCTATGCCTGAGGTGAAGCCGCCGTTGTACAGCACGAACCCGCCGTGGAAGGTGACCACCGTGGTCACGATACCGGCGTGGATAAATCCGGCGGCGACGCCGGAAACACTGCCAAAACGGCCCGGTATCGGTGCCATGGCCGCGGCGAAGCACAGACCCACTGCAATGGCCTGGGCATCTATTGTGAAGCTGAAAATTGCGGCGGCAAGGATGTAGCCCAGCATTATTGGAGCCATGGTCAGCACATGCGCCCCTGCTGCGGCGCCGCCCAGCAGGCAGATCATCGCGCCCAGGGTCGGGCCGGTGAAGGCCGCGCCCGTCAGCCAGTAATACCCGGCGGTGAACAGGCCGAAAACGCCGATGTTTACCAGCGCAGGGCCTATCCCCTCAGAGCTTATGTAGTCGCATTTATAGCCGGTGCTTTTCAGCAGCTTCAGATAGGGCTTAAAGGAGCGGCCGCTCATGATCCAGCCCGCCGCTGTCATGGCAAGGCAGGCGCTCAGGCAGAAAACATTTACGATTATGGGATAAGATGCCCCGATGTCTGTGTTTGTGGGGGGATCGATACCCGCCGCGCGGAACATAAGCGCGTACAGGAAAATGCCGATAAAGCCCGCGCCGCAGGCGGCGTTGTACATCGAATAGCCTTTGTGCATTGCCGGGGTGTGGCCGCAGACGATGGGCATCATAAAGCCGCAGAACACGCCGATCAGAATGCCCAGCCCGATCCGCAACGGCAGCGCATCAAACAGGGGATAGCGGCACATCGCCTCACTGACAAATGGGGCGAGGGCGGTAGAAAACAGCGCCATGTTGGCCAGTCCGGCAAAGGGCTGTTTTGTGACCTTGGCGTACAGCCATGTGCCCAGGATGCAGGGCCAGATGTTCATTATATTCATGCCGAAAAAGCTGAAGCCCACGGTGAGAAAATATGCCAGCAGAGAAAGACTGTTTATCTGTGCCTTGGCCAGACCCAGCACCAGCGTGCAGGCCAGCCCCACAAGCCCCGCGTTTAAAAATGCGCCGCCTACCGTGCCCAGCTTGAAATAATCCACCGTCAGCTGCGCCGGTGCGGTGATGATGGCGCCAAGGCCGCGGACGCTATCGCCCACAGTGCCGCAAAGCAGACCGGCGACAATAAGCGCCGCGCTGTACAGGGCTGTGAGCGCGAGGAGTTTTTTATTGTTGCTGAGGCCGGTTTTGGTCATCATCGTTCCTCCTTTGGCGAAAGTTGCGGATAATTGTTTGAGAGCTTCTTGTTGTGTATGGCCTTCAATATTGCGGTGATAATGGTTGTGACGATGTTTACGAACGATTCAAAATATACAGTAAGCCCACCTATTGCGGCTGTCATAAAATCGTCGCTTATGTAGTGATAGTATAGGTATGTGGAATGGGACACAGAAATAACAATGCACACAAGCATAAAAAGCTGAAGCAAAACATAAGGGATGACTTTGCTGCAACTTTTGTAGTTCAGGTACACCAAAGCCGGGAAGAACAGCAAAAACAGGACGTCAAAACTAGCGCCTGCCCTCCATGAGAGGACCTCCAAAACATAGGGAAGAGCGTTGATCATTATCAAAAACAGCCATTTGTATTTGTTCCATATGTTCTTCATACTGTGCCTTCTT
>JAZUPH010000018.1:0-21788 GCA_045605145.1 Oscillospiraceae bacterium | reverse complement strand
GCCTCGAAGGCCAGCTTATCCAAAACACTATCGCTCAGAAACGGCGCAAGGGGAATAAGCTCGGTGAGGGAATTGCCGTTTTCAACACAGTCAAGGGCAAGCTCGTCAAGCTGTGACTGACGCAAAAACGGTGCAAGAGGCACAAGGTCTTCAAGGCTGCAGCCGTTGCCCGTAACGGCGTGGAGGATGTTGTCCGTCCCCTCCTGACTCATATAGGGTACCACATCCGGAATGTCCCGGGCGTTAAGCTCGCCGCTGTTGCCCACGGCGGCATCCACCTGACCGGGTGTCATAATGGGTGCCAGCTCCTTCACCTCATCCATAGTCATCGCAGGCAGTTCCTCCCCTTCGGCAAGGCTGCGGGCTATGCCGGCCGCACGCTCGTTACCCAGAAGCTCATCAATGGACACATTCAGCAACGACGACAGCTCGCCCAGTCTGCCGATGTCGGGGCAGCTCTGCCCCCGCTCCCAATTTGACACGGCCTGAAAGCTGATGCCCATGGCATCGGCAAGACCCATCTGGGTCATCCCCGCCGCCTTTCGGCAGCGCATGATATTCGCACCCACCTGCTGCATATTAAACATTGACGCACTCTCCTCATTAGCTGTGTATATTTCAATCTTCGCGTTATTTTTTCTGCCGGTATATAGTTTCATCTGTGCCCTCTCCTTTCATCGGGTGAGCACAGCATAGCGAAAAATCGGCGCCCGGTACAGCAAGCAGCACTTGAATCGGGTCAACCAGTGCGATTCAACAAGCGCTTGAAAGCCGAAGGCCGGGACGCATCAGCGCCCCGGCCGTATGTCATATTCTCATCCGGGCCGCCGGTTACTGCCGCTGCTGCGGGTCGCCGGAAAGCGCCCGGGTCACGCGGCTTACATCAGGGACAGGTAAAGCTCCTTGATCTCGGCAACGGAGGTGTCGCGGGGGTTGCCGGGGCGGCAGGCGTCGTCATAAGCGGACTGGGACAGGAAATCCAGATCCTCTGCCTTGACAATATCCTTCAGATCGGTGGGGATGCCCACATCGATGCTCAGCTGCTTGACGGCGGCGATGGCGGCGGCACGGGCCTCCTCCAGGCTCATTGCGTCAACGCCCGCAACGCCCATGGCCTTGGCGATGTGGCGGTACTTCTCGCCGGTGGCGGGTGCGTTGTACTCCATGACGGTGGGCAGGATGATGGCGTTTGCGATTCCGTGGGGAGTGTCGTAAACGGCGCCAAGAGGATGTGCCATGGAGTGGACGATGCCCAGACCCACGTTGCTGAAGCCCATGCCGGCAACATACTGGCCCAGTGCCATGCCCTCACGGCCTTCATCGGTGTTATCCACAGCGCCGCGCAGGTGCTTTGCGATCAGCTCGATGGCCTTCAGATGGAACATATCGCTCAGCTCCCATGCGCCCAGGGTGATGTAGCCCTCAATGGCGTGGGTCAGGGCGTCCATGCCGGTGGCGGCGGTCAGACCCTTGGGCATGGTAGCCATCATGTCGGGGTCAACAACAGCGACCACGGGGATGTCGTGGACATCCACGCAGACCATCTTGCGGTTGTTCTCGGCGTCGGTGATGACATAGTTGATGGTAACCTCGGCGGCGGTGCCGGCGGTGGTGGGTACGGCGATGATGGGCACGCACTTATTCTTGGTGGGGGCTACGCCCTCCAGAGAGCGGACAACGGCGAAGTCGGGATTGGTGATGATGATGCCGATGGCCTTGGCGGTATCGATGGAGGAGCCGCCGCCCACAGCCACGATGCAGTCAGCGCCGGCTGCCTTGAATGCGGCAACACCGGTCTGCACATTTTCGATGGTGGGATTGGGCTTGATATTGCTGTAAAGCTCATATGCGATGGACGCGCCGTCCAGCACATCGGTCACCTTCTTGGTAACGCCGAAGCGCACCAGATCGGGATCGGAACACAGCAGAACCTTCTCAAATCCGCGGGCCTTGATCTCGGCAGCGATCTCGTTGATGGCACCCTTGCCGTGGTAACTTGTCTCATTAAGTACAAATCTGTTAGCCATAATGCTTCTTCCTCCGTAACAGTAGAGTTTATTATTTGCCCCTTTCGGACCGATAATTCATCGGCCCCTGAGGGCCGGGAGTATTATACCACATACTGCTCCATGAGCCAATATGCAAACATTAATTTTACATTTGTGGGGGCAGTGCTCCGCCTGCTCGCAAGTTTGGAGACAGTAGGGCGGGGGCCTGCTCCCGCCACCAGTCTGTTTGCTGTGGTGCAGAGTGCTGTCGGCTGGCCGCATCGTCCAGCATAAAAAGCAGCGCCGACACTGTGTGCCGGCTCCGCTTTGTCATATTCAGATCACAGGTTAAGATAGCCCTTGAGCACCTTGAGGGTGTTGTACACGCCGTCGATATGGCTGCGCTCATAGCCGTGGCTGGCATATACGCCCGGGCCGATAAGACCGTGGCGTATATCGCTGCCGCCCTTGAGTGTCGCCTCAACATCGGAGCCATAGTGGGGGTACACATCCACGGCGTAGCCCGCGCCCTCCCGCTTGGCGGCGTCGATGAGCTTGCCCACTACATGATAGTTGTAGGGGCCGCCGGAGTCCTTGGCGCAGATGGAGCACAGCTTCTCGGTGCAGCCCAGTCCGTCACCCACGCAGCCCATATCCACGCTGATGGCCTCGGTCACGCCCTCGGGTACGGTGGCGGAGCCGCCGTGGCCCACCTCTTCATACACGGTGACATGGATGTAGACATGGCGGGAGGGGACGATGCCCTTGTCGCGCATATACTTGGCAAGACCCAGCAGAATCGCTACGGACAGCTTGTCGTCCAGAAAACGGCTCTTGATATAGCCGGAGGCGGTGACGCGTGTGCGCGGCTCAAAGCAGACATAGTCGCCCACCTCGATACCCAGTGCGCGGGTGTCTGCGGCAGATCTAACATCCTCATCCAGCACCACTTCGGTGGTATCGAATCCGCGCTTGGTGTCGCCGTACTTGCTGTTTACATGGACGGAGGCGTTGCAAAGCTGCAGCGTGCCCTCGTAAACCTTGCCGTCGCGGGTGTGGACGCGGACATTCTCCGCCTCTCCGTTTTCGGCGCGCATACCGCCCAGATTGGTCACGCGCAGCCGGCCGTTGCCCTTGACCTCACAGACCATGGCGCCCAGGGTATCGGTGTGTGCCTCAAGCAGGAGGGCGTCGCTGTCGTCCAGGCCGCCCAGGTCCACCAGAACGCCTCCCTTGGTGGTGATAAGCGCGTCGTAACCCAGCTCTTCAAAAGCGGCCTTGACCCATGCCGCCGCCATGGCGGTATAACCGGTGGGACTGTCAATGTTCAAAAGCACTTCTGCCTGCTTTTGGGCGAAAATTGCATATTCTCTGTCCATTTTAACCTCCAAACAGTGATAAGACAAATTTAAACCACTGTCAGTATACCACAAGCTGTTGTGTCTGTCACCTTATTTTTTCTCAATATTTTGCGCTGAATTCACAAAAAATTGGCAATTTGCGGTCTGAATTTCTTGACACAGTACAGACGGCTGCGGTATTATACATTTGTATAATTATGTTATTTGATAGGGTGTACTATTGTGCCCAAATGCAGGGTTCTGTGCGCGCGGCGGCGGCAGCAGTGACGGCAGGGGCACAAAAAGGCATACCCTTCCCGCGGGTGGAATATACTGGGCATAGCCGCTCCGGCTCTGTGCGGGCACGGAAGGCAAATCCTTATACATTACAGGAACCGTGTATTATGACGAACAAACAGCTAAAAAAACTCAGCCGGGCAGAGCTTTTGGAAATGCTCATTGGTCAGATGAAGGAGAATGAGCAGCTTCGCACACAGCTTGATGCCGCCCGTCAGCAGGCGCTCCACCGCCAGATACTTATTGCCAACGCCGGCTCCATCGCTGAGGCGTCCATGCAGCTGAGCGGTATTTTCTCCACCGCCCAGGCGGCGGCGGACGAATATCTGGAGAATGTATATAAGATCGACCGTGACCAGGCACAGCGCCTTGCCAAAATGGAGGAGGAGAGCCTGCGCCGCGTTGAGGAGAACAAGCGCCGTGCCGACGCCATCATGGCCCAGGTGGAGGAGAAGTGCGCCCGCCGGGAGAAAGAGGCGGAGGATTATCTGCGCGACATAAGTGCAAGGCTGCAGCGCTTTTACGATGAACGCCCGGGTCTGCGCCAGATGGTGCAGGACAGTGTGAGGGAAACTGCCGATGAAAACGAAGAACAGACAGCCGGCTGAGCTGCCCAGCGTAAAGCAGCTTGAGGCGGAGCTGAGCCGTGAGCGGTACAAAAAACGCTACGGCGTGGTGCTGCGCAGCACCATATATGTACTTATAACCGTTGCCGCGGCGGCTGTTCTGGTGGCAACACTGTGGCTGCCGGTACTGCAAATCTACGGCTCATCCATGTCGCCCACCCTGTCGCCGGACAGCATAGTGGTGTCGGTGAAGGGCTCCGACTTTCAGCCGGGCGAAATCTGCGCATTTTACTATAACAACAAGATCCTCGTTAAGCGCGTCATTGCCGGCCCGGGCGACTGGGTGGATATCGACGCCGAGGGCAATATATATGTAAACGATCAGCTTCTTGACGAGCCGTACATAACAGAAAAGGCGCTGGGTGACTGTAATATCGAGCTTCCCTATCAGGTGCCGGAGGAGCGGTACTTCATGGTGGGTGACCACCGCTCGGTCTCCGTTGATTCACGCAACACGGCGGTCGGCTGTGTGGCGGAGGAGCAGATCGTGGGCAAGATCGTATACTGCGTGTGGCCGATAGCCGAATTCGGCCCGCTGACACAGTAACACCTGCGGGTCACCGCACCCGCTGACTAAGAATAAGGCCACATTCCAAGGCAGAAAGGTGGTGTTTTTTATCGAGAATCGGGATTTTCTGGAACAGATCGAAAAATTGAATAAAAAGCACCGCCGCCGGCGGATATGGCAGAGGATAACCGGCGTGCTGGCCGGTATCGTGGTGTTCTGCACCACCTACGCCCTGATTCTCCCGGCGATCACCATGGAGAATGAGACGGTCTGCGGACTGGAGGAGCATATCCACAGTGAGGCGTGCATCACGGTCCTGCCCGTGCCGGAAACGCGCCTGTTAAGCTGCGGATATGAGGGGCACAGGCACTCAGATTCCTGTTACGATGCCCAGGGCGCGCTGATATGCGGCCTTGCCGACTTCTTCATTCACGATCACGACAGCTCCTGCCGGGACGAGAACGGTGAGCTTGTGTGTGCGTTGGATGAGATCCTGCCCCACAGCCACGAAGATGAGTGCTATGAAGAGAGCGTTACATACTCCTGCGGCCTTGAGGAGAGCGAAGGCCACAGCCACGGTGATGAATGCTACGAAACTGTCCGCGGTGAGCTTATCTGCACCGAGGATGAGTATGAGGGGCACAGCCATACAGACGAGTGCCGCACACTGATCTGTTCTGAGAACGAGAGTGAAGGGCACAGCCACTCGGACGGTTGCCGCACACTGGTCTGCACCGAAGAGCATGAGCACGCCGAGGGCTGTTATGAGATTTCCTGCGGCATTGAAGAAAACGCGGGTCACAGCCATTCGGAAGGCTGCTATGAGATAAGCTGCGGCATTGAGGAAACTGCGGGACACTCCCACGGTGACGGCTGCTGGGAAATCACCTGCGGTATTGAAGAAACCGCAGGGCACAGCCACTCAGGCGGCTGCTACGAAACCGTCTGCGGCATCGATGAGAGCGCCGGGCACAGCCACGGTGATGAATGCTATGAAGTCCTGCGCGGTGAGCTTATCTGTACCGAAACGGAGCATGAGGCGCACAGCCACGGCGAGGACTGCGGCGCGGTAACTGAGCGCAGGCTCATCTGCACCAAGGATGAGGTCATCGCCCACAGCCACACGGCCGCCTGCCGCGATGAGGGCGGGGCACTGATCTGCGGGATGCTGCAGATCACAGAACACAGCCACGGTGAGGACTGCTTCACCCTTACCCCCGCAGGTGAAGAAACGGTATACACCTGCGGCCTTGAGGAACACAGCCATAACGAACTGTGCTTCCCTGCAGAGGATGAGTCGGCAGCAGACGGCACAGCCGACGGCCTTATCTGCGCGATGGGTGAGCACAGCCACAGCGAAAGCTGTTATAACGAAAACGGCACACTAATGTGCACCATGCCGGAGCACAGCCACGACGAGGGCTGCTATGCACCGGCGGAGGATGAGGAGCTTTCCGACCCCACTGCCGATGTGGAAACAGCCGCCATTTGGGAGGCGACCCTGCCCGACAGACTGAGCGGCATCTGGGCAGATGATGTTCTGGCCGTGGCCCGGTCACAGCTTGGCTACACGGAGAGCAGGCTTAACTTCACTCTGGGCAGTGACGGCGTCAAAGACGGCTACACCCGTTACGGTGACTGGTACGGCGATGACTACGGCGAGTGGTGCGCCATGTTCGTGTCATTCTGCCTGCATTATGCAGACGTGGATGAGGATCTGTTCCCCATCGAGTCCTCCTGCAGCCGCTGGGTCGCGCTGCTGGATGTGACGGAGGAGGAGCTTGCCGCCCTGAGTGAGGGTGATGAGATACCCACTGATTTCTACCGTACGGCGGCCGAATACAGCCCCGTCCCCGGTGACATCATCTTCTTTGACACGGACGGTGACGGGACCCGCGCCGACCATGTGGGCATAGTGGCCGATGTGATCGATGTGGGCGAGGCGGGCAACAATTTCGGCACCGCCATGATAAAGACCATTGAGGGCAACAAGACCCACACCGTCAGCTACTTCACCTATGCACTGGATGACGCGTGCATCCTTGGCTACGGCGTGATCCCCGCAAATGAGGATACTCCGGCGGCAGAGGACGATGCAGCTGCCGAGGGTGACACCACAGCCGATGGCACAACGCCCGACGGCGAAACGGCAGAGGGCGAGGCTGAGCCCGCCCCCGGGATCACCCTTACCGGACTTGCGGTCGCGGATCTTAGCATCACGGCGCAGGAAGGTGAGGCCACGCCACAGACAGCGCGGCTGGCATATAACGGCAACCGGCTTATCCTGTCGGTGAATGTGACGGCAGTGAGCGAGGGTGAAGACCCCACAGGGCGCATAGCGCTTGAGTATCTGCTGCCCGCTGACGAAACCCAGGCCCGGTTCGACCTTGATGCGATGGGGCTGGGCACCCAGGAGGAGGGTGTGAGCTACACACTCACCACCGAAGAGCGGCTGATAGATTCCCAACCCACGATGTGCCAGATGCTGACGGTGTACCTTGACACCGACAGCTTCGATGCTCAGGGCGTGAGTACCCACAACGCCGTGGTGGAGATCGCACAAATGGCCCATCGCAGCAGCCTGCGCCTGTATGTAAGGGCGGCGGCAGAGCATGAGCCCGATACCGCCATTGAGATAAAGACCGAAAGCATAACGGTCATCGTACCCATGACCGCAAAGGAGCAGCAGGCCGTGTATGATGGCTTTGCCGCCCGGGTGGAGGAGCTTGAGGCGCTGGACACCACGCAAAAGGAAAACTACCTCACCGCGCAGGAGCTTTTGGTAAGCATAGAATACGCCTATGAATACGGCGAACTGAAGCGTGAGGATTATCTCCTGCTCAGTGAGAGAATTGATGAAATAATCAAATACGACCTTGACACCGTTGCCGAGCGGGCAGAGGGCACCAACTGGATACGGCTGCGCGACAGCGGCTGGTTCGAAGAGTACAGCGCCTACGCAGGCTACTATCCCTACTACACTCCCCAGATTTCCGCAACCCTTGACCCCGGCATCGCAGTGGCAGCTGCCGCTCCGACAGGCTTTGCACTGCGCAGTGTGGACGCGGATGTACCGCCGTCCGACGTGCAGGTCACAGATCACGGCGGCAGTAACGCATCCGATGACAGCGCGGTCATCGTGAGCAAGACCATATCGGGTACGGACACCGAAAATGTGTTCGACATTACCCTCACCGTCCAGACCAGCGCCAGCATAGAAGAGGTGTATGAAGAGCCGGACATGGCCGTGGTCATCGTGATGGACATTTCCCGAACGATGAATTCGAAATTTGGTGATATAACCCGCTACGCCGCGGCAATGGCGGCGGCAGAGGATTTCCTGGATCAGTTTGCTGCCAACTCCAACGGCGTGAGCCTTGTGGGCTATGTGGCCTTCAACACCAGCGCCCACGAAATATTCGGCCTGACCCCCTGCTCCACCACGGCGCAGGCCAACGCGCTGAAAAACACCATGCGCACCGAGACCGGCTCCATCATAAACGACAGCAATTATGCCAACCTGCACACCCGCTTTACCAATGTTGAGGCCGGCCTTAAAATGGCGGCGGATATGCTGGCAGATGTGGATAATGACAACAAATACATCATCTTCCTCAGTGACGGCTTCCCCACAACATATATAGAGAGCGGCTACACCGGCTACGACCCCTACACAGATTCGGGTACACCCGGGACGGACGGCGTTTTCTATGACGCGGTACGCGGCGTGTACTGCGTCAACGGCACCAGCTACAGCGATACAGCCGCCATACGCGCCCGCCAGATGGCCACTCAGATAAAGAACTCCGGCATTAAAATATTCTCCATCGGCGTTGATATAGGCGGACAGACGATACAGTACTACATCGATTCAAATACAGGCAAATCATACTCCGTCGTTGAGCGAACGGGTACCACCTATGAGATTGGTGACGCATCCAGTAAGGAGGCTTACCAGAACTGGCTGCGCAACAGCATCGGCTCCGGCTACTACTACGACAGTACCGATTCCGCCGGTCTGCAGAGTGCATACGACCAGATCTTCGCCGAGATATTGCGCCTGAAGGAGCAGTCGTCCTCAGCCGACTGGGTGGCAAACGACCCGCTGCCCACATCCAACGGCATTTCCGATTCGGTGGAATTCATCGGATTCTACAATCAGGCGGGTGAGCTGGTATTCACCGACCTTAGCGGCTCGGCCGCTGTGGGCGGCGAAAACACCGCCGCATTCGACTACGATGAGTATGAGCTCAACTGGGATCTGAAAACCTCGGGCTATGTGCTTACAAGCTCGGGCGGCGTGACCATCTACTCATACGAGCTTGTGTACAGAGTGCGGCTTAAGAACGAAGAGAGCGCCTTTACGGAAGGGGCGATCTACCCCACCAATGAGCCGACCACGCTGACCTACAAGATATTTGAGTCGGAAAACGGCGTCACCACCGTGTCCGAGCGGCGCACGGTCAGCTTCCCGATCCCGTCGGTACATGGCTACCTGTCGGAGCTGAGCTTTACGAAGGTGGATTCCTACGGGCGGCCCGTAGTGGGGGCCGGGTTCACGCTCAGCCACGACACCGAAAGCTGTCCATACTGCCGCGGTGACTATAAGAGCCATGTAGACATCGGCGATTTTGTGGCCGTGTCCGACGAAAACGGCGTCGTGACCTTTAGCCGCATCCCATCCGGCCATATCTACACCCTGACCGAGACGGCGGTACCGGAAGGCTATATAGCCAACGGCAACAGCTACCGGGTCACCGTGGCCTACGATGTGCTCACTGTTGAGGTCACAGACGGCGACGGAAACAGCCTCGACTGGGGCGGGACGATAGAAAACATCACTTATTATGAGCTGCCCGCCACAGGCGGACCGGGCACATATCTGTATACTATTGGAGGACTGCTGACAAGCGCGTTTGCAGGCATTCTCCTGTTGTATAAACATCAACGGCGCCGAAAGGGGGCATACAACTCCTCCTGACGCAGCCGGAACCCGCAAAATAGCAAAAAAACCAAAGTATATAACAGAAACTAATTAAGAAAGGGATAAGAATTATGAAACACCTGCAGAAACTTGCCACCCTGCTGCTGGCAGTACTCATGGTTTTCGCACTGACCACCACCGCCATGGCGGCTATGGAAGGTGAGCTGACCGACGGCAGCATCACCATCGACAACGCGGTTGTCGGTCAGACTTATGAGGTCTACCAGATCCTCTATCTGGAGAGCTACAATGCCGGTTCAAATGCTTACGCCTACAAGGCCAACAGCGAATGGGCAAGCTGGCTTGAAGCTCAGACCGCTTATGTCACTATTGACGGCCAGGGTTATGTGACCTGGGTCGACGGAGCCGATGTTTCCGCTTTCGTTGCTCTGGCTCAGGCCTATGCCGATAACAATGGCATCGCCCCCTCCGTTGCCGCCATCACCGCAACCGGGACCACCGTCGAGTTTACCGGCCTGAAGCTGGGCTACTATCTGGTGGACACCACCCTCGGCACCCTGTGCTCCATCGACACCACCAACCCCACCGTAACCATTAAGGAGAAGAACGTTGCCCCCACCGTCACCAAAGAGGTTCAGGAAGATTCCGACGACTCCTGGGGCGAGACCAATGACGCCGACATCGGCCAGACCGTGACCTTCAGAGCCACCGTCACCGTACAGACCGGCGCTGAGAACTACATCCTGCACGATACCATGTCCGCCGGCCTCACCTTTGTGGGTGTGACCTCCGTTAAGATCGGCGATGCCGAGGTTGCTGCCGAAAACTACACCGTCACTACCGGATGTGATGACGACTGCACCTTTGAGCTGGCTTTCAACAATGAGTACATCGCAACTGTGGCCGCCAGCACCCAGATCGTTGTCACCTACACCGCCACCGTGAACAAGAGCGCCGTTGTCGGCCTTGATGGCAACGAAAACTCCGTCAAGCTGCAGTACGGTGAAAAGCACAGCTCTGCAAGCTCCCCCACCTTCACCACCGAGGACACCACCGTTACCTACACCTGGGATCTGGATGTTCTCAAGTATGCCAACGGCAATGAGTCTGATGTCCTGGCCAATGCCAAGTTCGTCCTGCTCAACAGTGACAAGACCTCTGTTGCCAGCATTGTTGAGGGCAAGGTTACCGGATGGGTCACCATCACTGATGATGTTGATCTTGACGACTACGCACTCACCACCGATGCAAACGGCAAGATCGAGATCGACGGTCTTGATGCCGGCACCTACTACCTGCGTGAGACCGCCGCTCCCGCCGGCTACAACAAGCTGGCCGAGGATGTGGCAGTTGTAATCACCGGCGCCACCTCCGGCGAGGATGACACTCTCAGCTACACCACTGTTCTGACCAAGGTCGAGAACAATTCCGGCACTGAGCTGCCCTCCACCGGCGGCATCGGCACCACCATCTTCTACATCGTGGGCGGCCTGCTGGTTGCCGGCGCTGTGGTACTGCTGGTGACAAAGAGACGCCTTGGCAAGATGGAAGAGTAATCGGAAGCACCTGCTTACTTAAATCAAATTAACGATCCGCACGATTGATCGCCGTGAGTCGGGGGAGGATACTCCCTCCCCCGGTCACAGCGGCAGAGGGAAGCCTGTCAACATGAAGAAACATTTATCCACAATTTTAATGATATTTGCTCTGCTGATAGGTTTGTCTCTGCTTCTGTACCCATCGGTCAGCAACTACTGGAACTCGATGCACTCATCAAAGGCCATCGCCAGCTATGCCGAGGAGACGGCCGCGCTGGACACCGACCAGTATGAGGCAATATGGACCGCCGCAGCCGACTATAACCAAAGTCTAACCCTGCGCCAAAACCAGTACCTGCTGGATGAGGAGCAGGCCGCCATGTATAACAATCTTCTCAACGTGGGCGGCAACGGCATAATGGGCTATATCGAGATCGAGAGCCTGGGCGTTGCGCTGCCCGTTTACCACGGCACCTCGGAATCGGTGCTGCAGGTGGCGGTGGGCCATCTTGAGTGGTCCAGCCTGCCCGTGGGCGGGGCCGGCACCCACAGCGTGCTGTCTGGTCACAGGGGACTGCCCAGTGCAAAGCTGTTCACCAATTTGGATGAGCTGGCTGTGGGCGATGTGTTCGTCCTGCGCATGCTGGACGAAATCCTGACCTATGAGGTGGATCAGATACTGATCGTTGAGCCGGACGACACCGCCGCGCTGCAGATCGTCGAGGGGCTTGACCTGTGCACACTGGTCACCTGCACGCCCTACGGCATCAACACACACCGGCTTCTGGTGCGCGGACATCGCATCGCCAACGCGCAGGAGGCGGTATCGGTGCGCGTGGTGGCCGATGCCATACAGATTGAGCCGCTGTTGGTGGCGCCGATAGTGGCGCTGCCCATGCTGCTGGTGCTGTTTGTGATCCTTATGCTGCCCAAACGGCACAGAAAATGAGCCGCCGGTCGCCCGGCGCATCCAAGGGGCGAACACAATAATTAAAATCATTTCGGGAGGTGACGGGAATTGAATAAAGTTAAGCGCATGATAATCGTGCTTCTGATGGCAGTGCTCGTCACCGCAGTGCTGCCCACGAGCGCACGCGCTGCCCGGGTGGACGCGGACAGAACGGGCCGCCTGACCATAAGCTACACCGATGGTGACAAGGCCATCGTGGGCGCGGAGTTTGATATCTACCGCGTGGCGGATATTCTCTCAGACGGCGAATTTGACGCCACCACCGCCTTCGCCCCCGTAAGCGGCGGCATTGAGGGCAGCGGCAGCTGGTATGATCTGGCTCTCACCCTTGAGGGTTATGTCCACCTTAAAGACATCGCTCCCACCGCCAGCGGCAGCACCCACACCACCGGCACCCTGTCCTTCGGCGGGCTTGAGCTGGGCATGTACCTTGTGCTGGGCAGCGTCCATGTACAGGACGGCATCACCTATTCCGCCACGCCCTTCATCGTGTCCGTCCCCACTGAGGATGACGGTGACGGCTGGCTGTATGAGATCATCGTCAGCCCCAAGTTCAAGCTCTACGCCTCCGGCGGCTCCACTGTCAGCCGCAGCGTGATGAAGGTATGGGACGATGAGGATTATGAGGATGAGCGCCCGGAGAAGATACTGGTCTATCTGTTCTGCGACGGCGGACTGTATGACACGGTCGAGCTGGGCAAGGAGAACAACTGGCGCTATACATGGAACGGGCTGGATCCCGACCACCGGTGGGTGGTGACGGAAAAGGTTCTGTCGGACTACACCGTGTCCGTAACCCAGGAGGGCACGATGTTCATCATCACCAACGATTATAATGAGCCGCCTCCTCCCGCCCCGCCCCAGATACCCAACACGGGACAGCTGTGGTGGCCGGTTCCCCTGCTTGCCGGCGGCGGTATGCTGCTGGTTCTGATGGGCCTGTTAAGGCGGCGCGGTGCGGCAAATGAAGACTAAGACGGGTACGATACTTATCGCGGCGGGGCTTGTGCTGATTCTGGCGGCCCTGCTGCTGACCGTTTACAACCTCTGGGACGAGTATCGGGCGCAGCTTGCCGCCGACTCGGCCGCCGCGCAGCTTGCGCAGGTGATAGCCGGCGGGGCACAGGGCGGCGAAATCAGCACCGGCGGCGTAAGTGCCGAAAACGGCACCCAGGACGCGGCGGACAGCGCTGAGGGGGATTTCCCCGTGCAGTCGCTGCTGCCACCCGGCCAGACCCCGGCGTACATCCTCAATCCCGGGATGGAGATGCCCATCCAGACCATAGACGGCTGGGACTATGTGGGTCTGATAGAGCTGCCGGAATATGAGCTGAGCCTGCCGGTCATCACCCCGTGGAGCTATGACGCGCTGAAGATCGCCCCCTGCCGCTACTCCGGCTCGGCGTATACGGACGACATGATCATCGCCGGACACAATTATAAGAGCTATTTCCGCTCCCTGCAGTATCTGACGGAGGGCGACACGGTGATATTCACCGATATTGACGGCAATGTTTTCACCTACACCGTGGTGGAGTATGAGATACTGGCGCCCACCGCCGTGGAAGAGCTGGAGGGTGGACAGTGGGATCTGACTCTGTTCACCTGCACCCGCGGCGCCCGGAACCGCATAGTCATCCGCTGTGAGCGGGTTTGAAAAATCAGTTGATTGCGGCACACCCGGCATCGGGTGTGCCGCAGTTTATTTTGCCCGCGCGTTGACGGAGCCACCATTTTGGGTTAAACTGAACACATGAACAAAATCCCGCACAAGGAGGATGCAAATATGTCAAATTCCTGCCCCACTCCCCACATCGGTGCCATGCCCGGCGACTTTGCAAAGACGGTTCTGATGCCCGGCGACCCGCTGCGCGCAAAGTTTATCGCGGAAACATACCTTGAAAATCCGAAGCTGGTCAACAACGTGCGCGGTATTCAGGGCTACACCGGCACTTACAAAGGCCATCCGGTGAGCGTGATGGCCAGCGGCATGGGTATGCCCTCAATAGGCATCTACAGCTATGAGCTTTATAACTACTACGGCGTGGAGAACATCCTGCGCGTGGGTTCCGCCGGCGCACTCAGCCACCGGCTTAAGCTGCGGGACATCGTCCTGGGGCAGGCCGCCTGCACCAACTCCGCCTACGCACAGCAGTTCGGCTTCCGGGGCAGCTACGCGCCCATTGCCGACTTCGGCCTTCTGCGCCTTGCGTCGGACATCGCCAACGAGATGGGTTGCCGCTACGCCGTGGGCAACCTGCTGTCCTCGGACACCTTCTACGACGATGACCCGAAGGCCAACGAGCCGTGGATAAAAATGGGCGTGCTCGCCATAGAGATGGAGGCCGCCGCACTTTACATGAACGCCACACGGGCGGGTAAAAAAGCCCTCGCCATCTGCACGGTGTCCGACCACATCCTCACCGGGGAGGCGACAAGTGCCCAGGAGCGGCAGAGCACCTTCCTGCAGATGATGGAACTGGCCCTCGAGGTGGCCGTGAGGGCCTGAGGACCGTCCTTGACCTCCCCCACCGCGCCCTCGCCCTCGCCGGTTCGGGTGCATATAAAACAAAGAGAAATTGCCGAAAAGGTACATTTATGAACGAGATAAAGAAAAAACGATCCTCGTGGTATATGCTGCCTACCATCTTCGCCCTTGCGTGGCCCACCATGCTCGAGCAGCTTATGCACACCGCGGTGCAGTACATAGACACCGCCATGGTAGGCTCACTGGGTACCCAGGCCACCGCCGCCGTGGGCGCAACGGGTACGGTAAACTGGCTGGTCAGCAGCACCATATCCGCCGTGGCCGTGGGTTTTCTGGCCTATGTGTCTCAGGCCTGCGGCGCGGGCGAGACGAAGCGGGCATCACGGGCCGCGGCGCAGGCCGTGCTGGCCGTGCTGGTGTGCGGGACGGTGTTCACCGCCCTTACACTGTCGCTGAGCGGCATGGTGCCCGTGTGGATGCAGGTGGACGAGAGCATACAGGCGCTTGCGGCACGCTACTTTTTCATCCTGTACACGCCCATGCTGTTTCGCACCGCATCCATCATCTTCGGAATGCTGCTGCGCGCCGCCGGAGATACAAAAACCCCCATGCGCGTAGGCGTCGGGGTTAACATAATCAATGTAACACTGAATTTCCTGCTCATCTACCCCACCCGCGGGGTGAGCATTTTCGGGCTGCAGCTGACTATACCCGGCGCGGGTCTGGGCGTGACGGGCGCCGCCATCGCCAGTGCCATTGCCTTTGCCGTGGGCGGCGTGTACATATCCCTGGTCCTGTGGCGGCATCCCACCGTCTCTCCCAAGGGGCAGTCCATAAAGCCGGACATGAGCATTCTGGGGCCCTGTCTGCGGGTGGCGCTGCCCAACGCACTGCAGCGCTTCGGCACCTCGCTTGGCTATGTGGTGTTCGCCTCTATGATAAATTCCCTTGGTGAGGTGGCTACTGCCGCCCACACCATTGCCAACACTGTGGAGTCTGCCTTCTACATCCCCGGCTACGGGATGCAGACCGCCGCCGCGACCCTGGCCGGCAACGCACTGGGTGCGGGCGACAGGAAGAAGCTGCGCGACCTCGCCCGGACGATAATCCCCCTTGAGGTGCTGATGATGATCCTGTCCGGCTCGCTGCTGCTGATATTCGCGCCGAACATGATGGGCATTTTCGCAAGGGACGCCCAGGTCATCACGCTGGGTGCCGCCGTGCTGCGCATGGTAGCGGTGTCTGAGCCGTTCTACGGCGTGTCCATCGTTATTGAGGGCATGATGCAGGGCATGGGACAGACCCTTATCCCCTTTGTCTGCAACATCGCGGGAATGTGGGGCATCCGCATCGTGGGCACCTTCATCTGCACCCAGCTTATGGGCATGGGGCTTATCTCCGCATGGGCCTGTATGATCGCCCACAATCTGCTGCTGTTCGCCATGTTCAGTATTTACTGTCTCTCCGGCCGCTGGAACCGGGCTTTCGACGCGAAAAAGGCCTAATCGGGACACAAAGCATACCCATTTGACGGGTTTTATGGTATAATCTTGGAAAATACCCACATCTATTGCCGCCCGTCGGACGGCCAACAGGAGGGATACAGGCCATGAGAATGTTATCAAGCACCCGCAGGACCATCCTCGCCGCGATACTTGGCTGCCCCGCAGACTTTGTCACCGTGGGCGACATAATGAAAAAGGTCGATGTATCCCGCAAGACCGTGTCACTGGAGATACAGAAGCTGGACGAGTTTCTCGCGCCGTGGAACGCCCGCATTGAAACCGCACCCGGCAAGGGCTACCGCATAGTCGCCGCCGATCCGGTAGGGTTTGAGGCCTTCAGAAAGCAGTTCCTGCGCCACGAAAAGCGGGACCGCTACATGGACTTTGACCGCTATTATCTGAGCTATATGATGATAATGACCATCATACTCAGAGATGACTATGTGAGCATAGACGAGTTTGCAGAGATGTTCCACTACAGCCGCGGCACCATATCCAACAGTGTGCCGCTGATGAAGCACAAGCTGGCGCAGTTCGGCTGCACTGTACACAGCAGGCCCGGCTACGGGCTGGGCATACAGGGCAGCGAATGGCAAAAGCGCGTGCTTATCCTGTTTTACGCGAAGATCGCCAGCGGCATTGTGTTCATGCAGGCCGATCATATGGGCGTTGCCGCGGCCTTCCGCGCTTTGGTGCAAATCCGCGAAAATGATGAAGGCGGTTACTTCAGGCTAAAGCCCCTTATAGAAGGGGTGCTGGAGAGAAACGGATTCATGCTCCCGCTGACCTGTCTGCAGCAGCTGTGCTTCTACATCTTCGTCTCCCGCACGCGCAGCGATAAATACAGCCAGGTGGAGTTTTCCGCCGCAGATCTGCGCCGCCTGAGACCTACGCGCTACTTCGCCGCCGCGCAGGAGCTGGCCGGGCGGCTGAGGGAGCACGGCATAGTGATGCAGGAGAATGACATCATCGCCATGGCAATACTGCTGGACTGCTACGCCACGCGCCGCAGCACGCATGAGCTGGACGATTATCAGCTTTCTCTGTGCCGCAGCGATACGGAGATGTACCTGCGCCGTGTGGCGGAGCTGTATCCGGGCATTGAGCAGTATTTTGACGAGCCGTTTAAAGAGGAATTTACCTGCTGGCTGGCCGGCGTGCATGAGCGGCAGTTTTTCGGCCTGCCCTGCGACCGGGAGGCGGTGTACTCCATCAGCCGGGACGGCCTGTTCTATTCCGAGCTGTGCTGTGATTTTGCCGTGCTGTATAAAGAGCTTTACAGGGTGGAGCTGTCTGAGACCGAGCTTCTGCAGGCCTATTACATCATCGCCGCCGCCCATCGCCGCAATCTGGCGGCATCGGTACGGCTGAACATTGCCGTGGCGCTCAACTACGGCGGGCACTATGCAAGCTATGTGGCGCAGCGGATCCGCCGCCGATACAGTCACAGCATTGATCACATCGAAACCTTTGAGGTTGGGCAGGTGGGCGCCATCGATCCGGAGCGGTTCCATGTTCTGGTGACGGATGTGGACGCAAATCAGATTCCCGGTTGTCCCATTCCCGTGGTTACCCTGGATATTGAGCGCAGCGGTATTTCCCGCAATCTGAATCAGTTCTTCACAGACTACAACAAGGCCATCCTGGAGAAGGTGGTCGATCCCGGCAATTGTATGTACCACACCCGACTGGGGAGCATTGACGAAGTGTTCGACTATCTTGCGGACAATTTCGTGCTTGAAGCCCATCGCGGCGCCTTTGTGAAGGATATGCAGGAGCGCAACGGTTTTATCTCCTGCGCAAAGCAGAACGGCATAGCCCTTATCACCGCCGATGCTGAGCACTGTCCCGACAACAATGTGCGCATACTGATAAACAAGACGCCCATCAACTGGCAGGGCACGCAGGTACGGATGATACTGTTCTCCGCCCGCAGGCACCTGCCCTACAAGACCGCGCGCATCCCGCAGATGCTGTACAGGCAGCTGCTGTCCGACAACGCTGAGATAATCGACCTCGTTGCCGGCATGACACCGGATGAGCTGGTAAACTGGGCGGTAAGCAGAGACTACAGCCAATGATATACCTCACAAGGCCCGCAGCAGGTGCTGCGGGCCTTGTTTATTATGTGGCGGGGCGCATTGCACGGGGCGCGGTAATGTGCTAAACTATGTATACCAAATTGTGGGGAGAGTGATCTCAATGAACATATTGTCACAGCTTAACAGCCCTGTGATGTACCTGATCTGCGGCGGGATCGTCCTGTTCGTGGCGGTGGTGTGCGTATTTTTCATGCTTCGCGCCTACCGTGCGGGTATATCCATCGGCATGGATAAAACGAAAATGAAGCGGGCGATCACCGCCAGCGCCACCTTCGCAGTGCTGCCCAGCGTGGGCATACTGCTGGGCGTCATTGCCCTGTCCGGCAGTCTGGGTACGCCCCTGCCGTGGCTGAGGCTTTCGGTCATCGGCGCATTGCACTATGAGACGCAGGTCGCCACCGCCGCAGCTGAGTCCGTGGGACTGAGCAGTCTCGCGGCCTCGGAAATGACGGCGACAGCCTTCACAACCATCGCCCTTTTGATGAGCTTTTGCATCATGTGGGGCATGGTGCTGTCGGTGATTTTCAACAAGCGCTACCTTGGCAGGCTGAAAGGCCCCAAACAGGGCGGCGGCACCGGCGGCGGCTTCGGCGACATGGCCATGACCGCCATGTTCATTGGCCTTGTCTCGGCCTACATCGGCAGCTACATCGGCAATTTCGTGTCCTCCGGCGGCCTGTTCAGCTTCACGGGGCCGTGGCTTCCCATCGTGGTGGCCGTGGTTGCCGCGGCGGTGATGGCCCTGTTCGTATGGCTCAGTGAGAAGAAGAATGCCCAATGGGTGGAGAGCTTCTCCATCGCGGGCAGCATGATCGCGGCAATGGCCGCGGCCGTTGTCATAAGCGGCATTGCAGGCTGAAAGGGGGCGCAGTGAAATGAGCGAACAGGAAAAGAACATCCGCTTTGAAAAATACAACGCCATGACCCATGTTTGGGGTCGGGCGGCATCCGTTATAACGCTGATCCTGCTTATCGGCGCGCCCTTCGTCATGGGTGCCTATCTGGGCGCGATGCCCGATATGTCCGCCTTCGGGCGTGGCTTTCTGGCCATCGGTCTGGTGTGGCTGGTAAGCTGTGGGGCTGAGTACCTTGTCTACACTCCCATGCTGGGCGCAGGCGGCGGCTACCTGGCCTTCATAACCGGCAACCTTATAAACATGAAGATCCCCTGCGCCATGAACGCCCGGGACATCGTGGGCGCAAAGACCGGCACTCCGGAAAATGAGATAATCTCCACCCTGTCCATCGCCACCTCATCCCTTGTGACGATTCTGGTGCTGGCGGTGGGCGTGGTGCTGCTCATCCCGCTGCAGCCCATTTTGCAGAGTCCGGCGCTGCAGCCGGCCTTCGACAATGTGGTGCCCGCCCTTTTCGGCGCCATGGCCTATAAATACTACCGCCGCAACATGAACATCGCCCTGTGGCCCCTTGTGATAATGGGTGTGCTGTTCGTTCTGGTGCCCAGCCTTACCGGCTCCACCAGCTTTATGGTGCTGCCCAGCGGCGCAATCGCCATCGGCGCGGCCTGGCTTATCAGCCGCAAAAAGAGCAGGGAGGCCGCGAAATGATGTACATTCTTTACGCCCTTTTGGGGATACTTGCACTGCTTGTGCTGCTTGTAGCGGCAGCTGTGGTGCGCACCCTGCTGCTGCCCTCAAAGCGCTCGGAGTACGCTGCGCCGCCCGCAGACGGCAGGGCCATGGACTACGCCCAAACGCTCTCTGAGATGGTAAAATGCGACACCGTATCCACACCCGATGACCCGAGCGGCGGGAAATTTGCCGCCTTCCACCGGGTGCTGGAAACACTGTTCCCCCTCGTACACGAAAAGCTGGAGCGCACCGTCATCGATGGCAACCTGCTGTATTACTGGAAGGGCGCGAGCAGTGAGCGCCCCGTGGTGCTGATGAGCCATCAGGATGTGGTCCCAGCCGAGGGCACATGGACCCATGAGCCGTTTTCCGGTGACATTGCCGACGGCAAGGTCTGGGGCCGCGGCGCGGCAGACACCAAGGGCTCACTTATGGCCTTTTTCCAGGCCGCGGAAGAGCTGCTGGCGGCGGGTTTTGTCCCGCCCCAGGATGTGTACCTCTCCTCCTCCTGCACGGAGGAGTTTGCCGGGGACGGATGCCCCAAGCTGGTGACTGAGCTGAAGCGCCGGGGCGTGTCGCCCTGGCTGGTGTGCGACGAGGGCGGCGGCATCATTGCCGAGCCTATCGGCGGCATCAAGGGGAATTTCGCCATGATAGGCGTGTTTGAAAAGGGCAAGGGCGATGTTAAATTTACCGCCCGCTCCACCGGCGGACACGCCAGCACGCCGGGTAAGAATTCGCCCATTGCGCGGCTCTCCGCCTTTGTCACAAGTGTGGAAAAGCACAGCCCGTTTAAGAAAAAGTTCCCGCCGGAGGTGGCGGCGATGTTCAGCCGCCTTGCCCTATACGCGCCTTTTTACATGAAGCTGCTGTTTTCCAATCTGTGGCTGTTCGCGCCCCTGTTAAAGCCTGTCCTCCCCATGGTGTCTGCGCAGGCGGGTGCCATGCTCCAGACCACCATCGCCTTCACCATGCAGTCCGGCTCTGACGCCTGCAATGTACTGCCGCAGGAGGCGAATCTCTGGGCGAATATGCGTTTTATCCCCCACCAGGGCATGGATGAGAGCCTTGAGATCATCCGCCGCAGGGCCGAGAAATTCGGCCTTGAGACCCAGGTGCTCCACGCGTCGGACTACACCGAGCCGGTGGATATCAGGGGTGAGGCTTGGAACACGGTGGTTTCCGCCGTGGAGACCACCTTCCCCGGCCTTGCCTACAGCCCCTATGTGATGACCGGCGCCACCGACGCCAGCTTCTATCAGCAGATCTGCCCCAACTGCATCCGCTTCGCGCCTGTCATTTACACACCCGAGCAGATGAAGGGTATGCACGGCATTGACGAGAATCTGGGCATTGCCTGCCTTCCCGGCGCGGTGGACTTCTACAAAAATCTCATCGCCGCCGTAAAGTAAAAATTCTCTCATAATAAAACGCGCCCGCCTAATGGCGGGCGTATTCATAAGACCGTCGCCAGGCACAGCAGATCAATCCGCTGCGCCTGTTATTGTATAATTTCCGTTCCTGTGATAGGATAAAACAACGGGATCGATAAATAAGAATCTGTCTAACAAGTTCGCACCGCAGCAAGGCCTCCCTTGTGTAAAGGGAGGGGGCTCGCCGCAAGGCGAGACGGAGGGATTGTGCAGCAAGCACCTATATCCATAGCATTGTTTGGCAAAACGAACCTGTGTTGTCAATCCCTCAGTCAGCTTTGCTCGACAGCTTTGCCCGGGTCGCGTTCGCTCCCCGCTTTGGCTAAAAATATGCCACCGGCATCGTCCTCACGGATTTCGTATCGTTCGCGGCAAAGCCGCTCATTCACTCCATCGCTCGTCCTCTCCCCATGCGACCCGCTCCGCTGGGCTCGCACAGGGGCCCGAGATTAACGC
>JAZUPH010000017.1:0-10585 GCA_045605145.1 Oscillospiraceae bacterium | reverse complement strand
ATGCTGCGGATGCCGAAGGCGTCGGTGGCAACGGCGGTGGCAGCCAGCGCGCAGGTCAGCGCCGCCGCGATAAGCAGGGTCATCAGCCGCTTCGTGCCCCTTCTGCCGGTATGTTGATGTTTACCCATTTGTACGATCCTTTCCGGGGCGCGATCTGTCCATGCCCCGGGCGGGGTCATTGCCTCGGCGACGAAGGCTTCGTCGATGCCGCTTATCGCCTTGGATATAAGTTCTCGGTTCATGAGATCATCCCCTCTTTCATAAGATAATCCTGCAGCTTTTGCCGCAGACGGAAAAGACGGACGGACACGGAATGGGGCGTTTTGTCCAGCCGGGCGGCGATCTGCGCTACGCTGTCGCCGAACCAGTAGCGCCGCATGAACAGCAGGCGGTCGCCCTCCTCCAGCGAGTGGAGATAAAGGTTCAGGTAGCGGCTCAGCTCTTTGGCGTCATACTCGGTCTCCACCATGGAGAGAGCAGGGATGGTATCCTCCAACTCGTCCAGAGCGGTGTCATAGAAGCTGTTGCGCTTCTGCGCCTTGTTTGCCCGGTAGCGCTTGAGGCTGAGATTGCGGGCGATGCGGCAGGCATATGCCCCCAGATCGTCCGGACGGGTGGGCGGTATGCTGCGCCACAGCTGCAGATAGGTGTCACCCGCGCATTCCTCCGCGTCAAGGCCGTTTTTGAGGATATTGGCCGTCACATTCTTGATTATCGCGCCGTATTTGGAAGTCATTTCTTCTATCGCCCGCTCCGAGCGCTCAAAGAACAGGGCGATTATCTCTTGATCTTTCAAACACTTCACATCCTTTCCGTTTCATCTATACAGTACGGAAGCCTTTGGGGATATCTCACGGATTTGGAAAAATTTTCAGCAAAAAAGAGCCGCTTGTCCGCGGCTCTTTTCATTGCATATAAGCTTTAAACTGCGCCCTCACAGAGTGTCCAGATACTCGCAGGCGGCAACGGCGGCGATGGCGCCATCGGCACAGGCGGTGGTTATCTGGCGAACGGACTTGCTGCGGCAGTCGCCGGCAACAAATACGCCGGGGGTCTGGCTACGGCAATCCTCACCGCTGGCAAAGTAGCCGCGCTCATCCAGCTGAGCCAAGGCTTTGAACGCCTCATTCTCAGGGATAAGGCCAATGGCCACAAACACGCCCTCGGCGGGGATTACGCGCTCACTTCCGGTGGCGGCAGTTTTCACACGCACACCGGACAGGATCCCGTCGGGTGCTTCAAAGCCGGTGACCACAGTGCCGAGGATCACCTCAACATTCTCTTTAGCCATCAGCTTATCACGCAGCTTGCCGTCACCGGTGAGGAAATCGAGGTTCTGCACGATTGTAACCTTGCTGCAGTTTTCACTGAGCAAAATCGCCTCCTGAAGGGCGGAATTTCCGCCGCCCACAACGACCACTTCCCTGTCGCGGTAGAAAGCCCCGTCGCACACGGCACAGAAAGAAATGCCGCTGCCCACAAGCTCATCTTCCCCGGGCACGCCCAGCATACGGTGCTTGACACCCACTGCAAGGATGACGCTGCGCCCCTCGTAACGGCCACCCTCGGCAGTGGTGACCACCTTAACGGGGCCGTCCGTGACGGATACGGCCTCTTCCAGCTCAACATCGGCGCCCTGTGCCATAACCTGCTCCAGCATACGGTCGGCAAACTCGCTGCCGCTCATTTCCATGGTGCCGGGGTAATTTTCCACCTTAGGAGAATAGGTTATCTGGCCGCCGAAGCCGTTCTTTTCAAGGATAAGAACACTGCGGTTGGCGCGCAGGGCATAAAGCCCTGCGGTCATACCGGCGGGGCCGCCACCGATAACGATAACATCATACATCTCGCGCACCTTATGCCTTGAGGCTGTTGAGATACTTCTTAATGTCGGATACGCCTGCAGCGCGGGTGAAACCCTCACCCTCAACCACTACAAGAGTGGGGGCCTGCTTGACACCGTAAGCGGCGCACAGCTCGGCATTGTCATCGGCCATCAGCTTCTCAAAGGCAATACCGGCCTTCTCCAGAAGCTGGGCTGCAATGCGGCAGTTGGGGCAGGTGGCAGTGGCGAACAGGTAAACGCCGCTCTCGGCCTTGGTTTCAGCCTTGGGAGCTTCAGCAGCTTCCGCCACTGCAGACTCAATTATGCCGCTAATGGGCATGGGGCGAGACTTGCTGATGTCGTAGACCTTACGATCCTCGAACTCCTGGCTCTTGCCGTCGTTCCAGTTCTGGACAGGACGGTAGTAGCCGGTGATGCGGCTGTAAACCTCGGCAGGCTTGCCGCAGTGGGGGCAGGTGAACTGCTCACCCACCAGATAGCCATGCTCTTTACACACGGAGTAGGTGGGGGACAGGGTGTAGTAAGGCAGCTTGTAGTTTTCGGCGATTTTACGCACCAGATTGGCGGCGGCGTCCCAGGTGGGCAGCTTCCCACCAAGGAAGGCGTGGAAGACGGTGCCGGAGGTGTAGAGGGTCTGCAGCTCGTCCTGAACATCGAGGGCGGAGAAGATGTCCTCAGTGTAGCCCACGGGCAGGTGGGAGCTGTTGGTGTAGTAGGGAGTGCCGTTCTCGTTGGCGGTAATGATGTCGGGATAGCGCTCCTTGTCGTGCTTTGCAAAACGGAAAGCAGTGGACTCAGCGGGAGTGGCCTCAAGATTGTACAGGTCGCCGTACATCTCCTGATAGTCGCTCAGACGCTCACGCATATGGTTGAGGACGTTCTTGGTGAATTCCTGGGCCTCGGTCTGGGTCAGATCCTTCTTTATCCACTTTGCATTCAGGCAGGCCTCATTCATGCCGTTAAGGCCGATGGTGGAGAAGTGATTCTCAAAGCTGCCCAGATAGCGCTTGGTGTAGGGATACAGGCCGGCCTCCATCAGCTTGGTGATGACATTGCGCTTGATCTTCAGGCTGCGGGCTGAGATGTCCATGACCTTGTTCAGGCGGGCATAGAAGTCTTCCTCATTCTTGGCCAGGTATGCGATATGGGGCATATTGACAGTGACAACACCGATGGAGCCGGTGCTCTCGCCGCTGCCGAAGAAGCCACCGGACTTTTTGCGCAGCTCACGCAGGTCCAGACGCAGGCGGCAGCACATACTGCGCACGTCACTGGGCTCCATGTCGGAGTTGATGTAGTTGGAGAAGTAAGGTGTGCCGTACTTGCTGGTCATCTCGAACAGCAGACGGTTGTTCTCGGTGGGGGTCCAGTCGAAATCCTTGGTGATGGAATAGGTGGGGATGGGATACTGGAAGCCGCGGCCGTTGGCGTCGCCCTCGATCATGATCTCGATGAAGGCCTTGTTGATCATCTCCATTTCCTTCTGGCAGTCTTTGTAGCAGAAGTCCAGCTCTTTACCGCCGACGATAGCGGGCAGCTCAGCCAGGTCGTTGGGCACCGTCCAGTCAAGGGTGATATTGCTGAAGGGAGCCTGAGTGCCCCAACGGCTGGGGGTGTTGACGCCGAACACGAAGGCCTCAATACACTTTTTGACCTGATAGTAGTCAAGGTTGTCCACCTTTACAAACGGGGCAAGGTAAGTATCGAAGGAGGAGAAAGCCTGTGCGCCCGCCCACTCGTTCTGCATGATGCCCAGGAAGTTGACCATCTGGTTGCACAGGGTGCTCAGGTGGCTGGCAGGCTTGGAGGTGATCTTGCCGGGAATGCCGCCAAGGCCTTCCTGAATGAGCTGCTTCAGGCTCCAGCCGGCACAGTAGCCGGTGAGCATGGAAAGGTCATGCAGGTGGATCTCACAGTTCTTGTGGGCGTCAGCGATCTCTTTATCATAAACCTCGCTGAGCCAGTAGTTGGCAGTGATGGCGCCGGAGTTGGACAGGATCAGGCCGCCGACGGAATAGGTGACGGTGCTGTTCTCCTTAACGCGCCAGTCGGCAATGTCAAGGTAGTTGTCCACGATGGCCTTGTAGTCAAGGACGGTGCCCTTAACGTCACGCAGCTTCTCATGCTGCTTACGGTAAAGGATGTAAGCCTTGGCAACCTCGGAATAGCCGGCCTTGCTGAGCACGGCCTCGACGCTGTCCTGGATGTCCTCAACAGTAATAAGCTCATCCTTGATCTTGGGCTGGAAATCGGCGGTGACCTTCAGCGCGAGGAAGTCGATAATATCGGTGGTATACTGGGTGTCGGTGGCGTCAAACGCCTTTGCGATGGCGGCGGCGATCTTCTGGATCTCAAAATCCACGAACTTGCCGTCTCTTTTAATAACTCTGTACATAGCTCTCTCCCTTTAAAACACAAAATAATAACACAATATTTTAAGCCTGCGGCGTAACAGCCGCCGCTTTACACCATAACTGCAGGTCAAAACCGACCCGCGCTCACCTTTTCGGCGAGCATCAATAGGATACCACATACCACCATATATTGTCAAGATATGGCCTAAGAAAAAATGAGCAACCACAACATCTTGTGGTTGCTCATTAGTTGACTAAATCATTCAACTCCGCGCAGTGCGGCGCTTTGTACGTAAGGGCTGACGATGTCCAACATAGCCTCCAGGGTCTTTTTATCGTGCGCGCTGTAAACACCGCCCAGGATGTCGCCGCTGTCCTTAAAGCTCTGGAGGAAATAGCGGCGGGCGCCGCGGATAAATTCGCCGATGCCGTGCATATCATCTACACTGTGCAGTTCACGCACGATGGTGGTGCGGAACTCGTAGTCCACCCGCCCCTCAAGGAGGATATCCTTGCCGGCCGCCGCGGCGGAAAGGTCCATGCCCTCAATGCCGGCCACTGCTCCGTAGCGTGCGGGAGAGGATTTGATGTCCATAGCTACATAGTCCACCAGATTCTTCTCGATCACCTGTGCCAGAAGATTGGGGACACTGCCATTGGTGTCCAGCTTAACCGCCAGGCCCATATCCTTGATCCGGGCCATAAAGTCCGGCAGATCCGGCTGGAGCATCGGCTCACCGCCGGTGATGCACACACCGTCAAGGATGCCGCTGCGCTTGCGAAGGAAGGCAAAAATCTCATCCTCCGGTATTCTGGGGTTGCGGCTGATATCCACCACAAGTGATGCATTGTGGCAGAAGGGGCAGCGGAAGTTGCAGCCGGCAGTAAACACGGTGCAGGCCACTTTACCGGGGTAGTCCAGCAATGTCAGTTTTTGAAGTCCGCTGATATACATGGTCTATCCCTCCGCTCCGGATTATTTTATAGCACGCGGGCGCTTTGTCAAGTATAATACACCCTTTTGGCACGATATGCAATGTGGTTAAAATGCTGTGAGCAAAATTACCAAAGTGTTTTTGCGGCACATATTGCGGCCTATACCGACTCAATCTGCATCACAGCCGGCAATTCACACTGCTGGGCGCGGGAAACTGATACCTCAAAAGCTGTGCGTTCCTCGCTGCCGCTTTCCAGATTTTTAATGTATTTCCTGCTCTGTATCCGGCCCACGGCAAGCACACCGCTGCCCACATCCCATGCTGCGGCACGGCGCGCAAGGCTGCCCCAGGCGATGCAGGGCAGGTAGTCTGAGCGACCGTAACGGCGGCTGACAGCCAACATAAGGTCACATATCTGCCGCCCCATAGGTGTCACGCGCAGCACCGGCGGGCGGCAGATCGTTCCCATAAGGAGTATTTCATTCTCGTCCGCAGCGGAGGTGAAATACATCTCACGCGCCATGACGGATATTACAAGCCGCCTTCCCTGCCCGCTTTTGTTGTTGAACGAACGCAGCTCACCGCGCACCGTAAGGCGCTCCCCCTCCCCCACCGCGGTGGCAGACATAAGGGACTGGGTGACAAGTATATTGATCTCGTCTCCGGCTCCGCTAAGCCGCTCAACCCGCAGTGGGAAGGTATACCAGTCGCCGTCTCGCCCTGTATGGGAAAACACAGGCCGTCCCGCCGGGCAGCCTGTCAGTATAGCCAGATTTCTGGTCTCTTCCATTCACACACCTCGCATCCGTACAAGTATTCTGTGTGAATTATATGCTGTGTTTCGGCGGCGTAGACCCGCAGCGCAAACGGCAGGCGACCGTAAGGGGCTCCTGCCGAATACATCATATTATTAACTTACCGCAGGGGTCAGCCTGTCACTATCTCCACCACTTCACCGATGTACATACGGTGGAAATCGGCTTTGGGGTAATTGCGGGTGACCACTTCCTCCGGCATGGCACTGCCGTCCAAATCCTGACAGTAAAGCTTGCGGCACAGCAGGGTCACCTTCGCCTCATTAAAGCTCATTGCATTCTCTCCCACCGCAACAGGAGTCAGCTTTGTTTCCGCGACCTTATCTCCGTCGCGGCCGGATTTGCGGCCCAGTAAGGTCAGGTCGGGTTTGTACTCCTCGGGATAGAAGCTGACGGTGAAATAGTCGTTCTTCTCCATAAAGCCGTAGGTGTATCTCTGGGGGCGAACATAGACGGTGACAGCGGGCCTGCCCCAGATGGTTCCCATGGCGCCCCAACTGACGGTCATGGTGTTATAGCTGTCTGCATTGCCCGCAGTGAGCAGCGCCCAGCCCTTGTCAAAGTATTCAAAGATGTTTACATTCAGCTCCATATTGTTTCTCCTTTATAAAAAATATTTCTTCAAATTACACAGCCGCGCTTTTCTTTGTCTTGATAGTCGCCGCATAGGCGCTGTTGCAAAGGCCCAGAATTGCGGAGATCACAAACAGAAGTCCCATGCCCAGGGTCTGCCATATCCAGCCGCCGAACAGGGCGATGAAAATGGTTATCAGGTGGTTGATGGAAACACCCGTGGATATGGTGGCCTTGACCTCTTCTTCATTATCGGAAAGGTCCTGAACATAAACATTGGCCGCCATGGAGGCCTGTGAAATGATGGCATCAAGGATATAGTTTATGCAGCACACGACAAATGCCACGCTCATGGGGAACAGGCGGTGGGCAAAGCCGTAGAAGAAGCAGACGATTACCAAAATAAGTGTGTCGCTGATCATCACGGTTTTGTAGCCCAACTTGTCGATTATCCGGCCGACGATGGGTGCGGTGAAGAAGCAGGCAACAGCGGATATTGCAAACAGCATACTTATCGTGGCGGCGTTCGCGCCATAGAACAGTATAAGCACATAGGGACCGAAGGTCATATACACCTGCTTGCGCGCGCCGTAGAACATCTCAAGCATATAATATTTGAAATACTTTTTGTGAAAGTAAAAACGGCTTTTGCTTTTATCGGTCTCACTGCGGCCGCTGATGCGCAAAGAGAAGAGCATACTCAGGGCGGCAAGAATTGCCGCGACCCAAAATACAGCGTTATATGTCCGCGCGCCCGCAAATACAGAAAACACAGCCGCAATAACAAGATAGGAAGCCAGTGTGCCGATCTGGTTTATGGCGCTCTGCGCGCCTAGTGCAGCGCCGCCGCGCCCCGGTTTGGAATACTTAAGGGTCAGGGTGCTTTTCATGCCGATCTGCACATGCTCACCCAGAGAATAAATGCAAAGGGCAAGGGTTGCCAGCACCTTGGTGGGCGGCAGGATGGCGTGCATGCCCATACCGACGAGCATTATCACAGCGCCGGCCTTGTACAGCGTTTCTGCCGACAGCATATAGAACGCCGCAAGTATCAGCACAAGAAGCACACCGGGGAGCTCTCTGAAGAACTCGGTAATGCCTCTGTCCATTTCGCCCATGCCCACGATCTCGGCAAGGAAGTTGTCCAGTATGCCCTTGTACAGGCCATAGGAAATACCCGTTATAAGTATGGACAGGAGAAAAACTTTATAGCCTGTCCCCTCTTGAAAGATATTGTTTATACTTCTTTTATTGACCAAATTAACTGTTTTCATGCTTCCCTCTGTTCGTTATACTTCCTAATTATCATATATCAACACGGTAATACCCGCCGCGCTGACCGGTTCCGTTTCCGTAGCAGTCTCCGCCGACACCGCTGGTTATCATCCAGAAACTGCCGCCTTCAGCGCCAAAACTATAACTGCCCTCATAGTAAGGCAGGCCGCCATTGGGAGACAAATACGCCTCATCTATGTATATCCAGCGTCCTGTATCGGCATTTAAATACATTGCGTTGCATACTTCAAGGCTTCGGATCTCGCCGGCCACAGCGGTAAGATAGTTTTCAAGGAATATTGCCGTTGGACCTATAAAGCAGGCGTCTTTAACCCCCACATCATAAGCACACAGCAGAGTCCAGATGCCGGTATCCAAATCGCACACCCACTGTTCAACAACGGTGTTGCCTGTTTCTTCTGAAACGCGGCACCTCAAATACATTCTGTACCAGTGATCTGCCTGCCATTCGTACGGTATCAGGCAGTGGGCGCCTGTTCCCTCAACGGTAAAATCGTCATCACCGCCATACCCCTGCGGGTACACGAGCTGCGCACGAATTACCGTCTCACGGCCTGAAGCATCGGTGCAGAATATATCCCAAAAAGACATAATGCTTACCATTTCTCCGCTACCCGTTTTCTGGAAGCCTGCATAGGCCTGCACGCTGTCATATTCCGTGCGCACACTGACATACTGATTCAAAAGAGATGAGTAGTCCATTTTCCAGTTGCCAAGGCAGCAATATGTACCGGTCGGCAGATACTCGGCTTTGAAATCAACGCTGTACTCCGTATACCGCTGACCATCGGGTATGGAAAGCCATCCTGCTATATACGGCGCGCGACTGTTGTTCGGATTGGTGTAGTCGGCAATCTGTGCTGCCGTTGGCATATCAAATTTATTCGACCAATCAATGCTTTTGGAAATATAAAAGCTTTCACTCAGGATCGCCTCGTCATTGATATACCAGGTGACACTGTGGCTACCCGGGGTCTGGCAGCCGGACATATTTGAGTAATATATATGCAGGAATATCCGGGAACCCGGTTCAAGTGCCATTGCACCCCAGTGCCACTTATCGCCGCCGTCAACGACCACATACAAACTTTCCACATCAAGCACACTTGCGCCGTTATATGTTACATCCGCGCAGAAGCTGTAGTATTCATCAGCACCCAGGTCGCTCAGGTCGGCACTTTTGCCGCAGTCGCGCAAATACCGCTCCCCGCTGATGCTGTACGCGCAAATAAAGCCGTCACCTTCAAAAGTCGGCTGTTCCGCCGGTGCGCCTTGCTGCACATCGGCATCTGACTGATCTTCCTTTTCCGCACCGCTTTGCTGGGTTTTCTTTTCTTCATTTCCGGCCTGCTGATCTGCAGACGCGTCCGGCGAAGGCTCTGCGGTCTCCTCGGGCAGGATCGTATCATCCTGCGCGGCAGGTGTATCTTGCGAATCTGAGATGGCTGCCTCTGATTCCGCTTCGCTTTGCAGATCGGACTTTGATTCGGAGTCCGGGTCGGATTCCTGCTCAGACGACGCAGCCTGGGCATTCTCAAACCGCTCTTTGACGGCACCGGACGCTGCACAGGCAACTAAAGCGATGGTACACAACAGTATTGACATCAAGAGAATATATTTCTTCATCGTCCGTTTTCACCCCCAAAAATTTCCTTAGGTATTTCCAATTCCAGGCACGCGGCAGATTCTGCCGCAGCTTTATCCCCTGCATAAACAAACAACAGTTTCCACATGATGCGTTCCGGGGAAGAGGTCAAAGGCGCGGGCGCGCACGGCCTTGTATCCCTTAGTCTCGAAAATCTTCAGGTCACGGGCAAGCGTTGCGCAGTCGCAGGAGACGTAGACTATTCTGTCCGGCTGCATACCCGCGGCGGCCTCTATCGCCTCAAGGGACAGGCCCTTGCGGGGAGGATCCACCACAATGACCTCGGGCCGGGTGCCGTCCTTTTGCAGCTTTGCCGCTGTCTCGCCCGCATCGGCACAGATGAAGCTGACGTTCTCAACACCGTTGCGCACGGCATTCTCCCGGGCGTCGCGCACGGCATCGGGCACTATCTCGGCGCCAATGACCCGCTGTGCCCTTTTGGCAAGGCACAGGCTTATGGTTCCCGCGCCGCAGTACAGGTCAAGGGCAAGACCGATGCTTTCACCGGCGTACTCCATGGCGCAATCGTAAAGCCGCTGGGCCTGATCCCGGTTGACCTGATAAAACGACAGGGGCGACAGAGAATACTCAAAACCGCAGAGGGTATCGGTGATGCGCTCACTGCCCCACAACAGCTCCTGACGCCCTTTGAGGACGGTGTTGCCCGCATCGGTGTTTATAAGCAGTACGATGCTCTTCGTCTCCGGGCAGTTTTCAAGTATATACTGGGTGAGCTTTTCGCAGTTTTTGGGTCGGCGTACGGCTACCAAAGCCGCCTGCCCCTGCCCGGTACCGAAGGCAAAGCGGGCGAACACATGGCGTACACAGCCGGAGGAATTGCCGTCCTCCCACGCGCGCTGACCCGTCTCATCCATCCATCGGCGCACAGCAGCTGCCACGCGGACGGAGTAGTCCGATTGGATAAGGCAGCGCTCCGCCGCAACCACCTGATGGCTGCGGGGCTGATAAAAGCCGGTGACAGCACCCTTTTGCCCGTTGCCGACGGCGAAAATCGCCTTGTTCCGATAGCCCCAGCGGCTGTCGGCGCCGGTGATCCCCTCGGTGCGCAGTTCAAGCCCGCCGATACGGGCAAAAGCCGCGTCTACCTTGCCGCGCTT
>JAZUPH010000016.1:0-63088 GCA_045605145.1 Oscillospiraceae bacterium | reverse complement strand
TTCATCTTCTGCCATACGCCCCTTTGTCTTGTAGATAATGTCCAAAGGTTCGTATTTCTCTACGCCAATCGCTTCCAGGTATTCCCGCAAACCGGCACGGGATCTGGGAATGCAGCGTTCTTCCAGGAATGCCTGAAATTCCTCCCAAGTGGGAGCCGGGTTGTTACCAAAAGCCGTGCGCAGGAAATTATTCGTATAATTTTCAAAGCATATTGTTTGATCCGTGTAATCTGCCGCAATTTTAGAACAGAGGGTCTGATCATCATAGTAAGAAAGCAGATATATTTTATGCCCCTCACTTCTGCTGGAGCTGATAAACTCATCCAGTGAGAGCTTTTTAGAAATCGTTATGACGGTTCCATCAAAGGTCAGTTCGATCTGTCTATCGCTGTCCGTAATACCCATTTCCTTAATCCATGCAGAGGGCAGAGACACCTTATAAGTACTGGAATTCTTACTCGCAGTCCCCCCTGGTGTTTGAATAATGACATTGCCAATTCGTTTTTCCATAGTCTCACCTCTTGATAATATTATACGCTATTCGTTACGAATAATCAAGAAAAATCAAAAGGCGTTCTACACGCCATAAGATAATGCTCAGGATTATTGCTCCGCGTTGGGCGGCGTATCGGACTCAAAATGTGTTTCCTTTACCACCGCCATGTAGCTATAAAACTATCTAGATGGTAGGCGATTTTAATTCGGACACCAGATTTTTTCTACACTCCCGAGAAGCCGAGCTTCGAATTCTTCACTTTTCTATCTTCAGTATCAAATCAGAAATGCCGTTTTTAATCTTGCCCAAATCGATTCCCTATTATATAATACTGGAACAGTGTTATTGGTTACTATTGCTGTATTTCTACGCCTCTGTAGCTCAGTAGGTAGAGCAGCGGACTGAAAATCCGCGTGTCGTTGGTTCGATTCCGACCCTGGGCACCATGGAGAAAATGAATAAGCGGGCGTAGCTCATCTGGTAGAGCGCCACCTTGCCAAGGTGGAGGTAGCGAGTTCGAGCCTCGTCGTCCGCTCCATTTTTTTATCTTTGGCGACATAGCCAAGTGGTAAGGCAGAGGTCTGCAAAACCTTTACCCCCGGTCCGAATCCGGGTGTCGCCTCCAAATGATTAGAGAGCAGGTCATCGACTTGCTCTCTTTTTTTTGCTTTGCACAGTGATTTTGTCAGTGCAGAAACTAAATTTCGCCAATTTACTCTGGGGTGTTGAAAATCTTGTTTGATTTAGTATAATGACTATTGAGTGCGCAATGCGCCGTGCGGCTGCGGTGCTTAGCGTTTATATCCCGCGTAAGGAGGCCTCGAGTTAGCAATGGGCTGGATCAAAAAGAAGACTGACAAAGTAAATACTTTTTCTGAAGAGGAAGGGGGCAAAAGTGCTGCCGCAGACAGTACTGAGCCAGCTGACACTCATAAGGACAGTGAGCCCGATCAAAATGAATTCATCTATAAGGTGATGCAGTTTTCCAGCGAGAATACCGATCCCGAGGCCGCAAAGGCGATGAAGAAGGAAAAGCGCCGCA
Organism: Oscillospiraceae bacterium; assembly: GCA_045605145.1. Taxonomy (GTDB): domain Bacteria; phylum Bacillota; class Clostridia; order Oscillospirales; family Oscillospiraceae; genus CAMNAO01. The sequence goes on along the minus strand of JAZUPH010000016.1, from coordinate 61,550 downwards.
GAAGTGCCCTGACCGCGGTTTTAGTTGTTCTGGCTGTCGTATTTGTGCTTGGCGCGACACTGCTTGCCATTTTCCACGATTTGTATTCAAAATTGAACTATACTCAGGAACCTACCGATGCTGAGCTTGAGGCCGCCATTGAAAGATGGCAGGAAGCTGAAGCAGCGGGCGAGTTGGAAGAAGACGATTACAGCCTGTTTGAAGAGGGCGAAATTACTGAGGACACTACAGTTGAAGAGCTTGATCCCCGTGTAAACCTTAGCCGTTTGGATGTGTCGGAGTATCCGGATTACGAGTCCTTGCTTGCCTATGCCGCCCAGCTTGCAATCGAAGCTGCTGATCTGTATGCTGAAGCTGAAGCAATTCAGCAACAGGCTGATTTGTATGCCGGATATGCCCAGGCGCGTCTTGAGTACGATGAGGAACAGGCGCGTCTTGAGGAAGAGCGCATAAAGAACGAAATCATTGCCGCTCTGGAAGCTGATGGCAGTGAGCCGATAACCGATGAAAATGTTATGAATATTTTGCTTATCGGCACTGACACGAGAGACATTGATAATCTGTACTCCCGCTCAGATGCGATGATCCTTCTGTCGGTGAATAAGGAGACGAAGGAGATCATCCTCACCAGCTTCATGCGCGATTCCTATGTGTATATTCCGCGCGCAAACACCTACAACCGCCTTAACGCGGCGAATGCTATCGGAGGCCCTACACTTCTGTGCCGCACCATCAGCGAGAACTTCGGCGTTCGTGTAGACAAGTATGCAACAGTAAACTTCTTCTCATTTATTGACATCGTCGACGCGCTGGGCGGCCTTGATATCAAGGTTACTGAGGAGGAGATCGGGCATCTTAATGACAATCTTGTCCATCAGAACTATGTTCGCGGCTATGATGACGAGATGGATTTCATTGAACACGGTACCGCCGGTCTGATGCATCTCAACGGCAATCAGGCGCTTGCTTACGCGCGCATCCGCTATGTGGGCGGCGACTCCGGACGTACCGCAAGACAGCGTCTTGTAATTTCGCTGATTATTGAGAAAGTCATGGACATGAGTATCACCGAGCTGTATGACCTGATGGATATGATAATGCCCCTGGTCAGAACCAATGTTACTGAGCTTGAATGCTTCTCGGTCATACTAAACAGCGCAGAGTATCTTGACTATACGATCAAATCCATTCGCATCCCTTATGACGGAGCTTATAAGTCCAAAATGATAAAGGGTATGAGCGTTCTTGAGCTTGATCTTAGCAAGTGCAGGAACTATCTGAGACGACAAATTTACGGCTGATGCCTAAATAAAAAGACAGACCGGAATAGCCGGTCTGTCTTTTTATATATTGACATGTGAGTTTATTCGTCGCCATCGTTTTTCGAAGGGGTGTCCATGTTATAGTCGGCAGCCTCGCCTCTGTCGTGAGCGGAAAAAATATCGACTTGGCCGGCGTCTGTCGCACCTCTATCGACTGTGTCATCCGGCACTGAAACGCCGTCATGTACCTGAGGCTGGACATCAATGGATTCGCCGGACGCCTCATCGGACACCTCAATGCCAATTTCCTCGGCAGCTTCATCGGCGCCAATGTCGTGAAGGCTTGCGTTGAGTACCTCGGTCAGGCGAACATCCTTCTGTGCGGCTTTTGCCTTTGACTGTGCCTCCTCAAACGCAGCTTGCTCCGCGCGTGCCGCACTGCTGCGAATGCCGGCGGCATATCGCTGGGCCTTGCGGAAGTTACGGCGGCGTCTGGTGACCTTGAGCGTGATGTACAGGGAGATATAAAGAGCATAAAGCGCAAATACTCCCACAAGGATCATAAGTGCATTCTTGACCCAGTCCAGGGAGAGTGTGGCGCTGATCTCAGTCTTAATATACTCGCTGTGCTTAAGGTCGATACTGGTTGCTGCCGCACCCTTGACAGTTCCGCAGATTTCCCCATCATAGTATACGGTGATCTCACCGAGTATCTCACCCTGATCGATGGGGGCGCGCAGATTGCCGCTTGCCGCCTCACTGTAGAGGGATACGCTTATCGTAAGATCCTCTTCATACCCCTCATTGGGCAGGAACAGCACAATTTCTTCCGTCGGCACCAACTCTACAGCATCAGCACCGTCACCCATGTATATTGGGATGCTTGCCACGCTTTCCTGCGGGGAGATCACCGGGATATAGCTGAAACTGTCAAAAGCCCAGTTGTACAGATTGGTAGAGTCGATGTAGGTGTTGAGGGTATAGGTGCCGTCCTCATGGTCGACACGCCCTGCGCCCATAATAACGCAAATAAAGGTGATGCCGTCCTTCTCGGCAGTGGAAACCAGGCAGTAGCCCGCCTGGGATGTGGACCCTGTCTTGCCGCCGGTGCAGTACTCATAGTAGTTTGCGTGGCTGCTGTTCATCAGGCGGTTGGTGTGGTACATATATCTTGCTCCGGACTCGTTTGTTGCCGGCATAGCATAGTAGGGGGTGCCATAAATCTCTCTGAACAGAGGGCTCTTTAATGCCTCTGCTGTGATAAGGTACATATCGTACGCGGTGGTATAGTGATTGTCGTCATGCAGGCCGTTGGTGGTTACAAAATGCGTGTCTTTACAGCCCAATGCTGCCGCCTTACGGTTCATCTCGGTAACAAAGGTGCCGATGTCGCCGCAGGCGTGCATTGCAATTGCGTTGCAGGCCTCATTTGCCGAGGACAGCATGGCACAGTAAAGAAGGTCGATAAAAGGTACCTCTTCACCGGGCATGATGCCAAGATTCATTGAGTCATCTTCAAGCATGTACCAGGCGTCCTCGGTGACGGTAACAAGTTCGTTCTCAGAAATGATGCCGTCCTCAATATATTCGCAGGCGAGCATCACAGTCATAACCTTGGTTATACTTGCGGGGAAGACAGGCGTGTGAGCGTTCTTTTCGTAGACTATAGTGCCGGAACCTGCCTCGACAAGGATGACGGTGGGAGAGGAAACCTGTACCGGCTCATCAGCAAGTGCGGTGGGGCACAGGCAGGCTGCACTCAGTGCAATTATTAAAATGACAGATAGCGGGAATTCAATAATTTTCATGGCAATGGCTCTCAAGTTGTGATATAATCGGTGAAAATAGATGTACGCGGTTGGCTGTTTGGAGTCAAACCGGGTGGAATTGTTATTGTTGTTCTAATATGATATAAGATGATAGGGAAAAAATCAACACGAAAAGGGAAATGTTTCCTCAAAAACATAAAGTTACCACGCTTAGAAATCAGTGGAACAGAAGTGGTGTCCGGAGCGTCAAACCAAATATCGGAGGAAGACGATAAGGCAAATTTGCGCCTGCGCCGTACTCTGATTGCCGCTTCCTGTATTATCCTGCTTGTCTCATGCGTGCTGATAATTGAATGGAATTATAAGAGCGATGGTGTGACCGTTTCCGAGGCACCTGTTGAGGTGTCGGTGGAAGATACAGTGAGTACCGGTGAGTCTGAGCAGATTAACATCAACACTGCTGACGCGAAACTGCTTACCACTCTGCCCGGTGTCGGTGAGGCTCTGGCAGAGCGAATCGTTGCCCATCGTATTGAACACGGTAATTTTGCCCGTATTGAGGATATTATGCAGGTGAGCGGAATAGGGCAGAAGAAGTTTGATGAAATGAAATCTTTGATAACTGTAGAAACTGGAGGTCAAGAATGAAGATTCTGGTCGTAGATGACGAAAAGCTGCTTGTGAAAGGCATTAAGTTTAACCTTGAGAATGAGGGCTATCAGGTCGAGACAGCGCATGACGGACAGCGGGCGGTGGAGCTTGCAAAGGCAGAGAATTTTGACCTTGTTATCCTTGACCTTATGATGCCCGTGATGGACGGCCTTAGCGCCTGCATGAAGATCCGCGAGTTTTCCACAGTGCCGATAATCATGCTCACTGCGAAAAGTGAGGATATGGACAAGATCATCGGTCTTGAGTGCGGTGCTGACGACTATGTGACCAAGCCCTTCAATATTCTTGAGCTTAAGGCGAGAATACGAGCACTTATCCGCCGCTCCGCAATGAACAGCCAGGCTCAGGAGACAAATTCCAGATTCGAGTCCGGCAAGATCGTTATTGACACTGACAGACGCACTGCTGAGTCGGACGGGCGGTATATTGAGCTTACAAGCAAGGAGTTTGACCTTGTTGAACTGCTGATTAAGAATCCCGGCAGGGTATACAGCCGCGAGAATCTCCTCAACATTGTATGGGGCACCGATTATGTGGGTGATATACGCACTGTCGATGTACACATCCACAGGATCAGAGATAAACTGGAAGTCAATCCCGCAGAACCGGAACACATTCTGACAAAATGGGGTGTCGGCTATTACTTCAAAGCATGATTTAAATACTGTACCGTTTCTGAGCAGTATGCGCACCAAGATGCTGGCAGCTTTTATGGCTGTCACACTTGTGTTGCTTGTGCTTATGAACACGTACCCGCTTATTCTATCGCGCCAGATGATCTTCAATTCCAAAGAGCAGGCTTTGAAATCTCAGGCATCTATGATCGGTACAACACTTGCCACACTTGATGTCTATACGGCTGAAAGTATTTCACAGGCCATGGTCCTTACCGATGTGAGCGGTCTGAACCGTATAGTTGTTACAGACGCCTACGGGAATTGGCTTTATGAAGCGATTGACGGCAATATTCAGCCCAATTACAGCACCATCAACTGGTGTATTTCCGGCTCTCTGGAAGGGAACGATCAGGTGTGGCTAAGGTTGGAATCCGATGTGTTCTACAGCAGCTTCTCCATACCTGTAATCCCCGAAAAAGAGGTTAACGGCGCCGTATATGTATTTGAAGCGGATGGGACTCAGGGTGAGATCCTGTCGAATCTTCGCAATACGCTCATGCGCATATCAATGGCGATGAGCGCTGCGGCGCTCATTATCTGCGCCCTGCTTTCAGAGACTATTACGCGCCGCATGCGCCAGATACTTGAGGCGATACAGCAGGTGCGTAAGGGAGAATACAGCTACCGTATCAACATGAACGGAAAGGATGAGGTGGCACAACTTGGTGAAGAGTTCAACGGACTTGCCGAGCGCCTGCAGCGCACCGAAGAAGTTAGGCGGCGCTTTGTTTCTGACGCGTCCCACGAGCTGAAGACGCCCCTTGCATCCATACGGTTGCTAAGTGACAGCATTTTGCAGAACCCTGACATTGACCCCGAAACATCACGGGAGTTTGTCAGTGATATAGGTGCCGAGGCGGAGCGGCTTGCAAGAACTACGGACAAGCTGCTTAGCCTGACTAAGCTGGATAACAATGTCAGCGAAGAGCTTGTGTCGGTCGATTTGAATGAGGTTGCCAATTCTGCGCTGCGCATCCTGCGCCCTCTTGCCGGCAGCAGCGGCATAACACTCAACTACGAAAATGACGGCAGTGTCGTGATACTTGCAAGAAAAGATGATGTTTACCAGATCATTTTCAATCTGGTTGAGAATGCGATCAAGTATAATGTACCCTCCGGCAGTGTTGATGTTATAACACGCAACAGAGGGAGGTACGCACAGCTGACGGTTATGGATACCGGTATCGGCATACCGGAGAAGGACCTGCCTTACATTTTCGACCGCTTCTACCGCGTTGACAAAGCCCGCTCCAGAGAGGCGGGGGGCAGCGGTCTTGGCCTGTCTATTGTGCGGGACTTTGTAAGGGAGTTTAACGGCAGGATTGAGGTTACACGCCGCCCCGAAGGTGGTATGGCCTTTGAAGTTACATTCCCTCAGCATCGCAGTTGAGATAGAAGTTAACACATCATAACAGCCATATGCAGTTCATAGGGGTCGGGTATCACCGGCCCCTAAGCACAGTAAAAGTTCGGCAATGCGCCATATTCCGGTGAAAATTTTGTGAATTACCGTTCAAATGACAATTATATCTTGATATTAACATAATACCTGTGTATAATATATCAGTCATTATTCTGACAATTCGGCATTAGACCTTACGGAGGTAATTATATGCTTTGTAAATATTGCGGCAATGAAATTGAAAACGGATTGCCGTTTTGCCTGTTCTGCGGACGCGATGTCTCGGATGAATCACAGCCAGAGGAGTCGTCTGCAGCCGAATCTATGGAGCCGGAGGCTATTTGGGACGCCCAACCTGCTGCAGATGAAGCGATGGAGCTTTCTGCACAGGCCGAAGAGCTGCCTGCCGGTAATGGAGCAGAGGCTGAAATTGTGCAGGAGCCTGCAGCACAGACTGTGAAGAAAGATATCGAGCAGGGAGCATCAGATGTCGCCGAGGACGCTGTTGAGCCGGATGAGAAGTATCTAAAGAAGCAGCAGCGCAAGAAGAAAGCTCATACCAATCGAAAGATTAAGAAGGACAATGCAGCCCTTGCGTCATATACCGGCGGCAAGGCCGGTGGTATTGTGGTTGCCATCCTCATTCTTGCGGCGCTTGCGGTGGGCGGCTATTTCGGATACATCAATTTTCTGAGTCCAGAGGCCCGTTTTGCTTCTGCTATGAAAAAGGGCAGCGAGAGTCTTGCAGACGGGGAATTTGTTGATGCCGTAGATCATTTCAGTACAGCTATTGAGATTGATGCCAAGGCTGCCGAGGCTTACATACTTCGCGGTGACGCATATCTTGCTGACGGTGACAGCGCAGATGCTATAGACGACTATATCAAGGCATATTTCATTGATACGGAGAATGTTGAGCTATGCGTCAAGATAGGCGATGCTTACTATTCAGAAAAGATTTATGAAAGTGCCCTTGAGTATTACACCACCGCTGTTGCGAAGGATCCCACTGACGCATCAGTATACGCGAAGATCAGCGATACATATCTTGCCCTTGGCTCCAGGGATATGGCAATCGACATCCTCAACCAGGGTGTTGCCGCCACCGGCGATGCGCCCCTGACCTATACACTTAATAACCTTGTAAACTCCAAATATGAGGACTTCATTGCCGAGGCTGAGGCCCGCGCGGAAAGCGATGACCTTGACGGCGCGCACTATGCGTATACCGCGGCCATTGCCACTGACAGTGAGCGTAGTGAGGCTTATTATGCCCGCGCCCGGATAAATGCATTGCTTGAGGACTATGCTGCCGCTGCCGAAGATTATGAAACAGCTATTGCGCTTGGTGAGCAGTCCGCCGATGCTTATATTGCGTACGCACAGGTCTGCATGATTCTTGTTGACAATGGACAGGAGCAGCTTGACCGCGTTGTCAGCATCCTTGAAGAGGGGTGGTCCGTTTCCGGCAATGAAGAGATTCTTCTCATGCTTACCGATGTTGTGCCTTCGGTTGCTCCCGGCGATTATGAAGAAGCCTTCGAACTGGAACTTAGCTCCCTATCTGAGATCTATTACACCCTTGACGGCAGCGAACCGACAACACTGTCCCATCGCTATACCGGTTCCATCACCATTGCTGTTGGCGATACAACTGTAAAGCTGGTTGCAGTTTCACCTGCCGGCGTCTCTGGCTCGGTTATTACCCTGGCGTATAATGTCACCACCCTTGAAATGAAGGCCATGGCCGCCTTTGAGGAGTACTTTAACTCCATGTTCAATGATGAGGATCACGAAGTTCTCGTTCTTGATGTGACCAACGACGGTCTGCAGGATATGATCATCGTTGATGTAAATCCCGATGATGACGATCTGTATCGCATCAGGGTCTATGTCTTTGACGGCACAAACGCCAACCCCATCTATATGAACTCCAAGGTAACTGCTGAGAATCTCCATCTGTGCATATACAATGACAGATACTGCTTCATGTCCTACAGCAGTGAAACCGAAGAGGTTGACGACAAGGATGTGCGCACCGATAAATATGTGATCTTCGGCATTACAGAAGACGGTGACACGGATGAGCTTAAAACCTATACTGTAAAGTATGAGGATAAGAAAGAGACTGAGTCCGACCTCGACGAATCTGAGTATGAGCTCATTGATATTATCGGCGTGCCGCATATGTCTGCCGATGCATTCGGTCACTATACCGTGCCGGACGATGAATATGCTGTTGGCAGCGCCGATGTGGTCTACTATAACGGCCGCTACTACTCTACGGACGAGAATCTGACCCAGGCCCTGCCCAACTGCACATTTATTGACGTCGACACGCCTCTGTTCGTAATTGGCGACGGTGTCGTGTACTACTACCAGGCTGATGACAGCGGCGAGAACGCAATTTACAAAATGACCCTTGGCACCGATACTGCTGTGCGCCTTGGTGACGGCGACGGAGAGACGCTCATATACTCCGGCGGCTGGCTCTATGTTGGCGATGACACGCGCTATGATACCGCAAGCGGTGCGTCTGTCACCGATAAGTATGACGGCGTGGATGAGCTTGTGGCAATGGACGGCAGCTACCTGTATTATGAGCCGGACGATTCATATGCCCTTATCAGAGCGGACCGTGACCTGTCCGGCGCTGTTGAGATCCTGCCTGAGCATGAGGACAGCTACAACTACTTTACCTATGAGGGCAGGCTGTACATCTACGATAATGACAAAACGCCTCAGCTTGATGCCTATACCGTAAACGGCAGCTATGTATATGCTGTCGACTTGGATCTTAAGTCCCTTTCGGATAGCTATGTAGTCAGCGGCGGTGTCCTTTACGTTCTCAGCGATGAGACTATCGTTGCCATAGATCTTGACAATGCCAAGGTCATCAGACAGATCGATCTTGACGGTCAGATCACAGATGATGACACATTCGTCTGCGGCGGCGCCGGAAAGCTTGTTATTGCCGATTATAAGGATGAAGGCACATATCACATTGTTGATGTTACCGAGGGCACTCTTGGCACAGTGACAATTAAAACTGAAGAGCCTGAAGCAAACTAATAATTACATTGCCGCATTCCGTAGCCCGGGATGCGGCGTGTTTTTGCTAAATTTGTAACGATTTGCGCAAATTGCAGATAAACTGCTTGCCATAAGCCGTATCTTTGATGTATAATGACAATATGGAAGGTGTTAGTTGGCTGCTTGTTAGGCAAAAGAGGAGGGCACATGTTTAACGTAGGTGACCGTATAACTCATCCAATGCATGGTGCCGGTGTCGTTGAGGACATCGTCCAGCGCCGTGTTGCGGGTGTAACGCGCAGCTACTACGTTCTGCGTATACCGGTCGGGGAGATGAAGGTTATGATACCGACAGAATCCACGGCCAGTATTGGTGTGCGCCCTGTTGTTGGCGCCCATGAGGCACGGTCAATACTCTCCGCTATGGCTGAGCTGAAGGTTGATGTGATCCAGAACTGGAATCAGCGATACCGCGACAATATGGAAAAACTTCGTAGCGGCGACCTGACGGAAGTTGCCCGCGTGATTAAGTGCCTTATGCTCCGTGACAAGATTAAGAGCCTGTCCACCGGTGAGAGGCGGATGCTCCATTCCGCCAAACAGATATTTATGTCTGAGCTTGTACTTGTGCTGGATACATCTGCTGAAAAGATAGAAGCGTTCATTACCCAGGCCTGCACCTGTGAGGCGGCGGCAAATTAAGATTAAGAGGATACCAAATTGAGCACTGCTAAGACAATCGGAAAACTGTTCGATTTTACATTTAAAACGGCCGCTAAAGCCTCCAAAAGGCGAAGCAGGCCGTTCTGCTCCGCTATACTGGCTGCCGGTGGGCACTCGGTCAGGATGGGGCGGGATAAGTTGCTGATGAATCTGTGTGGAAAGCCCGTTATTCAGCATTCCATTGAGGCAATGGTTAACTGCGATGCGATTGACGAGATCGTCATCGTCTGCAACAAGGATATTCGCGCCAAGGTGGCTGCGATCTGTGAGGTGAATGCCTACAGCAAGATTAAGGCTATTGCTGCTGGCGGCGAGACGCGGGCTGATAGTGTTGCGGCAGGCCTTGCCTGCGTGTCTGACAGCGCCCAGCTTATCGCGATACACGATGCCGCACGACCGCTTGCTGACTCTGGCTTTATCTCCGCTGTTATTTCAGCGGCAAAGGGCAAGCCGGGTGTGATTCCTGTTGTGCCGGTTAAGGACACGATCAAAATTGTTGAAAACGGTGTTGTTGCATCCACACCTGAGCGCAGCAAACTGTACGCAGCACAGACTCCCCAGGTATTTGATGCCGATATTTATAAGGCGGCTGTAGCCATGGCAAAAGGCCGTACTGACATTACCGATGACTGTATGCTGCTTGAGGCTTTCGGTGCGGTTGTAACAGTTGTCGGTGGGCGAGAAAGCAATATTAAACTTACGACTCCTGAAGATGCTGTGATGGCTGAGCTTATTTTGAGCGGGGGAGAGAGCGTATGAGGATCGGTCACGGTTATGATGTCCACGCCCTTGTACCAGGCAGGAAACTTATGCTGGGCGGTGTGGAAATTCCATCTGATGTTGGCACACTTGGTCACTCAGACGGGGACGCGGCACTGCACGCCCTTATGGACGCCATGCTTGGCGCCTGTGCCCTTGGCGATATTGGCGTGCACTTTCCCGATAATGATGAGGCTTATAGAGGAATCGACAGCAAACTGCTTCTGGAGCGCTGTTATGAGATAGTGCAGAACGCCGGATACCGGCTTATCAATGCGGATATAACCATTATCCTGCAGCGCCCCCGTCTTGCGGAATATAAGGAGAGCATGCGCCGCACAATATCCTCAGTACTAGGCGTCAGTACAGCGGATATAAGCATTAAGGCAACCACCGAAGAAAAGCTGGGCTTTACCGGTAGCGGTGAAGGTGTTGCCGTTCATGCAGTGGTGCTCATGGATAATATCTGAACTAAAATTTAGAAGATAAAGCGGAGGGTGAGCGCCCTCCGCTTTGCACATTTATCTGGGCTGTGAATAGAATGGTTCAGCCGGACATCCCGGCGTGTAGCAGGGAGGTAGTGATATGGAATACTTGCTGGTATGCCGATCGATCACGTACGCGCAGAAAATGAACACCGCACTTATGAGCGAAGGAATCAATTCAAGGATAGTCAGAACACCTGTAGGTGCGGCATCAGAAAGCTGCGGCTACAGCGTTAAGATAGATGGCGATGACAGGGAAGTGGCGCTTCGCATTTTGCGGCGCGTTGCTATAATGCCCAAAAAGCTCCTCAGGCGTCTTTCCGACGGACAATATATGCAGGAGGCAATGTGATATACCTGGATAACGCGGCCACAAGTATGCCGAAGGCGCCGGGTGTGACCGAAGCGATGAAAGCCGCCGCGGACGGCATCGGAAACGCAGGCCGGGGCGGGTATGCGGCGTCAATGCGTGCATCGGACATTATTTTCTCCACAAGAAGAAAAGCTGCCACGCTTTTCAATGCCCCTGATGCGGATAATGTTGTTTTTACACTCAATGCGACACACGCAATCAATATCGCCATACACGATATGTGCCGTCGTGGGCGGCGAATTGTCGTATCACCATATGAGCATAACGCTGTAATGCGGGCGCTTAAGCTGAACCGCGCCTGTCCTGTTGTGGCAGATGCACCCCAATTTGACAGAGATAAACTTCTTGCAGCTTTTCGCAATGCGATAAGATCCGGCGCAGATGGTGTTGTCTGCACCCATGTGTCCAATGTGTTTGGCTGGCGCTTGCCGGTTGAGGACGTTGCCGAAATATGCCGCAGGCAAAATACCCCATTACTAATTGATGCATCTCAGTCTGCGGGTGTGCTGGATATTGACCATAAAAAGCTTGGGGCAAATTATATTGCAATGCCGGGACATAAGGGACTTTATGGCCCACAGGGTACGGGCATTCTCCTGTGCACGGCGGATACCCAGCCGCTTATGGCGGGCGGGACGGGCAGCAACTCCCGCTCATTCGATATGCCCGATTTTCTGCCGGACCGCCTTGAGGCCGGTACACAAAACCTGCCGGGAATTGCCGGTCTTGGCTGCGGGCTTGATTATGTGCTCACTAATGGGTGCCGCCGGATTGCGCAGCATGAGCGCGCTCTGACAGAATATGCTGCCGAAAGATTGCGCGAAACAGAGGGAGTTAAAATATATTGGCCGGAAGATAAGATGCCTGACAGCGGAGTTCTTTCATTCAATTTGGGCCAAATCCCCTCAGAGCAGACAGCAGAGCTGCTTGCGGCACGGCAGATCGCAGTTCGCGCCGGGTATCACTGCGCGCCTTTGGCCCACAGAACCATGGGCACGCTTGGCAACGGCACTGTAAGGATAAGTGTTTCCCACTTTAGCAGCAGAAGCGATATTGATGCACTCGTTGATGCTGTAAAGGAAATATGACCGGGCCTAATTAAAGCACAGCCGGTGCTCCGGCTGTGCTGTTTGACGTTTAAATATGTTTTACTCAGATACTTTCGTAGCCTACCAGCAGACCGCCTCTCTCAGCATAGAAGCTGCAAAGTGCAGTACAGGACTCGATGAAAATATCACATTCCGGGTAATCAGCCCTTATAAGAGAGCTGAGCATTTCGCATGACTCCAGATTGAAGCAGTGGCACATCCTGACCTTACCGCCCTTATAGCCCTTCTCCAGCATCAGGTCGTAAATTGCCTCCATCGCTTTCTTCTCTCCGCGGCACTTCCGCAGGGGTTCAAGCGTACCCACATTTGACGCGGCTCCGACGACGCGTATACCAAGAACACCGGCAATCTTTGCAACTGCGGGGTTTACCCGACCGTTGCGAGCAAGATTTGTCAGCGACTGCAGCGAGAACAGCAGGTGGGTGTTGGTCTGATACTCGCAGATGGCGGTGACAATGGCATCATATTCCATGCCTGAGAGGATCATATCCTTCAGCCGCTCAATTATAAGGCGCAGCTCGGAACCGGCGGACAGTGAATCAACAACGAACACCTTTGCATCCGGATTAGCAGATATGTATTCCGCGGCAGCTTCCTTCGCGGCGGCGCAGCTGCCCGAAAGGTTGCTTGTAATGGTGACGGCAAAAATCCTGTCAGCATCGCCAAAAGCCTCAAGCCAGTCGCTCACATTTGGACAGGATGTGCCTGAACGGCCCTTGGTGGCTTTAATTTCTTCAACCATGGCCTCAATATCCAGCCCAGGTGCATCCACATACTCAGCCTGCTGCGTAATTACCTTAAGCGGAACACCTGCAAAGGGCACAGCATCAAGTGTGAACATATTGGATGATGAGTCGGCAACAATTTTGTATTTCATAATATCTCTTTTTCCCGTATGGATTTGCACATAAGTACCTGAATAAATTATACACGGATATTCAAATACCTGTCAAGAGTTTTTAAAAAACCGATGTCATTCTTATTGACTGGCCTTGAGAAAGTGGTTAGAATGGAGCTGGAGGGTGGTTTATGAGCAGTATCAGTAAACAGGGCAATTTTCCGGGCATTGAGAGCTTTACTCTGCCCAGATATGACCAGCTCCCGGATGACGGGATTTATCTTGAGCAGGCGGCGACTTATATTACCCGTGTGCTTTCCCCCATCACCGACTCGGGGCTTACCGGATCGATGATAAGCAACTATGTTAAGAAGGATCTTATTGCAAATCCTGTGAAAAAGCGCTACTACCGCGAGCAGATTGCGTATCTCATTTTTATTGCTGTAGTCAAGTCCGTGCTGTCGATGGACGACATCAGGCTCATCATAGGAATGCAGAGAAACTCGTACCCCTCACAGCGGGCATACGACTACTTCTGCAGTGAGCTTGAAAATGTGCTTAAATTTGTTTTCGGGTATAAAAGCACCCTTGATGTTATCGGGGTTGATGACACTCCTCAAAAGGACATTTTGCGCAGCGCCATAATTACTGTGGCATATAAGGTGTACCTTGACTGCCACTGCGCGGCACTCCAGGCGGAGGAATAATTTAAATAAAGCAGGCAGACAGATCGTGTGCACAACACATCTGTCTGCCGTTTGTTTGTGTGCAGTTGATATTCCATATTTACATATCTAACCTTGCGTTATGTGTATTATTTCAAGTGCGACATTAAGATTTTCCACAATATGATAAACCCGATGCAGTTACTGATCCGGAATTCTAATATACAATGTCAAAGGTATAGGTATATGCAGTATGTGTAGATAAGGCTTATATGTGTATTCCTATCTTTGACAGCAAGGGCTGAAGTAAAATGGGAGGATTATATAATGAAAAGAGAAATGTACCCAATTCGTTCTGAACTGAAGTCAAAAAGAATTAAGTTTGATAACCCTCAGAACACAATCTCGTGGGCGTACATGAAGGAGCTTCGTGAGAATAACAAGACTAGGACCATATACGAGATAAATCCTTATGTAGAGGTGTACCAATTCCGAGACAATCTGTACGGCCTGTTTACAGAGAACTGTGACGGTATGGGAGATGTGTGGATGTATCTGATAGTTGGTCCCGAAAAAGCTATGCTGATCGACACCGCATATGGCCTTGGTGATCTTAAGGGGCTTGTTGACATGCTGACAGGCGGCAAGGAGATAATTGTTGTTAACACCCATGACCATTTTGACCATGCTTATGGCAACTGCAGATTTGACAGGGCATACTGCAGTGAGTATCTAGTGCCGATGATTGAGAACCAGCATGAGCATATGTGGGACTACCTGTTTGATGCCTGGGGGGAAAACATTTGGCTTGAATTTGACAGAAAGGACCTTCCGGTATTCAAAAAGTATGAGGTCATAGGCGTCCCTGACGGTTATGTCTGGGATCTCGGCGATGGATATGAGGTAGAACTTATACATACCGGTGGCCACGCAGCGGGACATGCTGCTTATCTTGATAAGAGCAACCGTATTCTCTTTACCGGTGATAACCTCTGCGTCGATGTATCAAGCTGCGGGGGAATCGGCAAACCCCGTGCGGGGATTCCTTATGCACAGTTTGCCCAGATGTCTTATTACCGTGACAGAGTAAGCTATCTGGTTGACCGCATTGACGAATATGACTATATTTTCCCTCAGCACTTCATGAACAATGTTGAGAATCGCGTTATGCCCGCCTTGCTTGAGGCGTTGGACACGATTCTTGCCGACCCAGAAAACAATTACGATTATTATGTTGAGACCTGGGGTAAGGCACGCGACCAGAAGCGAGTGGTATATCATAAGTTTATCAAAGGCTTCTCCACAATCAATTACAGCATTAATAAATAGGACGATTCCATTTTGTAATTAGGAGGGATCATATGATTAATTCCATGCTTCCGATCAACGGACAGTCAAAGGCAAAGAGGCTCAAGTGGGGGGCAGAGCAGAATGCTATCAGTTGGGCGTACATGAAAATGCTCCGTGAAGGCAACAAGACCTGCAAGATTTACGATGTCAATCCCTATGTTGAGGTCTATCAGTTCAGAGACAATCTCTACGGCCTTTTTAACCAGAATAACGACGGCGCGGGTGACGTGTGGATGTACATCTTAATAGGTGAGGAAAAGGCCATGGTTATCGATACCGCCTGCGGATTGGGAAATCAGCGTGGGCTTGTCGAGGAAATTATAGGCGATAAACCCTACTATGTTGTCAATACGCACCTGGGACCTGACCATTCATTTGGAAATATCCATTACGATCGTGTATACTGCCACGAATACGAAGCCGAGAATATTAAAGCACGCGTGAAACCGGGACTGTTTGATTTCTTGTTTGATAGTGATGGAAACAATATCTGGCTACAGTTTGATAAAGAGGATCTGCCCGAATACAAAGACTATGAACTGATTGGTGTCCCGGACGGATATACCTGGGATCTTGGCGGCGGACACACGGTGGAGCTTTTCTGGACAGCAGGACATGCCGCGGGTCATGCAATGTACATTGCAGCGAAAGACCGTATTCTGTTTGGCGGCGATGATGTGTGTAGCGATGTCATTGGTTGCGGTAGCGGTCCAAGACCCGGCATGCATTATGGTCAGTACTGTAATATCCAGACATACCGCGATCGACTTAAGTTGCTGTGTGAAAGAATCGATGAGATAGACTACATTTTCCCTGGTCATTTTGCTGTCAATCTTGAAAGCAGGCTTCTTCCGGCGATTCTTGAGACACTTGATGCCATTGTTTCCGATCCTGAGTCATATTCATATAAGATTGAACAGACTATGACCAACGGTGAGGTGCGCGTCAGATACCACAAGTTTGTTCGCGGATTTGCTACTGTTGCGTACACAGCTAACGGCGTTTACCCTCCCGAGAATAATTAAGGCCCTTGACAGTGTAATTTCCACAAATTCTAAAGATTACTGCATTTACAATGGGTGTGATGTGTAATATTCTCCATTTAAAGGCAGTAGTCCGGTTGTTGTGAACACTTACAAGTAGTAATATTTAAATATCAATATGAAAAGGAGAACGATTATGGCAAAACTTAAAGTTGGCGCAGCAAAAGTAAATATTGACCCGACACCCGATATGTATCCGATCCCGGGACGCCGTACTGACTTCGGCCTTCCTCCGATGCAGTATGAAGCCAAGTATGACGATTGTAATGTGCGCGCGATAGCTGTTGACAACGGAAAAATGACCATACTCTTTATGGCATTTGAGGGTGGCAGCGCTCAGCGTGATGTTACATATCCCGCTCAGATTGGTGAAGCTGTTGGAATTCCTGCAGAGAATGTATTTATAGTACAGACGCATAACCACACCTCTCCCGGCACAGGTTCTCCCGGACAGGAGGGTGCTGTTTCTGATGAAATCGCCGCCTGGAATGCGCGCTATGACAAGATCGTTTACGAAGCCGGTGTTGCTGCAGCTAAGCAGGCCATGGATTCCCGCCGTCCCGCAAAGTGGGGCTATGGCGAGAGCCAGAGCTATACCAATGTCAACCGCAACCTGAAGACGCTTGGCGGCTACTGGACCGAGGCTCGCAATCTTGGCGGATTCAGTGACCATACCCTGTCAATTTTGAAATTCGTTGACATGGATGATAAACTGATTGCGGCATTTATGAACCATCCTACTCACGCAACCTGCTGCTATATGCTCAAGGATCATGACCATAAGGCCAAGACCTCCGGTAACTTTACCGGCATTGCCAGCACTTTTGTTGAGACTAAATATGACGGCTCTGTTGCACTGTGGTCCTCAGGCGCTGCCGGCGACCAGAACCCCGTTCTCAGCCACGGCCTGCAGTATGAGTGGCCCGACGGCTACACCTCGCAGATCCAGTATCCCGACGGCGTTGGCTATATGCAGATGGAGTATATGGGGCGTTACCACGGCGCAGACTGTGTTAAGGGCATTGAGGCCATCAAGGCAGACTGTGACGAGCTGGACATCAAGCATGTTAAAGAGTCTGTGTGGCTCAAGGCTCGCCAGCAGAAGGTCTATGATATGAGTTTCATTCCCCGTGCGCGTGGCGGTGGCCAGGGTCCCCGTCCTGAGGAGTATCCCTATGGCACTCTGCCCCCGCTGAATATGGGGCCTGAGATGATTCCTGCTGATCCGAAAGAGCTGATACTGGATACTCTTGTTCTGGGCGATGTGGCACTCATCTTCATGAACTGTGAGCTTTTCAACAAGCTGGGCGAAGAAGTTAAGGATGCTTCACCGCTGAAGAACACTGTTATTGTCACTCACCACACCGGACCGAGAGTCGGATATATCTTTGATGCGGATTCTGCCGACATTAAGGTGCCCATGGCATACAGCGGCATCGTTCCCGGCGTCAATGATGAGGCTGTTATCGAGGGTACAAAGGCCGTTTTCAAGAAACTTAACAAAGACTAAGTCGATAATCACAGAATGGCCGGCAATCCTTATTGTCGGCCATTCGACTTATATAGGGCTGATAAGGAATGAGGGTATTAAATGGATACGATTATTTTGTCACATGGGGATTGGCGCGCACTGGTGGTGCCGGACTGCGCTATGAATGTTATATCCCTCACATATGCAGACGAGGAAGTGCTTAATTCGCCACCATCGCCTGAAACATTGCTTACCGACCCATTCATATACGGGATACCACTGTTATTTCCTCCAAATCGGCTGCAGGATGATGCTTTTGAATTCAGGGGGCGGCGTTACAGTATCCCATATAAAGGCGAGGGGAAGTTTTCTCATATTCATGGCTGTCTTACAAATGCACCTGCAATCATAGAATATTTGAGCCAGAACGAGCTGCGCGGAAGGATCCGCTGCGGCAAGGACAGGTATCCCTTTGAATGTGAAATCGCAGTTGAATGCACACTTTGTGATGAAGGTTTACTGCTGAAGCATACGGTGATCAATACCGGCAATGTGGATATGCCCCTTGCGATCGGATTTCACACCACATTTGCAGCCCGTGCAGAGCTTACAGTTTCGGTGGGGGAGGAGTGGCAGCTTGACGGTGTTTCACGACTGCCCGTAAAAACAGCGCAGCTGGATGATAGCGGGAAACGCCTGCTGTCCGGGATTGACCCGAGCTTGTGTGCGTTGGACGGACAGTTCACCGATAACGGCAGTCACACCGCAACCCTGGGCAGTTATTGTTATAAACTGTCGGATAATTTTTCAGACTGGGTGATCTGGAATATGGGCGGCAGGAGGGGATTTGTCAGTGTTGAACCACAATCTGCCCCTGTAAACGGTCTGAATATGGAGGGAAAATACTGCATTTTGGGCCCCGGAGAATCCGAGGTGTATTGCACGGTTATTTCCCGCAACAAGTAATACTGCGGTATAGTTTCTGCATCCTTTAGGCGTAAATCAGCAGTGTTTGACCGGTGAGTAATTTGTGGTAAAGTTTGCACTTTTACAAATATTTACATCTAAAGAATTTGCACTAATTCATAACAAAATTGTGTATAAATTGTGTAACTGATGTGATAAAAATTAATTATCGGGTTATGCCCGTGGTATTTCGGCCTACCTTTAAAAAATGGATAATATTGAAAGGAGCACACTGAGCATGAAAACCTTGACAAGAAGAGATTTCCTAAAAATCTGCGGTATAGGTGCTGCCGGCACTGCTGCAACTCTGGCCCTTACCTCCTGTGGCGAAAAAGAAGAAGCTGCCTCCGATGGCAAGAAGACAATCGTTGTCGGCCTTAACAACGACGTAGCAACACTTGGCCCCTTCGATCTGGCACAGATGGGCGCCTTCTGCATTCAGCCCATGTTCTACATGGGACTTTTCCAGAGAGATCAGTTTGCATCTGACACCCTTCTTCCTCAGATCGGCAAAGAGTACAAGCTGTCCGATGACGGTCTGACGATCACTGTTGAGATGTTTGACTATGTAAAGGATTCTGCGGGCAATACCATTGATGCGGATGACGTAATCTTCACCTGGAATTACAAGAAAGAGTCCGGCCAGTATGAGAGTGTCATGAAGTATATTGACTCTGTTACTAAGCTGGGTGACTATACAGTTGAGTTCAAAATCAATGAGCTTAAACTCGGTATCTATGCAGATATTCTTTCCGGCTTCATAGTTGACAGCACCTGGGAAGAGGCGCTGTATCAGACTGAGCCTGTCAGCACCGGCCCCTATGTCGTTACTCAGTTCGCGCCCAGCTCCTCAATCACCTTCACTAAGAATGAGGATTGGTGGCAGACTGATGAGAAGTACATCCATCCCGAGCAGGTCGCTAATGCTGATGTGATCGAAGTTAAGATCATAGTTGAGTCTGCACAGATTCCCATTGCTCTTGAGTCCGGCGATATTGATATGTGCACCGGCCTTACCTTTGCCAATGCCAGAGACTATTTCATGAACGATGATGGCAGCGCAGTTGACGGCTACAATGTTTACACCTGGTCCAGCCATCTGATCAGAAACATTGCCTTCAACCTTAGTGATGAGAGCATTCTCAAGGACAATATCGCCCTCAGACAGGCAATCTGTTACGCCATCAACAATGAAGAGCTTGTTCAGGGAGTGCTTCAGGGTGCCGGCACCACGCTGTGTACATACGGCACCTCCGTCTACGGTGACTACAACAGTGCCTGGGAAACCGAGGACTACTACGATTACGATGTTGAGAAGGCAAAGGCAAAGCTGGCTGAGGCGGGCTATGCTGCCGGTGAAGTCACCCTGACCATGATCTCCCAGACCAACGATACCTTTAAGAAGGCCATGGAGATGATGAAGCAGTATCTGAGTGTTGTTGGCATCAACCTTGAGATCATCCAGTATGACGCTGCGCTGTATGCAACCTACAAACTGGACTTCTCTCAGTGGGATCTGCTGCTTGATAACCAGGCCAACTCCACCGCAATGACCAGTATCTGGAATTCCTTCCTGCGCAATACATACGCCACTTGGAAGGATGTTGGCGTCAGCGTAAACGGAGACAATAACGAAGAGCTGACTGCTATGATCAATGAGGTCAATACTCCCGCCGGTCATACCCCTGAGAATATTAATAAGTGCCACTATTACATCAAGGACAATGTTCTCATTTACGGCCTGTGGGCAGAGCAGAGCTATGCCGTCTCCAACACCTCCATTGCTGATGTCTATATTAACACCAAGCTGTATGTAACTCCCGGCCCCTGTGTTCTGGCAGACTGATTTGTCCTGACCTCTGCTTGCTAAATGCAGCGGTGTGTCGTCGAATGAAATGATTTTGCGGCGCACAACGGTAAAATGTTGTGCGCTGCGTTTTCTGTTACTGACATTATTGTTGAGGTAATATCATATGGGAAAATACATTTTAAAACGACTGCTATGGATGATTCCTGTGGTTGTCGGCGTTGCAATATTGATATTTACTATACTGTACTTTGTTCCTGGTGATCCTGCCCGAATCATGCTTGGCTCCAGTGCAACAGAGGATGAAGTCAATGTTCTTCGCCATACGATGGGGCTTGACAGGCCCTATATATACAGGCTTGGCAAATTCCTTGTAGATACATTCTTAAGAATTGATCTCGGTTCGTCTTATATGACGAAACTTCCGGTTGCTGAGACAATTCTTGACCGCGTACCCAATACACTTAAGCTGTCGAGTATCGGAATTTTACTGTCGGTCATTGTTGGCGTTCCCCTTGGCGTAAACGCCGCAGTCAACAGAAACACTGTGGCCGGTGACCGTGGCCCCATGTTTATAGCCATGGTCGGCGTATCAATGCCGTCTTTCTGGCTGGCACTGCTTCTTGTTGTATTGTTTGCCGTAAAGCTTAAATGGCTGCCGGCAATGGGCGTAGGCAGCTTTAAGCATTGGATTTTGCCTGCTGTATCAGGTTCCTTTGGCGGCATTGCGGCGCAGGCAAGACAGTCCCGTTCTGCAATGCTTGAGGTTATCCGCTCAGACTATATTACCACCGCACGCGCAAAGGGCTTGTCAGAAAGGGTTGTCATATACAAACATGCTCTACCCAACGCACTTATTCCTGTCATTACCGGCATCGGTCACGCACTTGGCAATATGCTTGGCGGCTCACTGATAATCGAGACTATCTTCGGTATTCCGGGCATGGGCATGTATATGATCAGCGGTGTTAATAACCGCGATTACCCGGTTGTTCAAGGCTGCGTAATAGTTCTTGCAGTAATATTCAGCATTGTCATGCTGCTTACTGATATTGCATACAGCTTTGTTGATCCCACGATTAAAGCACAGTATGCCAAAGGAAAGGGGAGGTGAGTATAATGTCGGCTAAAACCGCTAATCAGACTGTAACTTCTGCGGAGGAAAAAACTGTCGGCCAAAGCGCGATGAAACTGGCGGCAAAGCGCCTGTTGAAGAACAAAGCTGCAGTTGCCGGCATTCTGATAGTTCTCTTCCTGGCGACTCTTGCTATTGCCGCCCCGTGGATTATACCCTACGACTATACTGAAATTGATATCGCCCGTGCGTATCAGAAACCCTGTGCAGATCACTTGTTCGGAACAGATGACCTTGGAAGAGATATTTTCAGCCGCATTCTTTATGGTGGACGTTATTCTCTTCGCCTTGGAATCATGACCGTTGCTGTCGCACTTGTTGTCGGCGTTTTCATCGGCTCCCTTGCAGGATTCTTCGGTGGCGCTGTAGATATGCTGATAATGCGCACCCTGGATATCATATCATCCATACCCGGCATGCTGTTGTCGATAGTTGTAGCGGCAGTTTTGGGTACAGGCTTTAACAACACCGTTGTTGCTCTTGCCATTGGCGGAATCGCCGGTTATGCGCGCATGATCCGCGCACAGATACTGTCCGTCAGGCAGAAGGAGTATCTTGAGGCTGCTACAGCAATTAACTGCTCGAATGCGCGTATCATTGTCAAGCATGTTCTGCCCAATACTTTGTCGCCGCTGATCGTAAATGCGACAATGCAGTGTGCCTCAACGCTCCTTGCCGCAGCCGCACTCAGTTACATCGGTCTTGGTGTTCAGCCTCCTGAGCCGGAGTGGGGTGCCATGCTGTCCGGTGCAAGAGACTATGTCAGAACATATCCCTATATGCTGATTTTCCCCGGCTTGTTTATAATGACTGTTGTTGTAAGCCTGAATATGTTTGGTGATGGCCTGCGCGATGCGCTGGATCCCAAGCTGAAAGATTGAGGAAAGGAAGTGCACTTTAATGGAAAATTATGTGAATTCTGCCATTGAGAACGATGAGAGTACTCCTTTCCTTAGTGTAAGAAACCTTGTTGTCGAGTATACTTCTGATGGCAAGGTGGTACATGCAGTAAACGGTGTCTCTTTTGACCTTCACAAAGGCAAAACACTTGCGCTGGTGGGTGAGACCGGTGCCGGAAAGACCACCATTGCCAAGAGTATCATTCGCGTTCTGCCTGATATTTCTTCAAGAATCTGCAGTGGTACGGTTACTCTTGATGGCGAAGAGCTGGTTTCATTATCTGAGGAAAAAATGCGGCAGGTGCGTGGACGCAAAATCTCTATGGTTTTCCAGGACCCGATGACCGCGCTCAATCCCACGATGAAGATCGGCGATCAGATTTCTGAGGTTATAAAGACTCACAAAAAAATCGGCAAGTCTGAGGCCCAGAAGGAAGCCATACAGATGCTTGAGCTTGTAGGCATTCCTGCTGAGCGCTATTTTGAGTATCCCCATCAGTTTTCCGGCGGCATGAAGCAGCGCGTTGTTATCGCAATTGCTCTTGCCTGTACTCCCGAGCTGCTGCTTGCTGACGAACCGACGACAGCACTTGATGTAACGATCCAGGCGCAGGTACTTGATATGATCAAGAAGCTGCGCGATGAGAACAACACATCCATGATCCTCATTACCCACGACCTTGGCGTAGTTGCCGAGACAAGCGATTATGTGGCTGTTGTGTATGCAGGTGAAATCATTGAATACGGCAGCAAGTTTGATGTCTTTGATCATCCGACTCATCCCTATACCATCGGTCTTTTCGGCGCGCTGCCCAACATGAACAAGGACGCGAGAAGACTTTCTCCCATTGCCGGACTCCCGCCCGATCCAACGAACCTGCCTGCCGGCTGCTCATTTAGTCCGCGTTGTCCTTATGTCAGTGATGAGTGCCGCAACGCAGCCATCGACATGGTTGAGGTTAGCACCGGGCACTATTGCCGCTGCGTAAAGGGAAACAAAGCAGAGAGGATGGAGGTGTAACAGATGTCTGCTCCGTTAATCGAAGTAAAGAATCTTAAGAAATATTTTAAAACCAGAAATGGTCCTCTGCATGCTGTTGATGATGTGTCCTTTTCCATAAAAGAAGGCCGTACGATGGGCGTTGTCGGAGAGTCGGGATGTGGCAAGTCAACACTTGGCCGAACCATGATCCATCTTCTTGACAGCACTGACGGGCAGATATTCTTTGAAGGTGAAGATGTTACTCATGTTAACAAGCAGAAACTTGGCGAACTTCGTGAGAAGATGCAGATCATCTTCCAGGATCCCTATTCATCCCTGAACCCTCGCTACACAATTGCTACCACGATCAAAGAGCCGCTTATTCTTTCCGGCAGATATAATAAGAGACAGCTGCAGGAAGAGGCGGAACGCATCATGGATATGGTCGGCATTGAAAGCAGACTTAGAAACTCGTACCCGCACGAACTTGATGGCGGACGCCGCCAGCGTGTAGGCATCGGCCGTGCGCTTGCCCTTGGTCCTAAGTTCATCATGTGCGATGAGCCCGTTTCCGCGCTTGACGTTTCCATCCAGGCGCAGGTGCTGAATCTTCTTATGGATCTTCAGGAAGAGCAGAAGCTGACCTATATGTTCGTCACTCACGATCTTTCCGTTGTCCGCCATATCTCAAACGATATATGCGTCATGTATCTGGGTCAGCTTGTTGAGACAAGCCCGGCAAAGGAGCTTTTCAGCAAGCCGCTTCACCCTTATACCAAAGCATTGCTTTCTGCAATTCCTTCTACAGACGTTCACAACCCCATGCGGCGAGAAATACTTAAGGGAGAGATTACTTCCCCGATCAATCCCAAACCCGGCTGCCGCTTTGCAGCGCGTTGTAAATATGTTTGCGATAAGTGTTATGAGCCTCAGGTCCTTCAGGAACTGCTGCCAAATCACTACGTATCGTGCTGCCGCGCCGAGGAGCTTAACAGCTGAGTATTATCAAATACTGCATGAAAAGCATTGTGCCGGTCACAATGCTTTTCATTTTTTAACTGGTGATTAATTTTACTTGATTCATAGACTACGGTCGAATATAATTATAATGTGGCGTAAACCATAACCATAATTTTTGTGTTGGTGCAGTATGAATATTGATAAGCTGAAACTTATTATTGCTGACGACGAACAGTTGATTTGCGATATGCTCAAAGAGGTAATCCAGTTTGATTTACTGAATCTTGAGTTGGTTGCTGTTGTTAACGACGGTGCCGAATTGCTGTCAAAAGCTGATGAATTGTGTCCTGATATTATTATCACCGATATTTCCATGCCAAAAATATCCGGCATTGAGGTAATTAAGCGCCTTACTGAGCGCGGTGCCCGTATCAGATTTGTGGTCATAAGCGGCTATAAGCAGTTTGAATATGCATATGAAGCGCTGCGTTACCGGGTGGAAAACTATATTCTAAAGCCTGTAGACTCTGATGAATTAAATATGACCCTGCGTAAGATTGCTGCTGATCTTAGAAAAGACGGTGAGCAGTCGCGCATTCAGGAGGTCAGCAACTCCCTGCGATACAGATTCATGACGGCCAAGATAAGTCAGCCAGATATGTCAGCTGCAACGATACAGCACATCAATCAGATGTATATGACTGCATTTTCTGAGGGATTCTTTCAGGCGATTTCTGTCAGGCTTGATATGGAGGATGTTAATGCCTTCATTGATATTGATGCACCTTCCCCGATTTGCAGCCTGTTTTGCCGTGTTGCAGAGGAGTTGTTTAAGCCTATTTGCTTTGATGTAATATACAGCACTTCATATGAGGCTGCAGTGTGCATTATAAATTATTCTTCAGAGGCGGTTGATGATATCGCTGCAGTGATCAGTGAGGTATTCAACAGAGTCAGCGACATTGCCGGTCGTTTTTACGGGACCCGCATCACTGTGTGCGCAAGTACGACCAGCACCAGCATCACTTCACTTAGCCGACTGCGTAATGAGGCCTTTGCAGCCGAATGGGCAAGAATGTTTATCGGCACACAAAGGGTTATCCACTATCAGGAACTTCTTACCACTGTGGGTGAAAGCTACCGGAATACACTCGATGAGCTGCTCAGATTGATCAACAAAGCCTTTGAGACATATGACACGGACGCACTTGATCGCTGTATAGATGTGTTCTTCTCTCTGCCTACAGAAGTCCTCCGAAGCAGTGTTGCATACGCATTCATTAATCAATTGATTGCAGGTTTCACGCACTATTTTGAAGAAGGATACTCTGAATATGATAAGGAGTACAAACTAAGAGATGTCCTTCGTCCTCTTCGCTTTTGTCAGAATGCAGAAGAGTATTCAAGGATTCTTAAGACGATAATTGTTGGCACCGTTTCGTGGATATCACTTAATGTTCGCAGCCAGGCGGCACGTCCTGTAAAGCGTGCGCAGAGTTATATTGAAGAGCACTTTGCCGACAGACTTAGCCTTGAAATTGTAGCGGGTGAAGTTCAGTTGAGTCCGGCATATCTTTCTGCACTGTTCAAGAAGGAACTGGGGACCAATTTCTCTGACTATGTCACTGAATTTCGTATTGAGAAGGCAAAGGTCATGCTCAAACGCACCGGTATGAATGTAAACGAAATTGCGTATAAGACCGGTTTTGCGGATGCGCGGTATTTCTCGAGAGTGTTTAAGGAGAAGGTTGGAATCAAGCCCTCAGAATACAGGAAGATTTACGGCTAAGGAGTTGTGCCCGTGAGTAAACTGGTCATTATGACACAAAAGCAGCTGGATGCCCTGGTTCAAAAGAAGGTTGAGGAAAGAGCTGCTTACAACAACAGACAATATGAGCTTGACCTGCTGATGAAACAGGCCAATATTGCTATGCTGCAAAGCCAAATCAATCCCCATTTCCTGTACAATGCTCTAGAATGTATTCGCGGACAAGCACTAAAAGAAAAGTCTGTTGATATTGCAAACATTACTCAGGCGTTAAGTCGCTTTTTCAGATACAGTATCAGCGGGAAGCAGGATAAGGTTACCCTTGGCGATGAACTCAGGAATGCGGAGAACTACATACTCATACAGCAATACCGTTTTAAAAACCGTTTCAGCTTTGAGATAATAGCGGGAGAAACTGGCGCGGTGAATGATGCTGTTGTGCCAAAACTCTCAGTGCAGCCGCTTCTTGAGAATGCAATTATACATGGATTAAAGGATAAGACATCCGAAGGCAGAATTGTTCTGAAGGTTCAGCTTTCCTGCGGTAATATAAGCATCACTGTCTCGGATAACGGAGCGGGCATGGATGCGGCGCAGCTTGCCAAGCTCTCAAGCAGACTTCATAATTCCACAAAGCTTGCCAACTCCGCAATGGAAGGCTCCAGTCACAGTATTGGGCTTATGAATGTCGACCGCAGACTCAAGCTGATGTTTGGTCAGGAATTCGGATTGAGTGTTAACAGTACACATGAATTTGGAACCAGTGTCGAAATGTTCCTGCCCTATACCACGATGGAGGAACACCAGTGAGCAACGAATTGTTTCGCGTCAGGGATTTGTGGCTGCGAAGAGGGGATAAGACTGTGCTGCACGGTGCAAGTTTTGTCCTTAACGAAGGGGAAATACTCTGCATCTACGGTCCCTATGGTGCCGGTAAAACTCTGCTGCTGAAACTCATCGAAGGTGAGAACTGCATGGAGAGCGGGAATATTTTTGTAAGAGGCAAGCATATTGCCACCCCCTCGCAGTCGCCGTTGAAAGCAGTGTCTGTATCGGATATCTCACTTATAAATGACCGCACCGTTTGGGAGAATCTTATGGTAATGAGAGAGCGTAACAAGCTCTTTTCTGTGTGTAATTCCCGCGTGTTGCGCGCTGCAGCCATGACGCTGTTTAAAGATTACGGCATTTCTCTTAACCCGGACCTTCTCGTAAAAGACCTGAATGCTGCAAATCAGTTTAAAATCAAACTGTTTAAGGCGTATCTTCGTCATGCTGATGTATTCCTCGTGGACGATTTCAACCTTCAATGTTCTGAGGAGGAACACGACAATATATGCCGCTTAATGCACCGATTCACCGATGAAGGAGCCTCTTTTGTGATTTCCGGCAGCCGTCGTGAAATACTTATGCGTTATTCTGAACATCTGTCTCTTATGTCAGACGGAAATTTGATCAGGTTGCCCGTTGCAATGCGCGCGGGGCTAATCGTGCCGAACGAAAGTATAGAACAGCTGCAGTTGAGTGATTACGGTGAACCGGATCGCGATCATAAGATAGGAAACGCTGTATTAAGTCTTGGTAACATTGATTACGGTGCGAAGGAGAGAGTATTTCTCGATTTCAAACAGGGAGAGCTATCGTTTCTTGTTGACAAAACCCGTTCCTTTGCCGATGCGCTTCGCACTGCGCTGCAGCGGGTTCGCACAAATTGTAGTGTGATTATTGTCGACGAAAATGCTGCCGACAGCGTATATGACCGTATGACAGCACTTGAAAACCTATGCATCTCTGCATCTTCGCGGTTTTCCAGATTCGGCTTGATTAATCGAAGAAGTATGAAGTACATTGCAGTGCGGTTCAATGAGTGGTACGGCGATGACAGTGTGATTTCCGCACCAAATTGCAGGCACCTATCACGCAGTGAGAAGACAGCGATCTTTATGTTCAGGCTGATGCTAATGAAGCCCGATGTTGTTGTGTGCATTAACGCTTCCGAGCAGATGGATGTAAACACAAGGGGCTTGTATGAGCGCTGCCTGGTGGATCTTACCAATAACGGCTGTGCCGTGTGTGTTATTTCGTCCCCAAACGAGAAAATTTTGGAGTCTGCTGACCGCTGTATGCTTGTCAGCAATGACTTGTTTATCGACAATCTTTCACGGGAGCGTCTTGCAATACTTGCAAAAATGTAAAGTGAGGCAGAAGAATGAAGTCACTGCGAATTCTGATTATTATATTTCTGTTCTGCGCACTGGTGGTGTCTAATTCTGTACAGTTTTCTGCAGCGAAAGCTGATACTGTACTGGGATGCATCTCTTTGAGATCGTCTGAGAGTTTGTCGGACCGAGATCTGGCTTCTGCGTTTAATAAACGCATGACTGAGCTGGGCTACGAGTGCAGAGCGGCATACTGTGACAATGATATAATTACCCAAAAATCGCAGCTGAGCAATTTCATAGCTATGGGCGCTGATATCATTGCTGTTGATCGTGTTGGTGACTCGGTAGCCTATGACGAAGTATTCGAGCTTGCCCATCAGTCCGGCTGCATCGTGATCGTCCTTGATTCTGCAGGACGCGATGAATATTGCGATATCTGGGTCAAGGGATACAACATCGCCCTTGGACTTCGCGCGTGTGAGCTGATCAGCCGGTGGTTGGACGAGGAATATCCCGATGCGCCTGCCGGCACAGTTGATGCACTGCTGCTTGAAAGCGGTTCAACTATGGAGGACGTTCAGATCGGTGCAGGCTATCGACTGCTTACTGAGCGGTTTTTGAGATATTACGACGTGGATAGCAGAGATTTTATCTGCACAGATGGGAATCCCATCACATATTACAGAGATGAGCAGGGGACACTGCGTCTCGTAAAAGAGCCTACCGGTGGTCTTATACTTGACGAAAACGGACGCGCTCAGCTCAATCCGTTTTATGATGAGCGTGTAGTACTGCATGACATGACATCGCGTGATGTAGCCTCCAATCTGGACGCTCAGGCGGCAGTAGATGCGTTCATGGCTGCAGGAGGCGGCGGGGAGCTTAGAATTGTGATATGCACATCGCCCGGTGCGTCTGTTGGCGCTGCAGAGCGTCTTGAGTACTATTACCATAACGGGCTGATTGATGCTGACTACAATAAGCTGGCGGTGTTCGGTTACGGTAATAACAGCGTAAATCAGTCGCTGCTTAGGAAAAGCTTCAAAAACCAAAGTCTTCTGCGCGGCTACGTGGACACAGAAAGTGCCAGCTCACAGATTTATGGAATTGTCGATATGGTGCTCAGCGGAAGCTGGGGCGCCTACATAATCAACAGCAGTTCACGCTCCTGTGCCAGCGCGGACAAAGCCGCAATCGGGATGGCAACAATAATTGGCAGTGACTTTGCCCATCCTGACATATTTTTTATGTATTCTGATGAGGAGGCTCGATAATGAACAACAGATTCGTTGTCTCTTTTATCAAATTTTTAGACGATAAGCTGTATTATATTGCGTGGCTTATGGTTCTTCTCGCTGTGTTCAGCTTTGCATCGCCCGGTTTTCTTACCGCATTGAATTTTAAGAACATTCTTCTTCAAAATACTCATGTGATGATAATTGCTGTGGGGCTTTCCTTTATCATGATAGCCGGCGGCATTGATTTGTCACTTGGGTACCAGATTTCATTAATTGCAACAGTTATTGCTGCCTGCTTATCCGGTGGCGTCGGAGTACTGCCGTCCGTATTCGCAGGCTTTGCTACAGCGGTTTTCTGCGGCATTTGCAATGGTGTGCTTGCGACGAAGCTGCATATTCCGCCTTTTGTTGTTACATTCACAACGCAGATGATTTTTCGCGGCATATCCTTTTCTGTTCATCAGACCGGAACTGCTGTTGCGCTTCCTGAAGGACTCAGAGATCTTGCCAGACTGGCCCCAATTGGCGTTTCTCTGGAGATATGGCTAATGCTTATTTGCGTTGCTGTGGCATCGGTAATATTCCGTAACACATTTTTTGGTCGCCAGATAAGAGCGGTTGGGGAGGACAGAACCCTTGCCCGAAAGGCCGGAATCAATGTAACCAAACTTGGTTTTTTGACCTATGTAATTGCGAGCGTTTTCTATTTTGTAGCCACCGTTGTTCTTGTTTCCAAGCAGGGTGTTGCCGGTGCGACAACTGGACCGGGTATTGAGCTGACCGTTATTCCGGCGGTAATGATCGGCGGCAGTGATATAATAGGCACGGTTATGAGTGTTGCAATCTGCGCCATTCTTGAAAATGGGCTTCAGATGATTGGTATCAGCAGATACATACAGTACATTCTCGTTGGCCTGATCGTGCTTGGCGCAATAGCTAAGAACCGTTGGACAGACAGAAGCGGCAGCGCTATATCAACAGAGTTGTTCTGATTTACAGTTGACATATTTGAGGTAGAATGATGAGAGACGATGTAGAAAATATACAGAATATTGAAAGGAAAAAAGCCGGTCTGCTCCGCCGCTTTGAGCGTATGTCCTCGTATCAGCGCTATTTTGATGGTTATACGGAGATCCGGGAAGTTGACGAGTTTGGGAAGAAAAAGGGAATAAAGCGCATTTATACCGCAAATTACATAACACTGGATGCTGATGACAGACGGTGGAGGACGGTTAAGATCGCCGAAGCCATATGTTATGTTGCTGCCATCGCAGCATACTTAGTTGCTGCAGGACGGCAGCTTAGCGGCACTGAAACGCCTTATGTGGTCATTCCAGGATTGCTGGCAGCATTCTTCTTTCTGATGGAGTTGATGCCAATGGTTTCTCATGTATCGTCCAAGAGGAACATGACGAAGTGGGAATACGAATCCGGTCCCAAACGCGTTAAGCTGTACAGCATGCTTTCCGGTATTTGCCTGCTGCTTGCGGCATGCGGCGTTGTTGTGCAGTCTCTTCTCAACGGAGCATTTACAGCGCAGGCAACTTTGGGTCTAATTTGTTATCTTACTGCTGCTGCCGCCGCCTTTGTGATTTGGCTCATCGAGAAGAACAGCAGCTATCGTGAAGAGGAAAACATGACGCCGGTGCCTCTTGAGGCCGATAATTTAATGAACTGAGCTGCGCTGTAAGCGTATCTGAGTGTTTAATCTGACAATACCAAAGACAGAGCGGAAGGGCTTCCCTTCCGCTCTGTCTTTTAAGAAGAAGAATGAAAACAGTTTGAAAATTTATGGAATTTTGACTCTGTAACCCTGATTGATGTCTTTGTAATAGTGCCGCATCCCAATCACGCCGGGTGGAATTCTGTGCGCGTGAGTTTCGTCCTGGTATACAAAGAATGACGGAGGCGCTATCGCGTCATTTCTAAGGTTTATGCCCTCAAGAATTTCATACGAGCTTTCGATGAGTTTATCCAGCAGATCCATACCCCATGGCATGTGGTGACCGCCGCATATAAGTGAATCTTCAGCCCACAATTCTTTAGCGCGCTTATAGCTGTACACGGTACGACTCTCTCCGTTGATATACTCGCGTGAAACGGTGCTGCCGTTGGGGGTTATTGCGTCTCCGGAAAAGGCTATGTGATCTTCCTTAACATAGAAGGCGCACGAGCCTTTTGTGTGAGTGGGCATAAGCAGAACCTGTACTGTGAGCCCACCCAGATCAATCTCATCTCCATCATTTATTGGGATAAAATCAGCAGCAGTAGCTCTTGGCCTGTAATAATTCTCACGTACGTAACTGAGTACTTCCTGGTTGTTCTGGCAGAAGGCGGCCATGTCGCTAAGATCTGACATGAAATGGCGGTCAAGATTTGTTGCCCACGCGATCTCAGATTCAACGATATCATCCGTATGCAAATATCGCTCATCAAACATCATGCATCCGCCGATATGGTCGAGATGGTTGTGGGTGAGAAGGTTGATTATAGGCTTGTCGTTATTTCCGCCGAGAATCTTTTCTTCAATATAGCGCCTTAAACCACCGGTTGCGCCGTTACCGCTGTCGATCACGGCAACCTTATCCCTGCCGATTACTACTCCGATGAAGAAGTATGAATTTGGAAGGTCCTTGTGATAACCAAAACTCTCTCTGATGAGGTAGGTGTGGTCGTTAATACGGTGATGAGAGAAAAAAGAAAATTCGTTCATTGTGTTCCTCCTCAAAAGCGGGAATGCTTAGAGATAATAGAAGACTACATCTCCCGTCTTTTCTGTAACACCCAGCATATCAAACATGTCAAGCATTCCGTCGGATATGACCTGGTTAGTCTTACCCGGGTAGATCTTGGAGTGTACTCTCTCAAACGATTTAATGTCCTTATGTTCATCATCAAGAATGTAAATATATCCGTGATTAGTAAAGCTGTCCTCGAGAACGGTAGCCAGCAGGATCATAAGAACAGGTGTGCGTGACTTTTCTTTACAAATTTTACCGGTGCCGGAGAAATAATGTCCCTCAGGAATGAAAATTGAGATATCATCGAACAGGAACATAACCATGTCAATTGGCGCATCCTCACCGGTCGGCTTGGGAATGATCAACTGAGGCGGGAATTCTTCACCGGGCAGCAATGGGCATTCACCGCCGTTGTTTTCGATAATTTTTCGAGTTCTGGGATGATCCGGTCCGGGATAGACGCCATTAAGGTGGGCAATAACCGTATTAAGTTGTCCTCGCAGTCCGGGAATTACCTCCTGTGCAGGCAGATAGGTTCTTTTCTTGACCTTTTTGATAGTGACAGTGTCCCTGTCACATTCGATGTTTTTGAGTATCCGAAGGGCAACCAGTGCAGCCTCCTGAGCCTGTGCCTCAACGATCTGGAAAAGGGCACCGGGGGCGTAATCGAAATCGTAGGGAAGTCCGTCGTCATCGTACATAACCGAGTTGTGTGCCATCCATACATTGCCGCTGGCTCCGTCGACCCATGTAATCACGAAGTCATTGCCCATTCTGCGTTCTATGTAGTTGCAGGCAAATCCTGGCAAATCATCAGTGATCTTCGCCTCGCCATCGAAATCAACTGCAAGCATGAGAGATGATGCCAGAAGATCATAGTTGAGTATGCCGGCGATGGGCTTGCCTTCCATATCTACGAACTTAATGATCTGCATAGTCCTGTCGATGGGTACACCGGGCATACAGACCTCGTGTGCATATCCATTTTCGAGGGACATACAGCGCTCACAGTTTACAAAGCACTTGTCGCAGCCATAGCCATAGCGCGCGGGCTGCATCCTCTCGTATGCTGTGTCGATAGCCTCGATAAAGCCGTTTTTTACAATTTCAAGTGCCTGCTCAGCCTGTTTACGGATTTTTTCCGCAAGAGGGACGCCAGGGACCGGCAATGCTGGCGTGTTGTGAGACCCTGTCCTGTATACAATAACCTGACCGGGACTTATGTTGTGACGGGCCAGACATTCCTCAAGCTCGGCCTGAAATGCTTCCCATCTGAATGCACTGCCCAGGAACAGAAGTTTGCTGTCGCCACACTCTATTGCTACTGCTCGTACGCAGAGAGGGTCGTGCACGCCTGTATAGTCATATCTGCCCGATATAATTGGGAACATATCTTTTGTGGGAGATATATCCACTTTTGCTGCTCCAACCATTAACTTGCTCATAGTCATTGCTCCTTTCCGTTATATGCCGATGATATATAGCGTGAACACAATAATATACAATACTACTATAACAACCAACGGAGCATATGTTAACAGGAAAATATCCATAATTTGTGGAGAATTTACAGCACTGCCCAAGAAATAATCCACTCCCGCAGCAGTGCACCAGCATAAACAGACTGTTTTGTAATCTGACGCGCAGACAGCAAGCTTTGCCGGTCGGAGAGACTTAATCCCCACCCTGCACTGATATATATAAGGTTTTATTCCGAGAAATATCTATTCACAAACGCTCATATCCGTGATATAATACCAAATTGTGCGATACAGTGCATAAGAAGGAGGCTAACCATGATATTTGGTAAGCATATAAACAAATATTACCTTAAATATTCGGTGATGCTGCTGGTTGGTCTTGCCGCGCTATTGACGGTGGACTATATGCAGCTTATCATACCTAACCTTTACCAGATGGTCATAAACGGTATGAACCAGGGCTATGTCATCAAGGATGGCGTCAGAATGACCTTCGACCTTTCATTCCTGCTGGACGAGATCTGCATGCCCATGGTGGGCGTTATCCTTGCCATGGTGTTCGGTCGTTTCCTGTGGCGTGTATGCATCCAGGGGGCAGCCGTATTTGTCGAGAGCGATCTGAGAAACAGCATGTTCGACCACGCCAAGGATCTGTCCCTTCAGTACTACCAGATCAACAAGGTCGGCAATATGATGAGCCTATTTACCAACGACCTTGAAACCGTGCAGGAGTGCTTTGGCTCAGGCTTCCTGATGTTCTTTGACGCGGTGTTCCTGGGTGGTATGTCCATAATCAAGATGCTGATTATGGATCCGCTCCTGACCTTCTTTGCGCTCATTCCAATGCTGTGCCTGCTGGGCGCCAGCACTGTTGTTGGCAGATACATGATGAAGAAGTGGGAGACCCGTCAGGCCGCGTTCTCAAAGCTGTCTGACTTCTCTCAGGAGAGCTTCTCCGGCATAGCGGTTATTAAGGCCTTTGTAAAAGAGAGCAAAGAGCTCATGGCCTTCAAAAAGCTTAACCGGGAGAATGAGGTCGCAAACATTGACTTTACCAAGTCGGCGATGCTGCTGAGGATACTTGTCACACTGTTTGTAGAATCGGTAATCTGCGTCATCCTGGGTTACGGCGGTTACCTTGTGTATAAGGGCACATTTAATGCAGGACAGCTTGTGGAGTTTATCGGCTATTTCAATGCTGTCATCTGGCCTATAATGGCAGTGTCCGAGCTTATTGATATGACCTCCCGCGGCAAGGCCTCCCTCAAGCGAATCGGCGAGCTGCTTGACGCCGAGATTGATGTTAAGGACAGGGACGATGTTCAGTCTTTGGGTCAGGTACGCGGCGATATCCAGTTCAAAAACCTCAGCTTCTGCTATCCGGACGGCGAGTACAATGTTCTGGAGGATGTCTCCTTCGGGATAGAGGCCGGTGAATATGTTGGTCTTGTGGGCAAGACCGGATCGGGCAAGACCACGATTGTTGACCTCATTCTGCGTACATACAATGTTGCCAACGGCACACTGTTTATTGATGGCAGGGATGTAAACACAGTTCCTATAAGGGAGGTGCGGGATGGCTGCGCTTATGTGCCGCAGGACAATTTCCTCTTCTCCGATACCATAAGCAGCAATATTGCTTTCGGCGTTGATGATGCGGATGAAGTCGCTGTCACAGCCGCGGCCACGCTTGCCGATGTGGACTCCAACATCCGCGAGTTTGCTTTGGGCTACGAAACTGTGCTTGGTGAGCGCGGAGTTACCGTCTCCGGCGGCCAAAAGCAGAGGATATCCATTGCCCGCGCCCTTATGCGCAATGCGCCTATTCTTATTCTCGACGACTCAGTATCCGCTGTGGACACCAAGACAGAGAAGATCATCCTTGACAACCTGCGCAGTACAAGGGCAGGGAAGACCACAATACTTATCGCCCATCGAATTTCCACTATTGAGAACATGGATAAGATCGTGTTCATCGATGATGGTCGCGTAGTGGCTGTTGGCAAACATAGCCAGCTATATGCTGATGTTCCTGAGTATCGCAAGATGGTGGATCTGCAGAAGTTGGAAGAGGAAGGGGGCGTTCACAATGCGTGAGTATTTGCCTATTCTCATCGTTGGTGCGATCATTGGGGCTTTCACACTTATTTTCCTGATCGCCTACGCCGCTGTCAAGAACAAGAAAGAGGACATGGGTTTTGATCGCCACATGGCAGACAGAGAAATCGTCAGCCGCCTTATGTGGTACGCCAAACCCCATTGGAAGAGCTTTGTTCTCGTCCTGTTCATCATGCTCATTTCCATAGCCTACGACATAGTCGCGCCGCTAATAATCGGGCACCTTGAAGAGACTGTCAAGTCAGACTTTGAGCTTTCTTATCTTTTCACCTTGGTTGCCTCTTACGCGGGTATTCTTGTCGTTTCGATGGTGTGCTCCTACTTCCAGGCGATCATTCTCCAGCGCACCGGACAGAAGATACTGTCCGCACTGCGCCTTGACATCTTCACACATATTGAGAAGCTGTCCCACAGCCAGCTCAATCAGATCCCGGTTGGCAAACTGGTCACCCGTGTTACCAACGACACCAATGCGATCTCGATGATGTTCACCAATGTGCTGGTAAACCTCATCAAGAACTGCATGGTCATTATGGGCGTTCTGGCCGCAATGCTGATGCTCAACTATGCGCTGACCCTTATGGTGCTGTGCTTTGTGCCCTTTGTTGTGGTGTTTACCTTCATTTTCCGTAAGTTCACCCGCAAAGTCTACCGTAAGGTCAAGGACGGCACTACGGATATCAACACCTATCTGTCCGAGAACCTGTCCGGCATCAAGATCACCCAGATATTCAACAGGGAAGAGCGCAAGATGCAGGAATTCATGGCGAAGAACGCCATGCTCAAAAAGGCCAAGCAGAACCAGATATTTGTGTTCGGCATCTTCCGTCCAATGGTGTATATGCTGTACATCTCCTCGGTTCTCTGCCTTCTTTACATGGGCGGTAAGGGCTATATTGACAACCTGGTCATCTTCGGGCAGAGTCTGTCAAGCGGCGTCATCGTCAGCTTCTATATGTACATCTCCAAGTTCTTTAACCCCATCCAGAGCCTTGCCGAACAGTTCAATACACTCCAGTCGGCATTCGCATCCGCCGAGAAGATTTTCACTGTCTACGATATGATCCCCACCATAATGGATGAGCCGGACGCAATCGAGCTGGATGAGATCCGGGGTGAAATTGAGTTTAAAAATGTCTGGTTTGCCTACAACCCCGGTGAATGGGTGCTGAAGGATGTATCCTTCCACGTTGCTCCAAGGCAGACTGTTGCTTTTGTTGGCTCCACGGGTTCCGGCAAGACCACCATTCTGTCGCTTATATGCCGCAATTACGACATTCAGCGCGGGCAGATACTTATTGACGGCATCGACATCCGCCATATTAAGATCGCTTCGCTGCGCCGCCACTTTGGTCAGATGCTTCAGGATGTCTTCCTGTTCTCCGGCACTATCAGAAGCAACATTCTGTTGAACCTTGATGGTGTATCGGACGAAGAGGTGATGGAGGCCTGCCGCTATGTCAACGCGGATTCCTTCATCAACAAGCTTGACTCCGGCCTTGACGAGGTCGTGCGTGAGCGCGGGAATAACTTCTCCGCCGGTCAGCGCCAGCTGCTCAGCTTTGCCCGTACGATCATCCACAAACCTTCGGTCATGATACTGGATGAGGCTACGGCAAATATTGATACCGAGACCGAGCTTCTCATTCAGGACTCTCTTGAGAAGATGAAGAACATCGGTACAATGCTTATCGTGGCACACAGGCTCTCCACGATACAGCACGCTGACAACATCATTCTCCTGTCTCATGGTGAAATTATGGAACAGGGGACCCATCAGGAGCTACTTCACGCAAAGGGCCGCTACCATCAGCTGTTTACTTTGCAGTACAATAAAAAGCTCCTTGAGCAGGGCTGACTGTAGTCCGTCCGCAAACGCAATAATATTAGGCAAGAGAGGGAAATTACCCTCTCTTGTTCTGATTTTTCTGCAAATTTACCAAAACTGCGTACAGATGCTTGCCTTTTTCGGCGAAAGAGCGTATAATATAGATTCAAGATATGTTACTTTTGATTACTGTGGCTATTTTCGATGGAGGTACGGCTTTGTATTTTCTGCCGTGTACAGCGGGCTCTTCGCTGTTCCTGTCAGACGGCCGCTGGATACTTCCCGCGCTGTCGCTTATAGTGCTGTCGGTGCTGTTTGTGGCCGTCGTGTTCAAACGGCTGGCTCACCGTGTGCGTGGCTACCTTGTTGATAAAGACGGCAAGCGCATATCTCTATATGCAGAGAATCTTGTTGGCAGCGGACGCAAGTGCGACATAAGGCTCCGTCAGGTGATACAGCCCAGATTCGGCTTTATAACCGCGGCTGAGGACGGGCTTATTGAGCTGATCCCGCTCAGGGGCACGTTTTCCGTAAGCGGCAAGGAGCACAGCGGAACATTCATGCCTAAGAGCGGCGACAGGATAAAAATGGCCGGCGAGACATTTAAGTATGAGCCGCCTAAGGAACGCAGACATTCCGTTCGTGCAAGGCGGGGGATTTTCTGCTATCTTCTGTGTGCCGCGGCAACTGCCTTAATACTTGTTGTCAGCGCCTTTTATATCATTCCCGCATCCAATGGGGCAGATGTCTGGCTTGTGCTTTCGGCCTTTGCCCTGTTGCTTTTCGACATTGCGGCGTACGTTCTTGTGAAGCTCTTCACAAAGAGGGCGGCATCCACCGCTGTTTCTGCCGCATTTCTAATCTGTACACTTAGTATTACGGTTACCGCGGCATACAACCCATCCGGTTTATTCATGCACACGGTCTGCATTACCGCGGGACTTGCCGGGCATATTCTCTTTGAGCATATGCTTAGCAATAAAAAGCTGCTTGCTCCGTTGCGCATATCTGCAATGGCTGTTGGTGCGGCTCTTCTGGTGCTCAATGTTCTCAACTCGTCATCCCTTTTGGGGGCGAGAAACTGGCTTGAGCTCGGCGGGATTAATTTTCAGCCGTCTGAGCTTGTGAAAATATCCGTAATCCTTGCCGGCGCCGGCACACTTAAGGCGGCTGTACGCCGCAGTGATGTGCTCATTTTCATGGGCTACAGCGCCTTTTGCGTTCTGTGCATGGCACTTATCAGTGATTTCGGTGCCGCGGTTGTATTCTTCTTTGCTTTTCTGGTCATGCTTTGGATGCGGCGCGGTGCGACTGATGTGCTTCTGTCTGTTGCTGCTGCCGGTGCAGGTTGCGGCCTTCTGGCGATAATCAAGAAGGACTATGTGTCCTACGCCATTGCCCGCGTGCTCAACTGGGGCAGTGCATGGGATAATGTGCTGACATCGGGATACCAGCAGTCCCGCGCTATGATGGCCTGCGCCTCGGGCGGTCTGTTCGGTGTGGGCATCGGTAAAGGCTGGCTTGGTGAGGTGTTCGCCGCCGGTAGTGATATGCCGTTTGCCGTCCTCTGGGAAGAGGCAGGCCTGATCTGCGCCGGGGCCGCAATGGTTGCGGTCATACTCATCGTCCTTACTGCCATCAAATCCGCCGCATATTGCGGAAGCTGTTTTAACGCCGTGTCAGCCTGCGGTACCGCCGCTGTTTTTACTGCGCAGACCATACTGAATGTGGCGGGGACACTGGATATGCTGCCTTTTACCGGTTTGACTTTTCCCTTTTTGTCCACCGGAGGTACCAGTATGATTGCCTGCTGGCTGCTGCTTGCCTTCATATCAAGTGCTGAGGGGATGTCTGCCGCCAGTGCCGTTGGGGGCGAGGAGGGCGAAGAATGAGAGCCTATATAAGAAGAAGCGCTCTGCTTATCGTTTTGCCCCTGTCAATTATCCTGATCCTGCTTGGCGTTACTGGTAACTACCTGTCTGACGGTGACACATGGGCGCGGTCGGTGTATAACCGCACCGTGTATAACGATGGACACATAGCAAACGGCAGCTTGTATGACAGGAACAATGTCCTGCTTGCAAGCGTCAAAAACGGTGTAATTACCTACTCAAATGACGCGCTTACCCGTGTTTCAACAATACACTCCGTGGGAGACAGCGGTTATAATATCGCGACCGGCGCACTGGCGATCCATGGCTCACGCCTTGTGTTGTTTGACCCTATTGACGGTGTAAATCCATCGCTCGTTCATGGGGGCAGCATAACGCTCAGCATTGATTCCGGTCTTAACCGCCTTGCTTATGATGCCCTTGAGGGGAAAAACGGAGTTGTCGCCGTGTGCAATTATCTCACGGGTGAACTTATATGTATGGTGTCAGCTCCGGCATTTGACCCGAATAACTATGATGCCGCGCTGTTGGACAGCCAGTACCTTAACCGTTTCACTGACGGATTGTATACGCCCGGGTCTGTATTCAAGCTGCTGACAGCGGCGGCTGCAATCGAACAACTGCCAGATGTATACGAGTTCGTGTATACCTGTACCGGCTCTTGCGAGATCGGCGGCAACGACATCACCTGCGCCAAAAAACACGGCGAACTGAGCTTTGAGGACGCCCTGGCTGACTCCTGCAACTGCTACTTTGCTCAGCTTGCCCTGCAGCTGGGTGCGGGCGTGATAGGGGAGTATGCCGCGGCATACGGGCTGACCGGCCCTGTGTATCTGGACACTGTCAAGTCGGCAAGCGGCTGCTACAACAGCGACATGTACGATGAGAACCTTCTTGCCTGGTCGGGTGTTGGCCAGTCGGATGATCTTATAAACCCTGCGTCAATGCTGCACTTTATCTGCGCTATCGCCAACGGCGGCCTTGCGCCGCAGTTTACACTGCTTGACGGCAATGTGTCCCAGCCGGTTCAGCTAATTAAGCCCGAAACGGCGGAGGCACTTGCACTTATGATGAATTACAATACTGCAAAGACCTACGGATTTGATAACTACCCCGGACTTGAGCTGTGCGCAAAATCCGGCACGGCTGAGGTTGGGGAAGGGGATGCCCCACACGCGTGGTTTGTGGGATTTTTGAATAATGCGGATGCTCCCTACGCATTCGTTGTTATAGTAGAAAACGGCGGCTGGGGAAGCGTCACCGGCGGACGGATAGCAAATTCTGTCCTGCAGGCGGCGGTCTTCGGCAAGTAAGAGAAAGCAGGTTTACCTGAAATGCCAAACAATTATTCTGAATTTGATAGCTTCACAGGCTCTTGGGATCAGAAGCCGGCATCATCTTCCAATGATTTTGATGTGGATGCTCTGATCGCCTCTGCCCAGGCATGGCTTGATACTCAGGCGGAGCCGAAGCAAGCTGAGCCCACCTATCCTCAGTATCCTGCCGCTGCACCTATGCAGCAGCCTGTGCCCCCCGCACATGAGATACCTGAGCACAACGCCCCTCCTGTAAGCGGCGCATATCCTGTTAAAACACAGAAGGTTGAACAGTATCCCGTGCAGAGGCCTGCCGTCTCCGCTTCGCCTCAGCCTGCCCGTGCTGCTAAGCCTGCAGTTAGTGCTCAGCCTGCCCGGACAACGCGCAAACCCGCACCCTCACAGGCATCCCGCAGAAAGAAAAAGAAGAATCAGAAGCCTATCCCGCCCCGCGTAAGGCGCATGGCTTATCTGCTTTTCTTCCCGCTGGCGATCTTCTTTATGGAGCTTATCGTTGTCCAGCGCGCTTACGGCTCACTTCTCGGTTGGGGCACACTGTATATATTCCTCTTTTCTGTTGGCATTGGTCTTGGCTGCCTGTTCATTGTGTCCATGCTTAATCGGAAGG
This sequence comes from Oscillospiraceae bacterium, assembly GCA_045605145.1. Lineage (GTDB taxonomy): Bacteria > Bacillota > Clostridia > Oscillospirales > Oscillospiraceae > CAMNAO01. The sequence continues at coordinate 19,998 of JAZUPH010000016.1, read as the reverse complement.
CGGCATATATCGCCTCCATCGTTATTACATCGATTATTTTCCTTATAATGTGCGTTCAGTCGGTGTATTACGACATATTCCAGACCTTTACTGTTATAGCAATGCTGGGCATGGCGGGAGAGGCCGTTACAAACTTTATGCGCGTTATGATCGCCTCGATCATCGGTTCGTTCTTCTGGCTGCTGGCCCTCGCGATACCGCTGCTGCTGGTGATCTTCTTCGGCAAGCGTATTCTGCCCAAGAAGCACAACAGACCTGTGGGCATTATCTTCATTCTCGCGTCCTGCATCATAGTCACCTTCCTTGGCGCATCCCTGGTCCGTGCCAATACCGGCGGCATCATGTCCTACAGATATGTATATGACGAGACATTTGACAGCCAGCTGTCTGTCCAGCGCTTCGGTATACTGACCACACTGCGCCTTGAGGTGCGCAACATGATCTGGGACGAAATCGGCTATACGCCCCCTGCCTACACTGAGCCGGATAATGAGAAGCTGCCCGATTCAGCCACAATGGAGGGCGGCGCATCCTCCGACGGCACCGCTTTGGAGGGTCTGCCCGGCAGTAACGCAGGCGGCGCCGGTCTTGTTGGCGGCGGCTCAGGCAAGGTGAATGAGGGCGGCACAACAGCGGAAACGGAAACCACCGCTCCAGTTGTGGTTGACACCTCGCCTCATACTCTGGACATTGATTTTGACGCGGCTGGTGCCGCGGGTGGCTCCACCATCGCATCCATCAGCGATTATCTGTCCACTCAGAAGCCTACCTACAAAAATGAGTACACCGGCATGTTTGAGGGATACAACCTTATATACATCTGTGCCGAAGGCTTCTCCAGATACGCCGTGAGTGAGACTTATACTCCCACGCTGTATAAGCTGTCCCATGAGGGCTTTGTATTCAACAATTTCTATAACCCCCTGTGGGGCCACTCCACCAGTGACGGTGAGTTTGCAATGCTTACCGGGCTCGTGCCTTTCTCCGGCAATGTACCGATGAAGCGCACTTCCTCCAACAATATGTATTTCTCACCCGGTAATGCCTTCACTCGCGCAGGCTACAATACCTACGCCTTCCACAACTGGACCCATGATTATTACGACCGCGACCTGACGCATCCCAATCTTGGCTACGACTACATGGCCATGGGCGATGGCATCTATTTCCGTGGTTCCAGTTCCAGCAGTCCCGGAATGTATATCGGTTCCGCAGGTGTTAACAGTAGCAATGTCATCGATTACTCCTGGCCCCCCTCTGACTATCAGCTGATTGACATTACCACCGATGACTTCCTTGCAAGTCAGCCCTTCCACGCATACTACCTCACTATGAGCGGCCACGCCAACTACTCTTTCGGCGGCAACAATATGGCTGCAAAGCATAGGGAGGATGTCTCCGGCAGTGGGCTGCCCGATTCCGCGGCGGCGTACCTCGCCTGCAATATGGAGCTTGATTTGGCTGTTCAGCTGCTTATTGAGCGGCTTCAGGTTGCCGGTGTGCTGGACAAGACTGTTATCGTCATCTGCGGCGACCACTATCCCTACGGTCTGGTTCAGGATGCGGCCTCCGGCGCGGCCCTTGAGGGCGGTTATGAGGCGCTTGAAGCCCTTGCCGGTGAAGATGTTGAGGAGAATTTTGAGCTTTACCGCAGCACCCTTATCATCTGGAACAATAAGATCGGCACTATTGAGGTTGACAAGTACTGCTATTCTGTCGATATTCTGCCTACGATTTACAATCTCTTTGGTGTTGAGTACGACTCACGCCTGCTGATGGGTACTGATATTCTCTCCACCAGCGATCCTCTTGTCATATTCAATAACCGCAGCTTTATTACCGAGCTGGGAAGATACGATTCCCGTACCGACACCTTCATTCCCAATGAGGGCGTCACAGTTCCGGCCAGCTATGCTTCTGAGATATTTACCATCGTGAAGAACAAGATCAAGTACAGTGAGATGATAATCGACAACGATTATTACGACTATGTTTTTTAACTGATGAACGAAATGAACCCTATATACACACGCAGCCTGCCCATTTTCGGGCAGGCTGGTGTCGATAAACTGAAGAATTCCCGTGTAATGATACTGGGTATCGGTGGCGTTGGCGGCGGCGCAGCGGAAGCTGTTGCGCGCGCAGGTGTAGGCCATATTGAACTGGTTGACGGCGATGTGTTCAGCCCAACGAACCTTAACCGGCAGTTGGGCGCACTTGATTCCACATTGGGTCAAAACAAGGCCGAAGCGATGAAGAATCGCGTCTTGAAGATCAATCCCGCGGCTCAGTGCAATGCCTGGGGCATATTCTACTCAGCTGAAACTGATGATATTTTACCGCTTGCCCACTGCGACTATGTCATTGACGCTATAGACGATCTGCGCGCGAAGGTGCTTCTGGCTCAGCGCTGCAGCCAGCTTGGTGTGCACTTAATCTCCTGCATGGGAACGGGCAACCGCATTGACCCTGGCATGCTTGAGATAGGGGATATCTATTCTACCAATTACTGTCCACTTGCCCGCAGGATGCGTAAAGAGCTTAGAAAAGTGGGCATTGACCGGCTCACCGTGCTCTGGTCCCGGGAGGAGCCGAGGCATATCAGCGCACAGGAAAATGGCTTTACAGTTGGCTCTGTGTCCTTTGTTCCGCCTGTGGCAGGGATGATGATGGCAGGATATGTTATCCGCAGCATAATTGGTGATGCATATGAGTGATAACAGAATTCTTCTTGCCATGAGCGGCGGCGTAGACAGCACAGCTGCCGTACTCCTTCTACAAAGGGAGGGGTGGCAGGTGACAGGCGTAACCCTTGATATGGGCTGCAACGACGATGGCATAGCACGCGCCACCGAATCCTGCAGAAGGCTGGGCATCCGTCACATCGTCCGCAATTGCCGCGATGAGTTTGAATGCCGCGTCATTTTACCCTTTGTTGCTGAATATGCCGCAGGGCGCACGCCAAGTCCCTGCGTTGGCTGCAACAGGGATATAAAGTTCAGAATTATGCTTGAGATTGCCGATGATATGGGCATTGAATATATCGCAACAGGTCATTATGTGCAGAAGATATGCGATCCTGTCAGCGGTGAGCCGCAGCTTTTTGCCGCTGCGGACAGAAATAAAGATCAAAGCTATATGCTCTGCCTTTTGACTCCCCAGCAGCTTCGGCGCAGTGTTTTTCCTCTTGGCGGCGTGACAAAGGATGAGATACGGCGCATTGCCGGTGAGTATGCGCTGCCAGCAGCATCCGCAAAGGACAGCCAGGATATATGTTTTGACGGCGGCGACTATCGGGAATTCATCCGCGCCCGTGGTGTCAGCTTCCGTGCTGGCAGCTTTGTGGATCCGTCGGGACAAATCCTGGGGCAGCATATCGGCCTTGCCGCATACACCATCGGACAGCGCAGGGGATTGGGCGTAAGCGCATCCCAGCCCCTTTATGTTACGGCAAAGAACGCGGATGCAAATACCGTTACCCTGTCAGTTTCGGAGGATCTGGGTAAGCTGAATGTGCGCGTGTGCGATGTGAGCTGGCTTGACGGTCGGCCTGCCGAAGAAGGCACTGAGCTTTCGGCAAAGCTGCGATATGCCCACAGCGCGTCTGCCGCGCATATCGAATATGACGGCAGCGATGCCGTTCTCAGATTCGAGACACCCCAGCGCGCACCAGCGCCCGGTCAGATTGCCGCATTTTACTGCGGTGACCGCATTCTGGGTGGCGGTGTCATCCACAGCGCGTGGTGAGTTCATCACAATATTATAAAGAATCAGCGCCCGGGAAAAACCCGGGCGCTGTGCTGTTATTCAGAGAAAGCATCAATCAGTGTAATGGACATGGTTATTGATATGATCCTCACAGAAGCAGTGGTAGCCTGCACAGCGGGAACAGTATCTGAACTGCAAATTCGGATAATCCGCATCCGTCCTGCCGCATACACTGCATTTATGTCGGTAGCCCCTGTAATTCATCTCGATTTTAGCGGCGCTGGAAGCATTGCGGAAGTTAGTGACATTTTTCCGCTCCTGCCGGCTCTTCCTACCGAACATTCGGGCAAAGTCAGGCCAACAAAAGATAAACACGTTTGCAACCGCAACCAGGGGCACGAAATTGATAGGGAAGGGCATGGTCAGGATACCTATTCCAAAGAATACAGCGTCAACGATGGCCAGCCACTTGATTTTAATGGGTATGAAGAAGAAGAGCAGTACGCGCATATCGGGGTACATCATTGCGAATATGAAGAACATGGATAGGTTAATGTAGCTTGCGCTCATGTACCAGCCCAGGAAATTGTAGCCCAACAGACTGCACAGCGCGCCGTAAATAACAGTGCCCAGCATTGCCGACAGGTAAAAAACAGTGAATTTTGCACTGCCCCAGCTGCGCTCAAGAGTCGAACCGATCCAGTAGTAGAAGTACAATGATATTACTTCATACAAAATCCGTGTATCCTGCGGCACCAGAACAAAGGTGAACAGACGCCAAACCTCACCGCGTAAAACGGCATCGAAATTGAAATAGAAATAATTCAGGAAAGTGCCGGTTCTGTCCATCATGTTCACGATAAACACCAGGGCGTTGCCGATGACAAGGTATATCATAAGGTTGGGCACACCGAAATTGGGGTGCTTCACACAAAAGCGGTCGATGGCGCGGTTTATGGATTTCAAGGCTGTACCTCCTTAATCAAGATTTAACCCACTTCGATTATAAATCATTTATACCCATTTGTCCAATAATTCAAAAAATTAAGCGCCAAAACACTACACAAAATTTTAACTCTGTGATAGAATAGTATGTCATCATGCGACAATGTTTGTGCATAGCACAGTATATCATACAGGAGAGTAGCAAAGTTTATGGCTGATAGAATTTTCACATCCGAATCCGTCACCGAAGGGCATCCCGATAAGGTCTGCGATCAGATCTCTGATGCCGTTTTGGATGCAATCATTTCCAGGGATAAGCACGCCCGCGTTGCCTGTGAGACCTGCGCCACCACCGGCTTGGTTCTTGTAATGGGCGAGATCACTACCGATTGTTATGTTGAGATCCCTCAGATCGTGCGTAAAACGATCCGCGAGATCGGCTATGACAAGCCAGAGTACGGCTTTACCGCTGACAGCTGTGCTGTTCTTACTGCTATTGATGAGCAGTCGCCTGATATAGCAATGGGCGTTGACAACGCTTTTGACGATCCGGATGAGACCGGTGCCGGCGATCAGGGCATGATGTTTGGCTTCGCTTGTGACGACACTGCGGAGCTTATGCCCGCACCTATCGCCCTGTCCCACGCCCTGTCACGTAAGCTGGCTCTTGTGCGTAAGACCGGCGTACTGCCTTTCCTGCGTCCTGACGGTAAGAGCCAGGTCACTGTGGCTTATGACAGTGACGGACGCCCTGTCTTCTGCCCGGCTGTCGTTGTGTCTACCCAGCATGACCCCGATGTGAGCATCGAAACTCTGCGCGAGGCAATTTATGAAGAGGTTATAAAGACCACCATTCCCGCCCACATGATTACCCGCGATACCAAGGTGTATGTCAATCCCACCGGGCGTTTTGTCGTTGGCGGCCCTGTCGGCGACAGCGGCCTTACCGGCAGAAAAATCGTTGTTGATACCTACGGCGGCTTCGCCAGCCACGGCGGCGGGGCCTTCTCGGGTAAGGATCCCACCAAGGTAGACAGATCCGGCGCCTACATGGCCAGATATGTTGCCAAGAACATTGTTGCCGCCGGTCTTGCGCGCCAGTGCCAGATCGAGATCGCCTATGCAATCGGCGTTGCACGCCCGGTATCCGTCATTGTTGACACCAGAGGTACAGGCCTTATGTCCGATGAGAAGCTGTCCGCTCTCGTTCCCGAGCTTTTTGACCTGCGCCCCTCCAAAATCATTTCCACGCTTGATCTTCTCAAGCCCGGCTACCGCAGTGTTGCGGCATACGGTCACTTTGGCCGTCCCGACCTTGACCTGAGCTGGGAGCGCACTGACAGAGTTGAAGAGCTGAGGGCATTTATATGAGTAATTTCGACAAGGGCCGCAGAAATGAGCGCTACAGCGAACGCGGCAACAGCCGCCGCAATGACCGCGGCGGTTACGAGCGGCGCAACCCTCCCGTTAACGAGGAGCAGGAAGATGAGGTAAGCCGCCTTATCGAAGGCAAAAACGCGGTTGTTGAGGCGATCCGCGCCGGTACACCACTTGACAAGATCTATATCTCCTGCGCCATTGAGGGGCCTGTGACCTTCATTGTGTCTGCGGGCAAGGCCGCCGGTGCTGTGGTTGTCGAAACGGACAAGCGCAAGCTGGACGGCATGACACGCACCGGCAATCACCAGGGCGTTATCGCAATCGCCGCCGCGAAGGAATACTGTGATGTTGCAGATATTATCGCTCTTGCCCATGAAAGGGGAGAGGAGCCGTTTATCATCATCTGCGACGGAATTACCGATGACCACAATCTTGGCGCAATTATCCGCACTGCCGAGGGTCTTGGTGCCCATGGTGTCATCATACCCCGCCGCCGCAGTGCCAGTGTCACCCCCACCGTTTCCCGCACTTCAGCAGGTGCGGTTGAGCATATGCTCATTGCCCGCGTTTCCAATCTCACCGCCGCGATCCGTGAACTGAAGGACAGCGGTGTCTGGATCTACGGTACTGCCGCCGATGGCAGCAGCACCCTGTGGCAGACGGATCTCACCGGTGCTGTCGCCATCGTTGTAGGCTCTGAGGGTGAAGGAATGAGCAGGCTGGTTGCAGAGCAGTGCGACTTTGTAATGAGCATTCCCATGAGCGGAAAAGTAAACTCGCTGAACGCTTCCGTTTCAGCGGGCATCGTGATATATGAAACAGCAAAACAGCGCATGGCAAAAGCAAGTCCGGAGGTGTAATGTATGGCGATCCGCAAAACGAATGACGGCTCCAATAAAGGCGGTGCCGCCGCTCGTCCGGATAACTCAATAATTGATTTCGGCGATTTTGATGAAAAGGACGCCGTGTCTTCAGTTGCGTCAGCATCCGCCGATGACATCAATGCGCTTTTGGACGGCGCAGGTATTCTTGCGTCTGAAGCTGCCGTGAATATAGACGGCTATGAAAGTGCCGATGATCTGCTGCTTATAAGCGGCAGTCTTGGCGCGGGATTTGAAGCCGATCAGTTGATCGAACCTGTTCCGCAGGCCGCTATTGAGGATAATATTGAGGACTTTTTTGAAAGCTATGAGTTTTCAAGTCCTGTTGCCGTCAACTCTTTCGTTGACCAGGTCTCGCGCAGTATAACCGGAGAGGAAGAGCAGGAGCGTCTGCCGGAAGAGCAGGACATTCTCCCTCTCCCCGTGTCCGATGACAGCTACGGTTCCGGTGCCGCATGGGCCGAGCCGGAGCCTGAGCCGGATCTTGCGGCAGAGGCTCAACGTTATGCTTCTGCAGACAAGGGGGCGGGACTACGCCTAGGCATTTCGGCGGTTACCGCCCTTGTTGCTCTTTGGCTCACATTCGCTGTTGAGCGTGGATGGTGGTTCCCCTTTGAGCTTGGTGAAAAGACCCTGTATTCCGTTGGCGCTCTGCTACTGTTGCAGCTTCTGTGTGCCGCAATGGGTATCAGGACACTTATACGCGGCGCAGGCAATCTTCTCCATGCCGAGCCCGGCATAGAGTCGCTTATCTTCCTGTCAGGGTTATTTACCGTGCTGGACGGTATGTCACTTCTTGCACAGAAGAATACCGATGCAGGTATGCCCTATAGTGCAATATTCGCCCTTGCCATGACATTCTGCATACTGAGTGATCTACTCTACAGCAGATCTATGCACAGCTCTCTGTCCGCTGCGGCAAATATGCCATCCCCTGTAGGTGTGATTACGGACATAGACACCTTCGAGGACAGGACTGTAATCAAGAAGCTCTCCCGCAGAACTGAGGGCTTTTACAGGAACCTCACTCAGGAGGATTTTTCTGACACCTGCTACAGAGTTGTGGCGCCCATTCTCATGGTGCTTTCCGTGTCTCTGGCCGCCATTGTCAGCATCGGCAGGGGAGAGACCAGCGCTTTTTTCCGCGCCTTCGCGGCGCTGCTTACCGTCTCCGCTTCCCTTACCGCGGCTTTGGCCTATGTTCTGCCGTTTAATGCGGTCAGCACTATTGCGATAAGGGCAGGTACGGTAATTGCCGGCTGGGGCGGAGCCCAGATGGTTGCAGACTCCGACAGTGCGCTAATTACCGATGAGGATATTTACCCTGCGGGTACTGTTGGTATCGACAACGTTACCATATTCGGCGATGACAGATCTAAAGCGATCATTTATGCGGCCAGCCTTATGATTGCATCAGGCTCAGGGCTTTCCCGCTGCTTTGCCGATCTTCTTCGCCAGCAGAAGCTGAACATAGCCCGGGTATACAATTTCTCCTTCAGTGAGAGCGGCGGCGTTCAGGGAATTATCAAGGGCGAAAAAGTCACTATTGGCAATTCCGGCTACATGAATCTTCTTGGTATGCGTATCCCCGCAGACAGAGACAAGAACAACGCCGTATACATGGCGGTGGAGCAGAAGCTGTATGCAAGATACGACCTGTCCTATGTTCCGTCAAACACTGTGCAGAGATCACTGCTCTCCCTTGTGAAGACAAGGATCAGCATTCTCTTTGCAGTGCGTGATTTTAACGTCACCCCCGCCTCTGTTAAACAGAAGTTCAAGATCCCCGTTGACAATGTTGAGCATCTTTCTGTCACTGACTGCTACGCCATCAGCACAAATCAGCTTACAACGCCCTGTGACTGTATGGCTGTTCTGGCGAAGGACAGCGCCGGGCCCTTTGCGGCCGCAATTGCCGGCGGACAGAGCCTGAGGAACTCCACCATAGCGGCAACCGTTGTTGCTGCTGCCGGATCTATACTTGGTGTTCTGCTGGTGTTCTCCCTGTTCTGGTTCGGTACAGATGGCATTGTAAGTGTGGGAAATCTTGCTACATATATGTTCATCAACTCCGCTGCGCAGATTTTGTTATCTGTTTTCGCCCGAAAAGGCTGAAAATTCTTCAAATAATTGTTGCCTTTTATTACATATAGAGGTATAATAGTTGGTGTGCCGCGCAAAATTGCGCACATAGATAAATAAATTGTAATTCAATTTTGAATACGAAAGGAACTTGGACTATGAGATATGAAATGGACAAAGTCCGCAACATAGCCCTGATGGGACACAGCAGCGCTGGTAAGACCAGCCTTGCTGAGAGTATGCTTTATGTTGCCGGCGCAACTGACAGACTTGGCAAGGTGACAGATAAGAACACTGTCAGTGACTTCGATTCTGAAGAGGTTAAGAGACAGATTTCCATCTACCTGTCCACCATGTACTGTGAGTACAAGAAGTGCAAGATCAACATTCTCGACGTTCCCGGTTTCTTTGACTTTGCCGGTGAGTCCGTTGAGGCTATGAGAGCTGTTGACGGCGGTATCATCGTTGTCAGCGCAAAGGACGGCATTTCCGTCGGCGCTGAGAAGGCCTGGAAAATGCTCAGCGAGAAGAAGCTGCCCAGAGGCTTCTATGTCTCCCGTGTTGATGAAGAGCATGCCAGCTTTGAAGACACCTTCAAGGCTCTGCATGATAAGTACGGCAGTGCTGTCTGCCCCCTGATGGCTCCTATCAAAGGTGCCTCTGGCAAGGCCGAGGGTTATGTTGACCTGATCACTAAGAAGGGCTATGAGGTAAAGAACGGCAAGGCTGTTGAGCGCGCCATTCCCGCCGATATGGCTGATGAGCTGGAAGAGCTTTACATGGCCATCGCCGAGGCCGTTGCTGAGACCGATGAAGAGCTGATGGAGAAGTACTTCGAGGGTGAGGAGTTCACCACCGAGGAGATCATCAACGGTCTGAAGATCGGCCTGCACGATCATTCTCTATTCCCCGTATTTTGCGGCAGCCCTGTGAGCAACCTGGGTACCGCCTCTCTGCTGGACGCCATAGTTGATCTGTTCCCCGCCCCCGGCGAGGCTAAGAAAGAGTACGATGTTGACGGCGAGGAGATCGTCATTGATCCCAACGGCAGCACCGTTCTTATCGTTTACAAGAACATGCTCGACCAGTACGGCAAGATGAGCCAGTTCAAGGTCATCCGCGGCAAGCTGACCCCCGATATGTCCCTGCTGAACCCCCGCACCGGTTCTCAGGAGAAGATGGGTCACATCTACTACATCCAGGGCAAGAAGACTCTTGAGGTTCAGGAGATTGGCTGCGGCGACATCGGTGCCGTTTCCAAGCTGACTGCCACCAAGACCGGCGACACCCTGTGCGATCCCAAGAACCCCATTACTGCTGAGGGTCTGACCTTTGCTGAGCCCTGCTACACCATGGCTATCGCTCCCGCTGTTAAGGGTCAGGATGACAAGATGGCTTCCGGTCTGAACAGATTGAATGAAGAGGATCTGTCCTTCAGCGTTTACAACAACGCTGAGACCCATCAGATGCTTATCTCCGGCGCTGGCGACATCCAGATCGATGTCCTCTGCACCAAGCTGAAGGAGAAGTACGGCGTTGCCGTCACCCTGTCTCCCGAGCGTATCGCTTACCGTGAGAAGATCCGTAAGACCGTTGACGCTCACGGCCGTCATAAGAAGCAGACCGGTGGTCACGGCCAGTTCGGTGATGTTAAGATCAGATTTGAGCCCCAGTCCGAGTCCGAGGACCTGATCTTCGAGGAGCAGGTATTCGGCGGCAGCGTGCCTAAGAACTTCTTCCCCGCTGTTGAAAAGGGTCTGCGTGAGAGCGTTCTCAAGGGCGTCCTGGCTGGCTACCCCATGGTTTACCTGAAGGCTGTTCTGTACGATGGTTCCTACCATCCTGTTGACTCTTCCGAAATGGCGTTCAAGACCGCTGCCAGCCTTGCCTTCAAGGACGGTATCCCCAAGGGCAGCCCCGTAATTCTTGAGCCTATCGGCTATCTGACCGTTACCATTCCCGATAACAACCTGGGCGACATTATGTCCGACCTGTCCAAGCGCCGCGGTAGCCCCATGGGCATGAATGCCAACAGCGACGGCATGCAGGTTGTTGAGGCTGAGGTTCCCATGGGCGAGATGAGCGGTTACGCCATTGACCTGCGCTCCATGACTCAGGGCCGCGGCTCCTTCAGTCTGAAGTTTGTCCGCTATGATGAGGCTCCCGCAGCCACCCAGGCAAAGATCATTGCCGAGGCTAAGGCCGCTGAGGACGACGACTGATAAATCAGCATAAATCTATTTCGCCGGCGCATTATATATGCGCCGGCGATTGTGTAATATTGGTGTTGTGTTATGTTCAACGGATTTTCCCAGGAGACTTCGGATTTTCTCTGGGGTCTTGCATTTAATAATGAGCGCCCTTGGTTTCTGGTGCACAAAAGTGAATATGAGGAGTATCTGCTAAAACCATTTAAAGCCCTTGCCCAACAGACGGCTGAGATCATGAACAGCCGTTATCCCGATATGGGACTTAATCTCCATGCGGCGCGAATCTATCGCGATGCACGGCGCCTGCACGGCAGGGGACCGTACAAGGATCACCTTTGGTTTTCCATGAAGAACTGGCAGGGACTTCTTGCGGGGCCGATGTTCTGGTTTGAGATAGGTGCCGCCGATCACTCACGGGGTATGGGGTTCTATTCCTCCAGCCCTGCTCAGATGGACATTTACAGGGCCGCGATCGACGCTAACCCTGCAAAGCTTGAGCGGCTTGTGGAACGTTTCAACGCCCAGGATAAGTTCACTTTTGAGGGTGAGACCTATAAGCGGCTTAAAAAGGATGTTGGGCCGCTCCTCAATCCGTGGTACAACTGCAAGCACTTTGCATTGTCTTACTCGGATAACTTTGGCGGAGAACTGTTTGACCCCGATCTTCCCCGCATTATCGCCGATGATTTCGAATTCCTCATGCCTTATTATGAGTATCTGATGTCAATCAATTGGCAAATGAACTGAAAAGTATTTAAAGAGCAGCGCCGAAATGTGATGGCGCTGTTCTTCGTTTGTAATGTAGAATTAAGTCATGCTTGAAATCAATCCGCAAATATACTCATATCCGGCTCCGGAGGTATAATTCGCGCAAGACTGATGTTAAGGTATTTTGCATCACCAGTCACCTCACAGGCGGCGCCCAGCCAACCGGGAAGGAAAAATGACTCATTTTCTGCAGACAATTCCACCTCCAGTACGGCAGTATGCTCCCAAAATGGATATATGTCTATCTCAAGGATGTGCCCCTCACATGGGATGCACCAGCGGGTTTTTACTATGGGATTAAGCCCCTGGTCGGCGCTATTTAAAAGCGCCATGTATTCATCCCGTGCAATTTCCCGCTCAATCTCCTCGCGCACCAGTTCGCTAACTTTACGCTTGGCGGTGTATGTGTAAACTGCTCCGCACCCGTCATCGCTCATCCTTACCCGGCGGCCGTATCCGCTGTCATCGGCAGTCAGATAGGTCTGTACCATGTCGATCCTGCGGGCAGCATGATCCTGAAGCACCGTCTCTTGCGGCATTCGAATAAGGTATTTTCTTTCTATTTCCAACGGGGCAGGGGAGTTGGAAGTTTTCATATATGCACCTCCGATCATCACAGTGTCATTTTATCAGAATCTTGCGGTAAGTAACAGAAGATTTAGAAAATCTTTCTACAAAATATTGAAGTTTTCTTCAAAATGTGCCAAAATTATATAAGCCTGTCTAATTTGGCTCTTGTGTGGATGACAGACTCAAATAATTTTACTATCCCGGAGCAGATATTATATGAAGCATGTATTTATATTAAATCCCAATGCCGGTAACGGAGTGGGGGCAAAAGGGATTGCCGAAGAACTTAAGAAGTACGACGGTCTGTACGATTATGAGGTTTATGTGACCCGTGGCCCAATGGACGCAACTGAGTACATCCGTCGACGCTGCACTGAGGATAGTGTGACCCCAATGCGCTTTTACGCCTGCGGCGGTGACGGCACCCTGAATGAGGTTGCAAGCGGAATTGCCGGTTTTGAAAACGCCTCAATGTCCTGCTATGCCTGCGGCAGCGGCAATGACTTTGCAAAATGCGTTGGCGGCGTGGAGTATTACCGCAATCTTGCTGACTTGTTTGAAGCTGAGGAGAAGCCAGTCGATCTTCTCAAGGTCAATGATCGCTACTGCATCAATATTTTCAGCTTTGGTTTTGACACATCTGTTGTAAAAGTTATGCACCAGATCAAGCACAAGAAGATCATTGGCGGCAGGAACGCCTATTACAGCGGCATCATCAAATGTTTTTTGAGTCCACTTAGTACCCGCTGCCGTGTTCGTGTGGATGGCGAGCAGATCGGCGGCGATGAACTGCTGCTGTGTACAGTTGCCAACGGCACCTTCGTGGGCGGCGCCTTCAACAGCTCTCCCAGATCCCGCAACGATGACGGTCTTATTGATGTCTGCTCGGTTAAGGTCATTAACCGCCTGCGTTTTCTGTCTGTTATCAATGTCTATAAGGCCGGGAAGCACCTTGACGATCCCAAGCTGCAGGACATACTTTACTACAGGCAGGGCAGAGTGGTTGAGGTTGAGGCGCAGGAAGGGTTTGCCGCTTCTCTTGACGGCGAGATTATGGACGGTACATATTTTAAAATCGAGGTGCTGCCCCACCACATTAAATTTGCAGTACCCAAAAAACTAGCGCAGACCCTGGAGCCTGCACCTGCAATGAAATGAAAGAAGAGAGCCGCTGCATAACGCAGCGGCTCTTGCTTTATATATGCCGGTAAAGCAATGGATCAGAGCTTTATCTCGTTTGCATCCGCCACCAGCGAAGCGCTGCCGTACTTTTCACGCAGGCGGGGCTTCTCGATCTTGCCGGTGGGATTGCGGGGGATGATGTCGAAGATGATCTCGCGAGGGCGCTTGTAGCGGGGGAGCCCCTGGCAGAAATCGGCGATATCCTGCACAGTGGCGGTAACGCCATCCTTCAGCTCAACAATGGCGGAAGCGATCTCGCCCAGGCGCTTATGGGGTCTGCCGATGACTGCAACGTCTTTGATAAGGTCACAGCCGCGCATGAAATTCTCGATCTGAACAGGATACAGGTTCTCGCCGCCGGTGATGATAACATCCTTCTTGCGGTCAACGAGGAATATGAAGCCGTCCTCGTCATAAATGGCCATGTCGCCGGTGAGCAGCCATTCGCCCTTGAGAACTTCGTTTGTGGCTTTCTCATCGTGATAGTAGCAGGTCATGACGCCGGGGCCGGACACTGCCAACTCGCCCACCTCATCGGGTGTAGTGATCTCGTTAAGCTCGGGATCCACGATCTTGACCTTCCAGCCGTAACCGGCCTTGCCGATCGCGCCGACCTTATGAATGTTCTCCACTCCCAGATGTACGCAGCCGGGGCCGATGGACTCAGACAGGCCGTAGTTGGTGTCATACTCGTGAGTGGGGAAGTAGTCCTTCCAGCGCTTAATAAGGCTGGGCGGCACGGGCTGTGCGCCGATGTGCATCAGGCGAACCTGAGAAAGCTGATAATCGTTGAGATTGATCTTACCCGCATCAATGCAGTCGAGAATATCCTGGGCCCAGGGTACCAGCAGCCAAACGATAGTGACATTCTCACTGGAGATAGTCTCAAAAATGTACTGTGGGGAGATGCCGCGCAGGAGGACCGCCTTAGAACCGGAGACAAGGCTGCCGAACCAGTGCATTTTTGCGCCGGTGTGGTAAAGAGGCGGCATACAAAGGAAGCAGTCGTCATGGCTCTGACTGTGGTGCGCCTGCTCACACAGGGCAGAATGGGTCAGGCTGCGGTGCTTGTGCAGAATTGCCTTGGGGAAGCCGGTAGTGCCTGAGGAGAAGTATATGGCTGCATCGTCATCATCGGTCAACTCAATATTGGGCTTCTCGCCGTTGCAGAAGCCGATGAATTTGTAGTAGTTGAAGGCAAATTCGGGACAATCGTTGCCAACGTAGAAATACTTCTTGATTTCGGGAAGATTTCCCTTCGCCTCGTCAACGCGGCTGATAAACTCATGCCCGTAAACAAGCATGGAAGAATCGGACAGCTTCAGACAGTACTCTATCTCATCAGCTGTGTAGCGGTAGTTGAGTGGTACAGCCAGGGCGCCGGCCTTAAGAATGCCGAAATATATGGGCAGCCACTCAATGCAGTTCATAAGCAGGACAGCGACCTTGTCACCGCGTTGCACGCCGTTGGCAAGCAGCAGATTTGCAAACTGGTTGGCCCTGAAATCAAATTCTTTCCAAGTGATCTGGCGGCGGTATGCACCCTCTGCGTCCGCCTCAACAAGGGCGAACTCCTCCCAGTTCATGGTCTTGCGACCCTCGCGCTCGGGGTTTATCTCAACCAGCGCGATCTCATCGCCGATAGTTGCTGCATTCTTCTCCAGAAAATGTGTGATAGGCATCTTTGCTCTTCCTCCAAAAATAAAAACCCCCGTCCATCCACAGGACGAGAGCATTTCTCGCGGTACCACCCTTGGTTTGCGCCGAAAACTACGGCGCCTCAGTGATCTTGACAGATCTGACGCGTTAACGGGCGTCATTCGCTGCAGCCTAATAACCTTATGTGTTCAGTGCAGGGCTATGGGGGGTATTCACATTGGACGACCGTGCGCCTCTCAGCAAACGGCAGCTCTCTGTCCGGCGTATCCCAATGCTACTTGGCCCCAATCGCGGCCTATAGGGTATAAATTTTCGTAAAATCATTATAACAGCTAATAATTCTAAGTCAAGATTTTTATGCTTTAAATTGAGACGATCCGACAGAGTTTTTTTGCTCATTTTGCCAAAGAATAAAAAACCGCCCCGCCCGGGTGGGCAGGGCAGTAGTGTGTTGAAACCAGGCATTAAGCCTCAGTATTCTCCTCGGCTGCAGGAGCTTCACAAGCCTCGCAGGATGCCTCTTCGTTCTCATCGGACTTCATATCCACGCAGCAGCAATTGCACTCGCTCTCGTTGGCTTCTTCGCAATCGCAATCGCAATCACAGTCGCAATCACAGTCGCAATCCTCATCACAACAGCCGCAGTTGCAGCAATCCATGAAGTCGGGATCGGTCTGCCAATCGTAATTCATCTCTATCTCAAACTTATCCTTATCATCAGTCTTGCTGATGCGGATGCCGCGGGTGTTGTTGATGACGATGCGGATGCAGTCAGACTCCTCATCCTTGGCCCATTTCTTCAGACCCACAACAGCGCCTGCAACGGCAGCAACGCCAACACCGGCGACGACACCTGCGGTAATTGCGGCGGCCTTGCCGATTATCTTTCCAACCTTCATTCTAACCTCCATATTTTACGCTCCAATGGCGATATTTGCCCGGATATAATATCATGATATTTACCATCTTACAAGCAATTAAAACAATTTTTACAATTTTCGCACATTATAATGGCATAAAATATGTTTGATTATGCATTGTGCGCATGGTATAATGATCCAGCACGGCTATGCGCCCTGTCATTTACAAGATTGCGAGGGTAAATTATGAATAACATTACAAAAATGCCGCGTAACAGAGGTAAGCGCCTCGGCCTGCGGATCTTCATCACAGCTATAATTGCGCTTGTGATGTACTATGTGCAGCTTCCTGCCATCAATTTTAAAAATACCGGCTTTTACGGCTATATATTGACGGTTATTATCGCCTTTGCCGTTGTTTCAAGTGCGTTCAATAAGAACAAAAAGCGCCCACAGTACGCCACCAGTCCCGAAGGTGTTCCGATCATGACCGGTGAAGATGTCAAGGCAGAGTTTAAGAAACTTAAAAACTGGCTCATTGCTATTGCCGTCCCGCTTGCCATTCTTGTCGTTGGCGGCATAATCTCCGCTCCCATCATGTTCCACGCGGACGAGTACAGTGAGCTTATCAGCACCCAGACCGGTGACTTTGGGGCCGAGATCGATGAAATTTCCTACGACCAGATCCCCATGCTTGACGGCAGCAGCGCAAACACACTTGCAAACCGCAAGCTGGGCGAGCTTTCCGATCTTGTCAGCCAGTTTACCGTTAATCATGAGTCTTTCCAGATCAATTACCAGGGGCGCCCGGTGCGCGTCACCTACCTCAATTACGGCAGCTTCTTTAAGTGGATGAACAATGTGTCTGAGGGCATCCCTGCCTATATGGTCATCGATATGGTGACCCAGAACGTAAGCGTAGTCCGCCTTGAGGAAGGAATGAAGTATTCCCCCTCTGAGTACTTCTTCCGCAATGTAGACCGCTGGCTGCGCATCAACTACCCCATGCTGATGTTCACCGATGTTAACCTTGAGATCGATGAGGACGGAAACCCCTTCTGGGTGGCGTCAGTTGTCGATAAGACCATCGGCCTTTTCGGCGGTGAGGACTGCATCGGCGCTGTCCTTCTCAACGCGGTAACAGGTGAGAGTGAGTATTACGCTATAGAAGATGTCCCCACATGGGTCGACAGGGTCTTCAGTGACGATCTCATCATCCGGCAGTACAATTATTACGGCACCTACCACAACGGGTTCTGGAACTCCGTGTTCGCCCAGACCGGTTGCGTAATGACCACAGACGGCTCCAATTTCATCGCCCAGAATGATGACGTCTGGGTCTACACCGGCGTCACCTCCGTCAGCAGTGACGAGTCCAACATTGGTTTTATCCTCGTCAACCAACGTACGAAAGAGGCGCGCTTCTATCCCATCGCCGGTGCGGAGGAATACTCTGCCGCCAGCTCTGCCGAGGGCGCGGTACAGCAGTATGAATACAATTCCACTTTCCCACTGCTCCTGAACATCTCCGGCCAGCCCACTTACTTTATGGCCCTTAAGGACGATTCCAACCTCGTAAAGATGTATGCGATGGTCAATGTCCAGCAGTATCAGATCGTTGCCACCGCCAACACCGTTGCTGAGTGCGAAAGCAAATATATCAGCCTTCTTAAGCAGCA
The DNA here is from genome assembly GCA_045605145.1 of Oscillospiraceae bacterium. GTDB lineage: Bacteria > Bacillota > Clostridia > Oscillospirales > Oscillospiraceae > CAMNAO01. The sequence continues at coordinate 2,074 of JAZUPH010000016.1, read as the reverse complement.
CAACGTTTCCGTCAACGCCGACAGTGAGGCACTGGCCGACGCCACCGTAACCGGCATCATTGAGGAGATTCGCTACGCTGTTGTCGATGGTTACACAAAGGCGTATATCATGCTTGAGGGCGGCGACTGCTACTATGTCATCTCCACCGAGTTTAGCGAGCTAATCGCCGTGCTTGACGCAGGCGATAAGGTTACAATCACCGCGCCCAATGCTCAGGGTGAGCTTGTAACCGCCACACAGATCGTCAGAGCGGAATAATTTCTTCACCGGAGGGGGCCCGGCGCTCCCTCCGAGTTAACTTATCGGACAGAGGATAGGTTTTTCTACTATGTACAGTCTTACGAAGCGCTGCTGGGCCGAGATAAGCCTTGGCAGCATTGAACATAACTACAAAACTATCAGGGCGACCCTGCCGGAGGGCTGCCGTTTCCTGGGCGTGGTTAAGGCCAATGCCTACGGACATGGCGCGGTTGAGGTGTCCCGCCTTCTGGTAAGGTTGGGCTGTGAGTATCTTGCAGTGGCCTCATTTGATGAGGCTGTGCATCTTCGCGACGCGGGCATCACTGCCCCCATACTTATACTGGGCTGGACAGCCCCGGAATATATCTGCATCCTGTCAGATATGGGCGTTACTCAGACAGTTGCCAATATTGATACAGCGCTGGAGTATGCTTCCGTGCTGAAAGAAAACGGTAAGAGGCTCAGCATCCATATTAAACTGGACACAGGAATGGGGCGGCTGGGCTTTAACACACAGGACGGTGAACTTCTTTCACATCTTGAGCGGCTGTTCTCCTGTGGCTGCTTTGACGCAGAGGGTATTTTCACCCACTTTGCAGTATCTGACGAGCCGGACGATCCATTCACCGCCTTGCAGTTTGAGCGCTTTATGACCGCGGCAGATACCATAGAGTCGCGCTTCTGCCATAAATTCACCCTCAGGCACTGCGCCAATTCCGGCGCGGTCATCAATTATCCCCAGTACGCCCTTGACATGGTGCGCCCCGGCATTGCACTATACGGCTACCATCCAGCAGGGGAGGGCGAACGGCTTGATTTGCGCCCCTCCATGGCTCTCAAGGCCCGTATAGCGGCTGTAAACCGTCACACAGCCGGTGACAGCATCAGCTACGGCCGCTGTTATACGGCGTCTGACGATATGCTGACGGCTGTTGCTTCCATCGGCTATGCAGATGGCCTTCACAGATCCCTGTCCGGGAGTTTCGACGCTGTTATTAATGGGCACACCGCGCCTCAGATAGGCCGCATCTGCATGGATATGTGTATGTTTAATGTCACTGGTATACCCGGCTGCAAGGCAGGGGATGAGGTGACGATTTTCGGTGCTGTCACCCACGATCTTGATAGACTTGCCGCCAAGTGCGGAACGATCTCATATGAGCTGCTCTGCTCAGTTTCCGATCGCGTCCCGCGCGTGTATATTGATTGAGCATATTATTTCTATGCGCTGATTATCTCATATCTGCATAATTTAATCCAACACCCGCCTTGGTTTTATTTTCTATTTCTTGTTATGGATGTATATAGCGGCGTACTGCCTGTGTACTGCGACAGCTAAGCGAGAAATTCCCGCATCACGACTTGACAAAGGCATGCGCGATGGTTATAATGTCTTGGTGGTTGATCGGGGTGTAGCGCAGCTGGTAGCGCGCTTGGTTCGGGACCAAGAGGCCGTGGGTTCAAATCCCGTCACTCCGACCAGAAAAAAAGCACACATTTGTCTACCAAGACAATGTGTGCTTTTTTCAGCTAAATCCGTCCTTGAAGCAGATTTCATCCAAACAGAGTGAGGACTTCATCGCGCAAAAGCGCGATTTCTTTTTTGGTGGGTTGTGCTTTGCTTTTTCTAACGCGTCCCGCAGAACAAATTTAGAGCGGGCACAGGCGGGTGTTAGAGAACTGTTACCGCTTTCGGTAGTATATCGGTAAGGCTATTTGCCGTAACCGAATACTGCCGGTGGAGGGTATCCGCGTCAATGACAACCACCGTAGTCTAAAAAATGTTGGGCTGGGCAGCCCGGAGCGAACCGCGGCGTGAAGATGCCCCGGGCG